>CAZLTI010000107.1:0-10021 GCA_964562335.1 uncultured Pseudomonadota bacterium | reverse complement strand
GCATGCCGACGAAAGGGGTTCCAACGAATACAACCTGGCATTGGGAGAGAGAAGGGCCTACGCAGTCAAACGGTATCTGATCAGCCTGGGATTTCCGGAAGAGAATATCAGGATCGTCTCCTACGGCGAGGAGAAGCCTTTCGATACCGGACACAGCGAAGAGGCCTGGAAGTTGAATCGCCGAGCCGCTACCGAGGTCGCACAATAGATCGATAGAGATCGTCTCTTCGGTTGCCCTCGGGAGAAACGTCGGTCCGTATCGTTCCCCACCTCGTTTTCCCACAAGAGGGTTGGCGTATTGCCAACCCTTTTTTCCGATTTTCCAGAATTTTGCGACGGGAAAATGCCGTTCGATCCGCTTCGGAAAGGCTTGTGCAAATTTTTCCCGACTTCGGTTTTTGGGATTTGCCGACTGCGTTTCAACCGTCGTATCGATACTGCCGACGTAACAATACTGCCGATCGCCAATCGTTTTTTTACATAGGGGGAAATATGGCCTTACGATTTTTGTCCGCTGTGCTTGCCGCCTTTTTTCTAACTGCCTACGTACCGTCGTTTGACGCACTGGCGGCTGACGATCCGGTATTCGTACCGAACAAGCTGCTCTGCGCCAAAATGATTCGATTCGGCCGGGAAGCATACGAAAGAGGCCGCTTTTCGGATGCCAAGGAGTTTTTCCGCAGGGCGACAATTGCGGACCCCGAATCGAAAAAGGCTTGGAGATTTTACGATCAGTCGGTACTTTTTGCATTGGCGGAAAAGGTCGAGGCGAAAGAAAACAGCGATCTGCTTTCGGCGGGGACTTCGGTGGGGTCTCGTTTTTCTACCTCCGAAGATCGCTCTACTTCCCGGCAGCAGCCCATAGACGCTCCTACCTTCGAACAACTTCCGGAGATCGCTACGCCGGTAGAAGAGGCGATGGCGGACGACTCGGAGATGGAGGAAGAGGAAGAAGAGGAGGAGGAAGAGGGATGTTAGGAGGAATACATGAGTAACGGAGAGAAGAGGAGCAGCGTTCTGATCGAGGTCGTCAAAGAGGGCTATCAAAACATTTTCGGGAAGCAGTGGTCGACGCATACCGCCGGCTTGCTGCTAGCGATTCTGAGTATCATAACGTTTATCATTGCCAGGCCCTGGGGAGTGGTCGGCGGGTTGAGAAACTGGGCGGACTGGCTGTTCTATTCCGTCGGATTTTACGAAAAAGCGCCCGTATCCGCCATAACGTCGACGGGATCCATCTTGGTATTCGGATTGCTTTGGGGAGCATTCGTTTCGGCTCTGTTGAGCAAGCAGTTTAAAATTCAAAACGCACCGAGGCTCGAACTGATCAAAGGGATCGTCGGGGGAATCCTGCTGGGAATCGGTTCGGCAATGGCAGGCGGATGCAATCTGGGCGGATTTTATCAAGCGTTGTCGTCCCTCTCTTTTAGCGGAGTGACGATGCTGATCGGTCTGTTGATCGGCGCAAATTTGGGAATTCGCTATCTCTATTGGGAAATGGAGAATCTCACCACGGGTTCCGTCGGCAAGAGATCCGAAAGCGGTCGCGACTGGCGGTTCGTCCAACCCATTTTCGGCGTTTGCGCGCTTCTTGCGGCTCTGGCCGTGGCATACGCATACGGCCTATATGCCTATACGGCCAAGGGAGGACTGCTGCTTTGCACCGTGATGATCGGAATTGTATTCCAAAGGAGCAGATTGTGTTTTGTAGCCGCATTCCGCGATCCGTTCATGACGGGAGAAACCGACAAAACGAAAGCGGTCATCGTCAGTCTCATCATCGCCATGCTGGGCTACAGCGCGTTGAAATGGGGGGGATTGCGTGCCGAAAACGTCTATATCACGAGCACCTTTTGGTTCGGCAGCCTGGTTGGCGGATTGATTTTTGGATTCGGAATGCTTCTGGCCGGAGGATGCGGAAGCGGATGCGCCTTTCGGGCCGGAGAGGGGCAGATTAAGTTGATCGTCGCTCTGATATTTTTTGCGGCCTTCAACTCTCTGACGAAAGCGGTAATGCGGGCGTCATCCGCTTTTACGGATCTGATCGGCAGGCAGTCGTTCATTCCGCACCATGTGCCTTGGGTCGTCGGTTTGGCTATTGTGATTGCGATCCTGCTGGCATGGTATCTGTTCGTAACCTGGAACGAAGAAACGGAAAAGTTCGTGATCGAGATGTAACCCGCCCTCCTTTGAACAACTCACGGCGCAAATTGAAAAAAGGGCTCCTGCCGGCAAAAGGCAAGGGGCTTTTTTTTTGCCCCTTTACTTCTGGCGGTGGATATCGTTTTCGTCGATGTAGTCTCCCTGTTGGACCTCAATTACCCTGAGTGGGACCGATCCGGGGTTTTTTAGACTGTGAAGAGTGGCTTTTGCCGTGAAAGTCGACTCGTTTTCCGTCAGATAGAAACCGTTTCCCGCTTTGGACACCTTGGCCGTTCCCTCGACGACAACCCAGTGTTCGCTCCGGTGAAAATGACGGTGTGTCGATATGCTTTTCCCCGGAAGTATCTTCATCAGTCGAATCTTACACCCGCTGCCCCGATAGATATCCTGGTGGCTGCCCCACGGCCGCACGACCTTCGTATGAAACTTATACTCGCCCCTCTCCTCCTCCTTCAACGTTTCGACAAGTCTCTTGACATCCTGCGAACGTTTTAGATCGCACAGCAGCAGCGCGTCGGCGGTTTCGACAAGAATGACGTTTTCGAGTCCGACGCACGTGATCAGTCTCTTGTCCGAAAACACCAGGCAGTTTTTGCTGTCCTGCAGAATTACGTTGCCGCGTGTGGTGTTGCCGTTTCTATCCTTCCGGCTCATGCGGTAGATACTCTCCCAACTTCCCAAATCGCTCCATACGATATCCATTGGAATCACCGCAACTTTGTCCGATTTCTCCAAAATGGCATAGTCGATCGATATCGGATCGATTCGCTCAAATCTTTCCCCCGTATCCTCTCCCTCCTCCTTGCCGGACAGTGGTTTGAAATCACTGTCGAAAAAGTATGAAAAAAGAGTCGGGCACAACTTCCGGTATTCGCTTAGCAGTACACGCGGCGTCGACATGAAAATCCCGGAATTCCAACTGTAGTCTTCCGAGCTAATGAACTCCTCCGCCTTTTTCCGATTCGGCTTCTCCTCGAACCGCTCCACTCGATAGCCAGTTCCGACCGATTTGCCCGATTTGATGTATCCATATCCCGTTTCCAGCCGGTCGGGTCGGATGCCGAACGTTACGATAAAACCCTCTTTCGCCAAGCTCTGGCCCCTCTGCAAATATTCGAGAAATCGTTTTTCCCGCTGAATCAGGTGATCGGCAGGCAATATGACGATCGGCTCGTCCCGCAGGCTTTCGGGTATGTGGGACAGCGCCCAGAGAATCGCCGGTGCCGTGTTGCACCCTATCGGTTCGAGCAGAATGTTCTCAATCGGGAAATTTTCGCATACCTGACGCACCTGCCTGACCAGTTCCACTTCGTGATATTTCGATCCGACGATAAAGGTGCGATCCTTGCGGACCAGTGCGCTAATGCGTTTGAAGGTCTCCTGCAGCAGGGATTCGTGAGTCGAGCCGAGGTTCAAAAACTGCTTGGGAGACATGGTTCGACTGAAAGGCCAAAGCCTGGAACCGCTTCCTCCCGCCAAGATGATTCCTATCATATCCCGTTTCCCGCTACAGCACCCTTTCGCTTCTTACTGCAAAGTGTTGCTGATTGATTTTTACCCGAGTGGCTTTCAAAAATATCGTGAAGCTGCCCGTTTCGTCCAAAATGTCGAAATCCGACGAATCCAAAACAAAGGTGAACCGATCTCTACGATCAAGGGGAATCGTGCTGTACACTCCGCTTGCCGAATCCATGCATTTCCACCGGTCGGACCTTCCCTCTCTTTCGCAGCTTCTTTGACTTCCGATTAGATTGTCGGCCAGGGTCGCGTCCAACACCAGTTCTATTTTTCTTTGGAAAACGGCATTGAATCGGATCCGTTTGAGCGATTCCTCAATTTGAAAATACTTCGACTCTTTGGCGACATTCAGCAGGGAAAGGAATTCTCGAATATCCAAAGCAGGCGGTACCAGTAAAGTCGGATTCCAAAAAAGAGAGACCACTTTCATGCCCTTCTTGTATTTTCGGCTCTCGATGCGAGAAATATTGACGGCGACTCTAATTGCATTCGAAACTTTCTGTTGCCTTTTCTTCGTTTTAAAACGGCCGATCGGACAGTTGGTATACGCCGCCGCACCTGCTCCGCAGGAAAATATTTCCTTCTCGATATGAAATCTGGCGACTTTCGGGTCTCCTTGCAAAACCGACATGCCGTAAAAGGCCCTTTTCATTAATATAGGCCGAAACAGAAAAAAATTCTCGATTTCGGAAAAAAACTCGCTATAGCCCTGTTCCGGTTTCACCACGGGATCCGCTGCCGTCGGAAGCGCACACGAGACAATCGCCACCAGGCAGATAAAAAGATGCAGCAGCCACATTTCGGCACCATGTCGTATGCTTTTCATAACCCGTTTCGATACATGCCAAATTTCCGCAACCGACCGGTCTCCCGACGCTCTTTCCGAGTTTTTCCGGTACGTTACATTCTCGCTTTTCTCGTTGTCGTGCCGAATGGATTTCATCGCTCGGACAGCATAACGGGGTTGGAGAGGTTCGCGGCCAACGGGGACGGCTATTTTCGGTAGCTTCTGACAAATCCCGACACGCCGTCCGATTGTAACGCATTTGCCAACTGCTTCGCCCTGCTTCTTTTGTCGAAAGGCCCTGCCGCTACCGAAAAGCGTCCGTTGCGGCTGCGGTCCACCAGGAATGGAATTCGGGCATATCGCTTTTGCAGCTTTGCCTTTAGGCGATCCGCACGGTCGATATCCTTAAATACGGCCACCTGCACTACGACCTGCTTGTAGGGTTTCAGCCCTTGGGAGTGGTCGAAGTCCTTCGGATAGCTGAGAACTTCCAGGGAAACCCTTGCCGTTCCCTGTTTTTCGAAACCCAATATCTTGGCCGCCTTTTTGGTCAGATCGATAATGCGGTTCTTTTTGTAGGGGCCGCGGTCGTTGATTCGGACGATGGCCGATCTCCCGTTTTCCACGTTCGTTACTTTGACGATAGAATTCATCGGCAGAATTTTATGAGCGGCCGTCATTTCGTTCTGGTTGTAACGCTCCCCGTTTGCGGTCAGTTTTCCGTGAAAATCCCGACCGTACCAGGAGGCGTAGCCGTCCATCTGCTCCCTTTCCGCAGATGCGCGCAATCGGTTCCGTCCCCCGTCCTTCGATCCGCTTCCGCTCGCGAATGCGGTTTCCGTGCGGATAGTCGGAGACTTTGCGGAAGCGCCTTTGCCGTTTTGGATGGGAGTTCGCCGACTTTCGGCCGCTATCGGTTTTTTCCAGTTCGAAGGCGTATGGAAGCTGCGTTTTCGATCCGGATAGATGCCTTTAGAGGCATTGCAACCGACCAGCCCGCATATTACCGCCGCAAGAACGATAGTTCCTATTTGCGCTCCCGTTTTTCGCATAGCCATCCAAGTTCGGAGGAATTAGGTGCAGTTATCGGAATCGGCACTCTTCGGGACGACCGTCCCGTTTACCGATCGGCCCACTGCAATGCGATTTTTTTGCCATGTATGGCTTCCGCAAAAAAAAATCTTGTGCCTCTTTGAGCCGAAATGCTCCGCCGGAAGGCACACTTTTTGTTTTTGTTTTCCGCAGTGGGACAACCAACAATCGTCTGCAACCCTGTCCTGCCCGAAATATTGCGGCCGAACCGGAAGATGCGCCCGCCGATGCATCTTCGCAAAGGTACAAATCGCAAGCAGGCAGGATGAATTCAAAGAACGACCACAAAAAGATTGTGATTAAATCGATAAATCAAGCATTGACGAAGCGGATTCTGCCGTTTCTATTCGCGGTTTCGCTATTCGCCGATTTTAGTCTCTTCGCAAACAACCGCAGCCTGGACCGCCCTCTCCTACTTGGCCCGCAGTATCCGATCATGTATTTGAGTACGACATTTCTTCCGGACTCGGCCTTTGTTCTTCCGCAGGGAGACTTTCTTTTCCAAATCACCTATCTCGAAACCAACTCCTACGGTTTTAGCGGAAATTCCCAAAAGAGGTACAGCGAGGATGCAGAGCCCGATCAGTTCAAAACGGAGGGCTACGAGGGCTATTCTGTCTATATCGACGGCGAATCCCATCGAAGAGTTGCCAGACTCCATTTGGGTCTGTTGGAGGATTTGGAAGTGCAGCTAATTTATCGGGACATTGTCTTCAACGGCGGCCATTTGGACTCGATGACCGAAAATTTCCATTTCAGTTTCGATTTGGGCAATCAGAACAGAGATCGAACGAGTCGCAACAAACTTGCTTTCTACGTTATCGACAACGAAACCGGAGAGTTGGTTTTCAAATTGACCGAAACCTCCCATCGCTACCGTAAGGAGTCCGTGACCCTGGGGCTCAAATTCGGGCTGTCGCAAGGAGACTACAGCGCTCTCTCCTTGAGCTTCCTTTCCAATTTTGGCGACTACTACATTGAGAAGGAGATCAACGAAGCAAACGACGATCCCGACGAGGACCATAAGTATTTCAACGACGGGGTCGCAAGCCTGAACTTCAGCACTCGCTTCGCCTCCTGGTCGCTGCATACTGCGATCGCCGTCGCCGAAGTGAAAAAATCCCTGTTTGAAAATTCTCCGGATTATATTTCCTATCTGTTTGCCGGCATCAATTGGGATGCAGGCAATAGCTGGGATGTCTTGACGCAATTGATGCGCTATACCAGCCCGTATCCGAAAGACAGTCCGTCCAGTCTCGGCAATGAAATTATGGAAATCGGGTTGGGGATGCGCTGGCTTTTCTCTTCCAATGCCTGCCTGGAGTTTGGATTCGTGGAGAATCAAACACAGGGTCCCCAGAACATGGACATTACATTCTTCGGCGCCATTGCCATCGAACTATGATACCGGACGGGCAAACGCCCGTACATAGCTCCTCTCGAATGCCGCTCTAGCTTCTTCTCTTGAAAACGACGACGCCCAGATAGACGGCTCCGGCGACCAAAATAATCGTCGGTCCGCTGGAGAGGCCGTAGATATAGCTGAGAGCCAGTCCGCCGACTACGAAAAGGATACAGAGGGCAATGGAAAGAAACATCATCTGCCGCAGTTCGGTCGAAAACCGGCTGGCGGCGGCGGGCGGCAGGGTAAGCAGTGCGATCACCATCACAACCCCCACGACCCGCACAAGCAGTACGACCGACAGGGCGGTAATGCACAGTAAAAATAGATAGTAGAATGCCGTATTGACGCCTCGCAGACGCGAAAACTCCTCGTCGCAGCAGATTGCGACCAGCTTGTTGTAGAACAACGAAACCGACGCAACGACAAGAAAGCCAAGAACGACGACCAGATAGACGTCCGTTTCCGAAATCAGCAGAATATCTCCGAACAGGTAGCTCGCTATGTCGAAGCTACCGGGAACCCTGTCGATAAGAAGCAGACCGGCCGCCATGCCGACCGCCCATATTGCGCTGATGACCGAATCCTCCCTCTGCCTGCCATAAAGACTGACCAGTCCGATTATTACGGCGGCAGCCAGTGCCGCAAGCGTAGCGCCGAAGACCGGATCGAACCAGGACCAGCCGACCGCATGCCGGAGGTACAGCCCGGCGCCGATTCCGCCAAACACGCAGTGGGAGATCGCGCCTGCCAGATAAGATATCCTTCTGACTACGACAAACGTGCCGACGATACCGAAGGTAAAGCTGGAAAAAACCCCGACAAGCAGGGCCAATCTGAGAAAACCGAAATCCGGATCCGTCAAAGTGTTCCAGAAATCAACCATGGTAGTGTCCATCTTCGCTGCATCGATGGTCGTGCCGGATCATCCGCAGATCCTTTCGTAAAGCTCTTTGATGATGGAGCCGCTGACTTCGCTGGTAGGATGGACCGCCACCTTCCGGTTGACGCAGATAACGCTTTTCACGATCTGCGATACGAATCCCAAATCGTGCGATACGAGAACGATCGTCATTCTTTCGTTGAGTTTTTCCAGTATGCCGAAAAGCGACTCCTCAACGGTCGGATCGATATTGGCGGTGGGCTCGTCGAGAAGCAGCAGTTTCGGATCGCAGCATAGGCTTCTTGCCAACAGCGCTCTCTGGCGTTGACCTCCCGACAGATGGCCGACCTGCTTCTGCGCCAATCCCTCCAGTGCGACCTCCTGCAAAGCTTTGCGGGCAAATTCGCGGTCCCTTTTGGAATACCATCCGAACAGGCTGTCTCCCAGCCGTCCCATCAGCACAAAATCGAGAACCGTAACCGGAAAGTCCATATCGATTTTGGCAAATTGCGGCATATAGCCGATCGAGAGTCTGGATCTCCGGGGGCTTTGTCCCAATACCCGGATGGTGCCGCTTGCAGGATGTTCCAGTCCGGCGAGCAGTTTCAGAAGGGTCGTTTTGCCGCTGCCATTGGGACCGACGACGGTGGCGAAATCGAGCCGCTCGATTTTGAAGGTGACGTTCTCCAACACCGGCTCTTTGGCATACGAGAACGATACGTCCGAAAGAACAAGATCAAAACGCGAAGACAAACCGGTCGACTCCCGTGGTCGAATTAAAGAGGATCGGCCTTTTCGAATGGCCGGAATTGGCAGAAGGCGGAACATGCGGATCGAGTCTTCGATAAAGGAACGGGCATGTGCCGAAAGAGGGCTAAGTGTAAGGCATTCGAAATGGGATGGCAAATATTCCTTGCGGCACTCGCAAAAGCGAGTGCCGAGGAGTATTAGACAAGTTTTTTATCGATAAGTGCGGAAAGCAGTACGCCGCATCCGATGCTTGATACGAAAGCCAGCGCCAGGAAACCCAACAGGGGAATGAAACTGACGACCGTATATAAAACTCCGCCAAGAATGAAGTACAGAAAGCGGCTGTTGCTGCCGATTTTGAACACGCCCGCCAGATAGCTCCCGACTATCGTGACTCCGAGCATTTTCGTCACCAGGATCAGGGGAACAAAAAGCAAAAGCAGGGAGACAGCCAAAGGCAAAGTAAGCAGGAGGACTACCGATACCACGATAGCGGTCGGATAGACGAAAATGGGAATAAGACCCCAAAGAGCATTTCCGAGAACTTCCCGCAAAGTGTAGCGACGTTCCAAAAATCTGGTAGCGGGAAAGAGCAGGAGCAGCAATCCGACTGCCAAAAAGGAGAGCTTGAACAGCAGAGCCAACCAGGTGAACTTGCCAAAAAGGGACTTTGCACGCTCCGTATCGAAATAGCGATGATCCTTCCTTTCGAATTTGACCTCCCCCGTTACCTTTGCCAGCTCTTCCTCCGTAAGCTCCTGATCGGAACGGTAGGTCAGATTTCCTACGATTTTTCCGTTTTCGGCAATGGCAATTTTCCCGACGTAGGCCTTCACGTCCCCGTGAATTTCGTTTTGGATGGAGACCTCCCCGGCTCCGACATAAAGATCGCCGGTAATCTCTCCTTGGAGAACCGCCTCCCTCGCACCGATAAAAAGGTCTCCATCGACGCGGCTCGTCCGATCGATCTCAACATGCTGCCCGCCAATGAAACTGGTGCCCGTAACGTCTCCCACGACGGCGATGTTGCGCCCTACCGCCTTGATGCCGTTGCCTACGGTCCCTTGCATATTCACCGTTTCCCCGGCCGCATGCAAAGCCGCAGAGATCTTTCCGGAGAAATCGAGTCTCTCCCCCGCAAAAAACAGGTCTTTTGCCGCACCCTGAAAATCGAGCGATTCGCCCAGGTACAGGTAGTCTTCGGCATACTGTCCGGTTTCCAGCAGATAGTCGTTGTCATGCCTCAGTTCGACGGCACCGACGTTCAGACCGAAAAAAACCGAAATGCAGAATATCGCCAGCAGTTTCGCTTTCATAACTATATCTCCGTTTGAATTTTGGAAGGGATTTTTCGTCTCCGCAGCTTTGACGAAGCGGTAAAAAGTCCCAGAACCGTCATTCCGCGCAATTTTCGACTTTTTACCGG
>CAZLTI010000106.1:9675-10071 GCA_964562335.1 uncultured Pseudomonadota bacterium | reverse complement strand
GGATTATCTGCCAATGACAGCCCCTGTCGGAGAACATATGCGCTATGTATATTCTCTTTATCAAATCGGACAGGATACGGTTATGGAATAAAACAGGATTAAAACTTGGGGGTCGTATATGGTTCCTCCCGATTGTCAAGTCTAAATTTACGAAAAAACAGAATTAAGATGCGGTCGTATATCCGGCGTCTGGTGAAAGAGTGTCTCTCTTGGCGCCCTTATGGAATCTGCGCTCTCCCTCCCGGTCGGACCGACGATTTTTGAAAATCCGCGACCCCTGGCAGGTTTTGGAAGAGCCGGTCCTGCCTGTTTTGCCATAAACCGACCGACAGTTGCACTTCGGAACTAAAACCAAGCGGCTTGGGAACAGTCGTTCGTTTTCCGTATTACGCCGAC
>CAZLTI010000106.1:0-9665 GCA_964562335.1 uncultured Pseudomonadota bacterium | reverse complement strand
GCACGCAGCTCCTTGATCTGCTCGTCGGTCTGTTGCTGCGACGCACGCAGCTCCTTGATCTGCTCGTCGGTCTGTTGCTGCTGCTCGCCGGTCTGCTGTTGCGACGCACGCAACTCCCTAATCGCCCTAAAATTGTCGGCGATAAGATTCTTAAGCTCCTGGTCGGTCATGTCGATACTCTCCGCTTATAAAAACGCGATTGTAGGAAATGACGGAAAACGCCCCCTTCTTCCGCCACTTTCGTACATCGTCGCTTCCAGCACAAGAGAAAAAAGATATTGTGAATTGCCGATCCGTTCGCATGGCGTGCAAAAGGAAAAATCGCAGAAAGGAAAACCATGCAATTATTTATACTGTATTTTTATACGGTAAAAATACAGTTTTAAAACAAAATAATACTATATATCAAAAAATATATAGTATAATATAAATATAATATTGTGGTCCGACCCTATTATGCAAGATAGTATAATATCAATATAATATTGTGGTCCGACCCTATTATGCAAGCGGCTTCGGAACAGTCGTTCGTTTTCCGTATTACGCCGACCTAGCGCGAACGCAGTCAGTCAGGAACGACTTTCACGATGCACACCCCGTATCCCGGAATTTTTGCCGTCGTTAACCCGCTCCGCCCCTTCCCGTACAACGACCGTGCCGGACAATTTATCGTGCCATCCCTGTTTTTTCCTATCGAATGCCACCCAAAAGAAACCTAAGCCTAACGGGATAATGGAGGCAAAATAGGCGAAATATCTACCGATAAACTGAGCGTTGGATGGTTTGTTCCCTGTTTTTTCATCGATAATTTTCGCCTTAATGACCATTTTGCCGGGTGTTGCGGATTTATAGATCCAAAATGCAATTATCGCCAATGCCGGTACTACCCATGATAGCAAAACATCCCATACTCCACCCGTGTTTTCAGGATCAAGAATATAGTCGGTACCATAAATCCCAAGTAATATCGGTAGGATGACAATCGTCTCCAAAACTGCATCGATTATCGTGGCCCAAACTCTCAGCCAAAATCCCGCGTAAACCCAAGGTTCGTTTTTCATCTGTTTCTCCAGTTTTGCGGTTTTCGGTTCGAGGAGAAAGAGAGGCGGGAAAGGGGAGGGGGGACTTGGCTCGAACGAAGGTAAACGGTAGCATCAAATGCGAGTCGATCCTCGTTCGGGCCGGAGAAAAAAAGAAGGCGCCGACTAGAGCCACCAATAGTTCGGTTTCAACGCCGGGTCGCGTTTTAGCGGGAGAATATCCTCCGCCTTCAGCATTTCGAGAAGCGTATCCACCACTTCGTCCATAGCATGATCGACTGCGGAGGTCATTTTGGCAAACTCTTCGATCCTACCGGGAACGATGCCCACGAGATCAAGCCTTTTTGGTTGAGTCCCCTCTATCTTCAAAAGTTGAATCAAATCCAAAAAGCAGACCTGGTGGGGAGACATTCTCGTCGCTCCCTGCCTATCGACGAGATCTCCTCCGGTTAGGACTCTCACCTCTCCCGGAGTTCCCTCCACAGCCAGCGCATCAATGACGATAACCCAATCCTTATTCGCGATTGAAACATCCAATTGCGCGCCGACCGTTCCTCCGTCGACAAGCGTCACTCCTTCGGGGAATTCGTATTGGGAGTCGAGATATTGTAACGTCTTGACCCCAATTCCGTCGTCCGCGTGCAGAACGTTGCCGACTCCCAGGATCACAACCTGTTGGTTAGACATCTACTTCGACAACCCCCAATTCGTTTCCATCCGGGTCGAAAGCGTGAATTGCGCAAGCAAGGCAGGGATCGAAGCTATGGACTGTTCTCAATGCCTCGAGAGGTCGTTTCGAATCCGCTATCGGGTTGCCGATCAAGGAGGCTTCATAGGGACCTTTCTTGCCGGCACCGTCTCTAGGACCGGCGTTCCAGGTCGAAGGCACGACCGCCTGATAGTTCTTGATCTTGCCGTTCTCTATCACGACCCAATGGGACAGAGTACCTCGCGGTGCCTCGTGGAAACCGAATCCTTGAATCTCGCCTTTCGGGAAGACCGGTTTGTTGTAGTACTCCGTATCCCCTTTGCTAATGTTATTGATGAGGTCGTTCCAATGTTTGAGAGCCATATCGTTAATGACGGCACAACGAATTGCTCTGGCTGCAACGCGTCCCAACGTCGAATGAAGCGCTCCCAGAGGTATCCTAACCTTGTGAATAGCCTCGATGGTATCGACTGCGGCACCGACATATTTCTTCGTGCGTCCGTCGCCTAGCGCATATGCGGCGAGAATCTGGGCCAAGGGGCCGACCTGCATCGGCTCGTCCTTGAAGCGGGGAGCCTTCACGAACGAGTACTCCTTGTTGTGGTCGAAACCGGTGTATTTCGGTTCCGTCGACTCCTCGTAGGGATGTTTGGACCAGTCGCCGTCATACCAGGATCTGGCAATGGATTCCTTGACGTTGTCCTCAAAAAAGGAGTCGTTAAAGGAGGTGATCTCCTGCACCTTGGAGAGATCTCCGCCCATGATTACACCGCCTTTGGCATCGAACTGCGTACCTTTTTCATCCACCGGAAATTCGGGCACCGACATGTAGTTGGTAACCCCGGATCCGTATTTCGCCCAATCCAGGTAGAATCCGCCAACTGCGGCCACGTCGACAAGATACACCTGGTCATGTTGAGTGCGGTTTCGTCATGCAGGTTGATTGCGTTTGCAACGCCACCGACCGCCAGGTTCTGGATGTGGGGCGTCTTACTTCCGAGCAGCCCTACGCAGTCGTTGATCTTTCTTTGGAATTCCAAAGCTTGAAGATAATGGGCAACGGCAATCAGGTTGACTTCCGGAGCCAATTTCATCGCTTTGTGCCCCCAGTATCCGTTGGAGAAGATACCGAGTTGGCCGCTGGCCACCACCGCCTTTACCTTGTCTTGGACGGCTTTAAACTCATGAACGGTATTTCTTCTCCACGACGAGATGGTTTGGGCCAGGTCCGCAGCCGCCTTCGGATCCGCTTTCGTTGCCGAAACGACATCGACATAGTCCAAGGCCGTCAGATGATAGAAATGGACAATGTGATCGTGTATTGCGTGCGCAGACATGATCAGGTTTCTGATATATTGCGCATTCTTCGGAATTTCCAGTCCTAAGGCGTTCTCGACCGCTCTGACCGATGCAATTGCGTGAACGGTCGTGCAAACTCCACAGAATCTTTGTGCGAACAGCCATGCCTCTCTCGGATCTCTCCCCTGCAGAATCAGCTCGATTCCTCGAAACATCGTTCCGGACGACCAGGCGTTGGTAACCTTCCCATTCGCCACCTCTATGTCGATTTTTAGATGGCCCTCTATCCGTGTGATCGGATCTATCGTAACGATTTTACCCATATTGTTCCCTCCCGCTAACCTCGATTGATGACTGGAAAAATCTTGACTAGAGTAATGAAAATCAAGAATTGCAATGCAAACATGCCGATTGAAATCATCATTTCCGGTGCCGTGGGAAAGTAGGTAACTCCCGGCGCACCTTCGTAGCCGATGATATAGGTGTTTATTCGGTAAAGCAGACCGCCCGCCATGAGAAAACTTGCACCCATAAACAGGCTTCTGGCATTCGCCTTTCGAACCATAACAACTCCGATCGCAACCAGAATCATCTCCAGCCAGAAGAAAAGGGATTCGAATCCGACATCGAATAACAAAGCGGCGCCACCTTGTCGGACGATCTCTTCAAATCTAAATGCAATCCAGAAAATCGCAATATAGTTGCCGATTTTCAGCAGGGTGTGCATCAGCCCGACATATTCCCTGTCTCTCAAGTTGTCCTGATGATAAAGAATATCAACGATGACAACAATGCAAAGACCCATAAAAATGGAGGAGACGACATAGAGAAAGGAGACCCATGGCGTTTGCCACAGAAGACTGATCTTTTGTCCCATCAGCAGGGCGAGAGCGCCAAGACCGGATTGATGCATGGTCGGCAGAACTACGCCAAAAGCGATGGTCAAAAACAAAATTCTATTCAGGAAATGGTGAATTTTCCCTGCCAGGTTGGTCGACGCTTTCCCTTCGGGCATGAATTTTTCCAAAAAAGCAGGTAGGAATTCGACTGCTAGAATAACGATATATGCGGTAATACAGACCCCAACTTCAAACAGAGCCGAGTTGTACTGCATATATTTTGGAATAAAGAAATTCAACAGGTTGACATATCGACCGGTGTCGTAAACCAGCGACGTTGCAGCGATCGAGTATCCCAACAGCGAAAATAGAACCGCTTGCCTAACAAAACGATGGTACTGCCCTCGGTTGACGATATAGACAAGCAACGCCGTGACGTAACCACCATTGACAAATGCCGCTCCAACAAAGACACCCAATACCTTCCAAACTCCCCATGACTGATTGTCGGTCAGGTTTGAGACGGGTCCAATACCGCCGATATACCGAATTACCAGAAAATAGAGACATATCAGGAATAAAAGGGACAGGAAGGCGGCAGGTGCGGTAAAAATCTTTCCACCCAGCGGTTTTTCATGTTCCATCAATCCCCCTTTTGTCCAGAACGGTTTTTATAGGCAATACCGGCTAAGGCTGCATAAACGACACCAGGCCATGCGAGGTAGTTGTAAAGTCTATGCTGAATTCCCTCTTGCAGACTGGCCTGCGAATACTCTGGAAGTGTCGGTAAGCCAAGTTTGTCGAAAGGAACGTTCGACAAATACAGTACCGACGTGCCGCCGCCATCCTTTTCGCCATAAATCTTATTGACATAAAGATCGGGCGACTCTTGAAGGCGTCTTCTGGCTTTGGCAAGCAGCTCTTTCACTTTGCCAAAAATCACGGCACCGGCCGGACAGGATTTCGTGCATCCCGGCTCTCCCTCCATAGCGAGATTGGTTGTGCGACACAGTTCGCATTTTTTTATCTCGCCGTAACTGTCGTTGAATTCGTACTTCGGGATGTTGTACGGACAGTTCATTTGACAATATCGGCAACCGCAGCAGGCATCTTTGTCATACGACACGATACCGTTCGTCTCCTTGTTCAAGGCGCTGGTCGGACATCCGGAGACACAATTCGGATCGACACAATGCATGCACTGTCTTTTGACGAAAGAGGTCTCTCCGGTCTCGTCGTCCCTATACAGTTTTATGATGTTGTACGTGTGAATGGAAAGATCGCGCGGCGCATCGTACGTTCCGGTTGGGTCCAATTCCGGGGGGAGGCCGTTGGCTTCCTTACAACCAGCCTCGCATGCCTTACATCCGATACACTTGGTAGCGTCGTAAAGCATTCCGACATGATCGTCGGTAACCTTTTTTGCCTCCCTGGCCTCAGCGTTTCCGGGAAACGCCGGAGCGACAGTCAATCCTGCTCCGACACCGGCCAGGCCCTTGAGAAAGCTTCTTCGTTTCATTCCCATGTTTACTCCTCCTCTCCAGGCAGATTTCTAGCCTTTACGGCAACTCCGGCAGCAACGGCGCCGATAGCGGCCCCAACCACGCCCGCTGCGGCAATGCCGATCGGTCTGTTTCGAGTCTCTTGGATATGTGCGTACGTTTGCGGCGGATCCGGACTCAACACTTCGGAGATGTCGTGCAGCGGCACGGTAAATCCCACCTTGGATTCGATACAGCCAAAGCAGGGATGTCCGACATTGACGGGCCAGGTTTTCTCCCTATTGAAACCGACCTCCGGGCAGTTGCCGAAAGTGCTCGGTCCTTTGCAACCAAGCTTGTACAGACAGTATCCCTTTCGGTGACCTTCGTCTCCGAATTCGTCCGCAAATCTATCGGCGTCGAAGTGTCCGCGTCGTTCGCACTGATCGTGAATCAATTTGCCATACGCAAATACCGGCCGTCCCTCTCCGTCGACAGGCGGAATCTTCTTGAAAAGCAGGTAATGGACAACCGTAGAGAGGAAATTGTAGGGATTGGGAGGGCATCCGGGAATGTTGAGAATCGGCTTGTCCTTAACGATTTCGCCAACTCCTACCGCTCCGGTGGGATTGGGTCCCGTCGACGGAAGACCACCCCATGATGCGCAGGAACCTATAGAAATAATGGCCGCACAGCCGGCAGCAGCCTCTTTTAGGATGTCGACGGCAGTTTTTCCGGCGATCTGGCAGTATATGCCGTTCTCTTTGGTTGGAATCGATCCCTCCACTACCAGGACATATTTC
Source organism: uncultured Pseudomonadota bacterium (assembly GCA_964562335.1). GTDB lineage: Bacteria > SAR324 > SAR324 > XYD2-FULL-50-16 > XYD2-FULL-50-16 > CAZJUM01. Next base: position 3,494 of record CAZLTI010000106.1, on the reverse strand, counting down.
CCTTTGTACCGTTCCATTGCCGCATGCAGTTGCTCCTCAATCTGATGGCCTGCGGCAGCGAACAACGTTTCATGGTATTCCAACGAGATAACGTCCAAAATGACCGAAGCTAAGTCGGGACCTTCCGCTCTCAGCAATGTTTCGGTGCAGCCCGTACAGTCTTGAAAATGCAGCCAGATAACGGCTGGCTTCTCCTCGGCCTGCATCGCCGTCGATATCTTTGGTACGAATGCCGGGGAGATCCCCAGCACCGCTGCGACTTTTGTAGATAGTTTCAGGAAGTCCCTTCTTCCGACCTCTTTTCCAGCAAGCATGTTTCTCCCTCGAATCATACCTATCTCCTCCCAAAATTAGGAAACAAAAAACTGAGGAGTACCGCGTCTCCTCAATAAATAGAGCGCTGTCGAAGCCGCTCTCGCCATAAAAGGCACTTTGATTAAATTAACATACTGAAAATACAGCATATTCTTAACCGCATTCCCGATAACGATGAGGGATGGTGCCACATCTCGCCGTACATTTCAACTAGAATTTTTTTATCGATTTTACTGTACTCCTTCCCGCGCCTAAAAAACCGTCCGACAATCCATCCCATTTTTCCTGCGCCTTCCCTGCCCGCCCCGATCCCGCCTCCCTTGCGGAACTTGTCCTTCCCATTCTACGAAGTGGATTCGGATACTCGATATCTTCCTCCGGCAGATCGCTTTGGCCGACTCCTCCTATCCGAGCGGCGACAAAACAGCTTGAACCTAATCCGTTATTGGAATACTCTCTCTTCCCATGCAATGGCCTCCTTGAATCGTTCGTTGCTCAAGGAAGACCAAAGAAAATCAATCCCCATTCATGCGGTTCGATACGGTATCGAGGCGGCAAAATTTCTCTATAACGTTGAACTCTGTCAACCGGAGACTCTATGTGTTTAGCGGTTCCAGGAAAAATCGAGGAGCTGAACGACCAAGGTCCTATGCTAATGGCAAAAGTGGATTTCAGCGGAATTCGAAAAGATGTCTGCGTCGATTGGGTCCCTGAGGTGAAAGTTGGCGATTACGTTATCGTTCACGCCGGTTTTGCCATCAATGTTCTCGATAAAAAGGAAGCAGTCGAAAACCTAAAGCTGATCGAAGAGGTCGCCAACACTCCCGGTGCCTATCGCAAGTGGTAAAATGCCACGGCAGGCAAACCGAGGGTCGAAAAAAGGAACGATGGGAGAAATCGCAAAAATCAAGCTTGGCCATGGAAGCGGCGGGAAACTGTCGCAAGAACTTTTTCGGAGCCATTTTTTCCCTCATTTTGCCAACGCCTACCTGGAGGAGGTTCACGACGGCGCGATATTGGATCTCGACAATAAAAGAGTGGCCTTTTCCACGGATACCTTTGTCGTAAAACCTCTCTTTTTTCCGGGTGGAAATATCGGCGATCTGGCCATCAACGGCACGGTAAACGATATTGCCATGTGTGGCGCCGATCCAAAATTCCTCTCTGCCGGATTCATTCTGGAAGAGGGGTTTCCGATCTCTCTACTGGAAGATATCTTGCGCACCATGAGCGAGGCGGCCAGGAAAGCCGGAGTCCTTTTGGTAACGGGAGATACCAAGGTTGTCGAGAACGGCAGCGCCGACGGTTTGTATATCAATACGTCGGGTTTGGGAATCGTCAGGGAGAAAGTCGACATCTCTCCCCGAAACGCAAGGCCGGGAGACGCTATCCTGCTAAACGGGAGAATCGCCGAACATGGGATCGCGGTAATGACCAAACGCAAGGGTTTGGAATTCGAGTCCGACATACAAAGCGATTGTGCCGCCCTCAACGGACTCATCGGGGCGATTTTGGAGACGACGGAGCATGTACACGTCCTTCGGGATCCTACGAGAGGCGGAATTGCCGCGACACTGAACGAAATAGCGGAATCGGGTAACGTCGGCATCGAAATCGAGGAAAACTCCATTTTGATCAGCGAACAGGTGCGGGCTATCGGTTCTATTTTGGGGTTGGACCCCTTTTATATTGCCAATGAGGGAAAGGTGGTCGTTATCGTTCCGCAAGCCCATGCCGATGTGGTTTTGCAAACGATGAGGTCCTGTCCCGAAGGAGCCGAGTCGTCTATCATCGGAAGAGTTGTAGACAGGCATCCTGGAAGGGTAGTTTTGGAGACTGCAATCGGCACCAGACGAATAGTCGATATGCCCTCTGGAGAACAGCTCCCAAGGATTTGTTAGGGAACGTTCTGTTTTGGGGTCTTTCGGAGGTTCTGGAAGTAGCCTGCGGAAAGATCCATCATCATCTTTGTTGTGGAACCGTTGTAAAATAGAAATCAGGAAGCGGCCTTGCACGAAGTATCTATCATGATGAGCATCATGGACGTTGCTCTGAAAACGGCAAAGGAAGAGAAGGCAAGTAGGATCGGCAAAATATCGCTTACGATCGGGGCCAAATCCGGAGTCGTTGTCGATTCGCTGGAATTCGCTTTCGAAATGGTAGCAAAGGATACGATCGCGGAGCAGGCAGTGTTGGAAATCGAAACGACCCCCCTAAAAGGCGAATGCCTGTCTTGCGGCCGCATTTTCGAGAGCGAAGAGTTTCTGATCTGCGACCGGTGCGGCAATTTTGCCAAAGCCCTGTCCGGGCAGGAGTTGCAAATACGATCGATCACGGTGGAATGATGTGTTTAGAATGCGGCTGTGCGGAAGTCGACGAAGTGAAAATCGATGGAAAACCGATGAAGCATCGCCGCGATCGCGGCCACTCCCACGGAGATTGCGGCCATCGCCACGATCGCGACAAAAAGGAGCAGAAAACCGGCAGTGCACGGGAAATCGACGTTAAACGAAACATTCTTGATAAAAACAATCAAACTGCAAGGCACAACAGGGAGCATCTAAAAGCCCAGGGTGTATTTACGATGAATTTGATTAGCGCTCCGGGTTCCGGCAAAACTGCCATACTGGAAAAGCTGATATCCGACTACGGCGCGGAATTTCCCGTGTATGTAATCGAAGGGGACCAACAGACCGACAACGATGCGAAGAGAATAAAAGCAGCCGGAGCCGACGCACTGCAGATCAATACCGGTGCCGCATGCCATCTGGATGCCGAAATGATTCATCGGGCGCTTCACAAAATAGACCTAAAAGACCGAAAGTTCCTTATTATCGAAAATGTCGGCAACATGGTCTGCCCGACTGCCTACGATTTGGGCGAAGACCTGAAAGTCGCCATCGTAAGCTGCCCCGAAGGAGAAGACAAACCGGTAAAATATCCGGATCTGATGCTGACGGCCGACGTTCTGCTCGTCAATAAGATAGATCTCATCCCCTATCTCGATTTCAATCTTAGGACCTGTATCGAGCTATCCAAAAAAGTCAATCCTCAAATCACCGTTTTCCCAGTATCGGCAAAGACCGGAGAGGGTCTTGACCTATTCGCAACCTGGCTGAAGCAAAAAGCCGGTTTGTCATCCTGCCTGCGAATTTCCCCGATTTGACGGACGCCTTCGA
>CAZLTI010000105.1:9040-10119 GCA_964562335.1 uncultured Pseudomonadota bacterium | reverse complement strand
GGAGAATAACTTTATCTTCTTCTTCGATAATTCTTTTAGCGAGAGGTGTCATGATAGAATCCAAAAATGGCATAGATTAAATAAATTAAAAAAAAAGAAGAAAATCTTTACATATGGTACAGTAAATAAAAAAAAATAAAAATATTCCTCAGAAAAAATAGCCGCATTTATCTGATAGGTAACAAGAGCATTTGTTTTTGAATTTCAAATGGAAGGAGGGAGGGAGGGAGGAAGTGAGGTATCTTTCTTAATATGTAAGTGCTGTTTGTTAAGAAGCCCACTAAGGATGAAACGAGTATTAAACGGATACTGAAAGGGAAACATGCACTGCCCACCTGTTTTCCTGGCTTTTCTGTATTCCGACTATTCGGCATTTGAGTTTGTGGCTAGAATTTTAACGAAGATGAACATATCTTTTTTTAAAAAAATCATATGATTATCTGCCATTGATAGCCTCTTTCGGAGAATATATGCCACTATATATTTTCTTCGCCAAATACAAAAAAGAGGCAGTTATGGAGCAAAATAGGATTCAATTTCAAAAAGGGTATTGCATTATCGAGTTTATGCGGTACTACGGAACCGAAGAACAGTGTCGACAGACTCTGGAATCTGCTCGTTGGCCAAAAGGACTTGCATGACCCGTACGACACCGTCGCCTGGAAAACTTCTAAAACCGGTTGCGTTTTCTAGGTAATCAAAAAAACTGAGCATTAACACTTGTTTATAAAAAGTCGGCTATCATATTCCATGGCGAATGAGCTATGTCAATAAAAAAGTAAAAAAATCCCCTAGAGACGTTTGGTCTTAGGGGATTGTCCGTTTCAGTATCCAGCGCAGGCTGGCGTGTCAGGCGGCCTGGGGAAGGCCGTTTATCAACCGCCTCTTCATCATCTCATAATACTTCGGCAGCTTCTCTATCGCAATAAACCGCCGGTTCGACTGCTGGCAGGCCACTGCCGTGGTTCCGCCTCCGGCGAAGCTGTCCAACACCAGATCGCCGGGGTTCGTAAAAATGCGGACGAGATGCCCGATCAGATGTTCCGGCTTTTCGGTCGGGTGGCAGCTTTTTTTGTAGC
>CAZLTI010000105.1:0-9030 GCA_964562335.1 uncultured Pseudomonadota bacterium | reverse complement strand
CCGATTTTATACGACATCACGTTTTTCATTTCCGCTTGAGACAGGAAATGAAACGAACGCGGGCGGTAGCTACCGGTCTCCCGATTGTTCAGCAGCCACACTGCGAATTCGAAGCAGGCCCGAAATCCTCTCTCCCTGATGTTCGGAAGCGGGTTTTCCTTGGCCAGAACGAGCGGAGACTTGAAGGTGAAGACCTTTCGCCGGTGCAGCTCGTGGGCGATCCAGCCTCCGGTGTAGTAGCTGAAGAAGAGAACCAGACTCGCATTCGGCTTCAGAATTCGCTTGTACTCCCGGCAAACCCGAAACACGAAATCGAAATAGTCCTCTTCCGTCTCCCACTTGTCCCACTCTCCAAAATCCGCCGGAACAACTCCCTTTTTGCTGTTGATCGTCAGTCCGCCTTTGCCTGAGATATTGTAGGGAAAGTCGGAACAGACAAAGTCGACGGAGCGATCCGGCAGGGTTCGCATTGCGGTCAGGCAGTCGCCCAGAACGATGCGCGAGGCTTTAGTTGCCATGGTAAAAAAATTAGGAACTAAAAACAGCTCCAACGGCGTAGAACTTCCTCCGCGTGTACCGCATGGCGGTATCTTATGTAAAGAACCTTTTGCAACAAAAAGGGAAACGTCGGACTTTCTTCCTTGAAAGCCTTTGCCCATTGTTCCGCCTATATCGGCGCTATGTCTATCTATGCCGGATTTGCGCTGTCGGAGAACCGGCAAAAATCTAAAACGCCAAACTGCCTTGGCGAGATACATCGAAAAGCTGCTCTAAAAAGTTAAATAGAACTTAAAGCGACTATTGCCGGGAGGTACATTTTTCAGAATAATAATATATGACAAAATTGCCCATTTATTTTTATATAATATGGGTCTGTTTTTATATGAGGAATACTCCGGTTTCTTGCGTTTTCGTAATTCGTCGGTAAAGCAAAGTATGTATTGAAAAATTATTTTTATTTTTTAATACATATTTACGATGGAAACCTTAAAAAATGCCCGACTTGAAAATATCGATGAAATTTTAAAATTGCACCGCTCGATCCTGGAACGATTTGGTCTGGATTTAGAAGAAAGCAAAAAAATAGAAGAAGTAGACACTTTTCGTACCCTTACGGAGACACCTCCTACCACAACAATCGGCCAGGCTGCCTGGAGAGTGGAATATGCAAATAGAGCCGGAAAAAGGAAGGCTTTGCAAATTGGAACGCTTTTCAATCCCGGACACCTGCCAAGAATCTCTACGGTCGGGTTGGCGATTTCGCAAATTGCCGGAGCAGTACACTTGCATCGAAACCCAGTATCGGGAAGAAAGAAGCGAACGCCGATGGTAACGTGGATCGATCATATCGCTTTGACCGACCAGGCGGACATAAAAACCCCCCAGGCAAATTTCTTTTTGATCGTCATACCCGAAAACTCGAAAAATTCTTTACATATAAAAAATGCCCAAGTTTTCTATAGCAACCAAAATCTTTGCCGCTCTACGATGACTATGCAAAACCTGCCTCCAAACGTATTGAAACGAAAGGGAGAAAGAAACAGGCTGGATTGGTCGAAAATGGAAACGGAAAAAAAGGAAAATATTCGGGAGAAGATATTTCTGGAGGAAGCGGAAAAATATCCAGGCAGGAAAAATCTCGGAGAACTTTTTCTGGCCGGCTTCGGAGACACCTTCAAAGTGCAAAAACGTTTTCAGGTCTCCCCAACGATTCAAATCGGCCTACTGCAAATTGACGAGGGAGTATTCGAGGGGCACTTTCCAGGCGCGAACATTATCCCTCTGGCCGGTTCGGCGATACCGGGATTCGCTATGGCGCTCGATTGGTATCGCCAAGAAAACACGGAAAAATTTTTCGACATATCGAGCTTGCGGGGGGTTCGTGTCCACGAGCCATTGCTGCCAAACGATATAGCGGTCTATGAAGTCGAGAAAATGGGGAAAAATACATTTTCAATTAACGTTTCGTATTTCGACAGGCAGAAACGGAAGAAAAAAAATGTAATCACCTTTGAATCCGTAACTATCGGTCTGGCCAGTCGGCAGAAAGGAATCTGGAAGGATATCGCCGTGGCCGACGCTTTTGAATTTCAAAATCGAATTTTGGAATACGAGACCGGGCAATTGGCCGTATTTCAAAAAATGATCCGCAAGGCTCTACTGGATATTTTGAAATTAGAAGCTCAATCGATAAATATAACCGATATCGGTACTGGATCGACCGGCAACATCGCCCGAACTATATTGGGAACAATTCGTCAAATTGCTTTAACGGATAGAGAGAAAACGTTTGAAAGCATAAATCTGACAATTTCGGATGTCGAACCGCATATAGTCGAAAAGGCTAGAAAAAAATTGCAAAAATTCGTCGGCCAGGTAGATTTTTTCGGTCAAAAAATTGCAATCAATAAAATCGATTCGGGAAAAGAAGGTGAAGTAGTTCCTCGAATGAAAGAAAAGCAGAATATTATTGGAGCAAATTTTAGTTTGAACTACGGAGATATCGACCGGGCAATTTTTCGGTTGAGTCGAATCGTTCATTCTCAAGGGCAGGTGGTTTTGGGACTTGTCAATTCCCATCCAAAATATTCGCAACTTTTTAATATCGTCGCAAGTAGAATGAACAGAAAAAAAAATTGGCAATATTACGATAAATACCTGATAATGAAAGAAGTAGGAAATGCCATGGACTTTTTCGATATCATGGGGATAGAGAAAAACTGCAAATATATATCTGCCGACGAAGCTGTAAAAAAACTACGACAAAATGGGTTTCGTATTGAAGATATTAAAAAAGACACCTTCTGCGGAATTGGTTTTATCGTTCGAGCCAAAAAATAAATATTATATGGCAAACAACTATGGTTGAAAAAGCCTTTCGATTTATGAGTCACTTTAAAAACTTATGAAATTAATTACACTTCTTCTTTCCATTACGGCCGGTATCCAGCTACTGGTCGGCGGACTCGTTTTTGCTACCAATCGAAAACGCACTTTAGGTTTTTTGCACGCCTTGCACCTATCCAGTCTGGGACTTTGGGCTGGAGGAATGGTTTTTTACCTTTCTCTCCCCGAATCCAGTTTGGGACCGATAGTAAATTGGACTCGCTTTCTTTACTTTTTTGGCATTCTATCGGGGATCGGTTTTTTTGGATTTTCTCTCTATTTCACCAAAAAAAATACCTCATTTCTTATTTTCAATACGAACAGTATCGTTTCCGGTATCGAGTTCCATTCCAATAACCGCCAAGTAATACAGGGAGAACTGTATCCAATATTTTTTCTTACCTTTTTTACTGTCTACCCGATTGCCTTTCTATTGCTTGCGAGAGAGTACCTTCTTAGTCAAAAGATCAAAAAACACCAAACTAAGCTTATTCTAATGGCTACCGTTCCGGTGGTTTTAGTCGCCTCTATCGTCAACCTGTTGCTGCCGGTACTCTTTGGCAACTTTACCTATGCTTGGGTTGCTCCTCTTATTTTACCGACCTCTTCCTTGACTGTTTATTATGCAATTCATAGATATAGATTTTTGAATATTCAGTTTACGGCAATAAATATAGGTAAAAAGATAGTTTCTTTATTTTTTTCTATGGCGACCGGTTATTTTTTTATGCTATGGATCAATAGCATTGGATATCTCAAAGGCCAAACCGAATACTTCCCAAACGTTGTCATTATTTGTCTCATTTTTTCATTTGTTTACTACCTATGTGCGGAATTTTTTTACTCCGACCTATTCTATAAAATCTTCCAGCCGACCAGCCTGGAACACTTCAAAAGAACGATAGAGGAATTCAAAAAAAGGGACGCGACCTACGACTGCCTGGAAACGCTGCGATACCATATTGAAAATATCTTCTGCGAAAAGCTAAAAATCGGCTCGGCCGAACTGGTCGTCGTCGAGGCCTCTTTCGAGGAGAAGTTTCCCAAATTGACCGAACATTTTAAAAGCCAAAAAAATACCGGCCTCCTGGTCGCCAAGGAAGTGGAATTCCTAGTCGCCCACGAAAAAAGAGAAATCCCCTACTGCGAAGAACTGCAAGGCCTGGGAGAAATATGCCTGCCTCTCTACAACTCTTCCGGCCTGTTTTTGGGATGTCTGATCCTGGGGGAAAAACCGAACCGAGCCATCTACTCCCAGGAGGAGATAGAGCTGATCGAATCGCTGCAGCGCAATTTCAACCTTGAGCTGACCGGACTGCTGTACCAATCCCAACTGAAAAAAACAGTCCAGCAGAAGACCGCGGAAATCAAAGCGGTCATGCGCCAGCAAACGGACTTCATTGCCAACTCCGCCCACGAACTGAGAACCCCGACCGCCGGAATAGTGTTCGGCCTGGAGCACATATCCGAAGAGGAAGGCCTGCCGAAAGGTATTCGGGAAATGCTCAAGACCGTCTATCGATCCAGCCAAAAACTGCAAAAGATAGTCCAAACCCTTTTCGAGGCGCAGTCCTACGATACCGATCAAATCAAGCTGGATATCGAAAAAATCAAGGTTCATAGCCTGGTCGCCGAACTTGCTTCCGAAATTCGTCCCTTGATGGAAAAAAAGAAGATCAAGTTTTCCACGGAAATAGAAGCGCCGCGAAGAGCCGTTCTCAAAGCCGACAAGCTCCGCCTCGAACAAGTGCTTAGAAATTTGCTGGACAACGCAGCCAAGTTCGCACCCGTTGCTGCCACAGTCCGGTTGCGGGTGGAAAGGGAAAAAGGCTCCTTCCTGTTCCAAGTGATCGACAACGGCCAGGGACTGCCGGGCGATACCAAAAGGCATATTTTCGAAAGGTTCAAAACCAAAGACCCCTACGGCTCCCAAGGCATCGGACTGGGACTCTATATTTCCAGGGAGATAGTCAAGCTTCATCAAGGCAAAATTTGGGCGGAGAACACAGTCGGCGGGGGAGCGACGTTTTTGGTGGAGCTGCCGGCCAGAGCAGCCTAGAGGCATTGCCCGGAATAGAATTTCAGCGCCGGCAACTGTCGGAATGCCGTCTGCGGACAGAGCAAGCTGAAATTGCCTCCCTTCTTTCCCGGCTCTTTTTGGAGCCAAAAAAAAGCAGCTCTAACCGCTTGGAGCTTTATGCAAAGAATTCTTCGGAATAGAAAGGAGAGAAAAAAAATCCCCAAAACCGGTCGGCGGTTTTGGGGAGAGCCGTTGAAGGTTTGGCCGGTATGCGGAAAATGCTAGTCAGCCAGCGAGTCGGCCATAAACCTCAAAATCTTTTCCCTGACCTCAAGCGGAGTCGGACTGAGGCTTCGACCATTGTCGGTAAGAATTCGCATTTCGTCTCGGTTGAAATAGCACAAATTCAAACCGCTTGAGCCCGAATCGATTTCAATCCGAAAATATTTGTGCAGCTCGCCAAAAGCAAACACGATATTCTTTATGTTTTTGACGAAACTCAGACCGGAATCATCGCGGGAAATTTCCGCAAACCGAATATAGCCTGTGCCAATGCGGTCATAAAAGTCATCGATGGCTAGCCCGCCCTTTTCGCTCGCTCGGGCTAGACCGTAAAAGTCGTTGACACGTATCGCACTGCCTGCCAAATCCAAGCCTCCGCTTTCTCCGATTTCCTTTACCTTAATATTGAAAGCAGTGGATTCGTCAGCGGGTACTTGAAAGCAAATACCAATTTCCATAGTGAAAAAATTAGGAATAAAACCGCTCTACGCCGTAGAACTTAAAGCCGCTTCTATACCAGCCGGACTATATCGGTCAAGAGATTTTCCCTAGAACATTTCGTCCTCGAAAGCCTTGAGCCGTTCCAAGTCGCGATCCTCCCCTTCGCTTTCCCCGTCCTCCTTCATATTTCGACCAGACCGCAAAACTTCGGCCATTTCGGCTCGTTCCCGCTTCTGCATGCGCTTGAGTATCGCGGCATAGTTGGCACTGCCGCAGTGTTCTTCGATCAGGTTTCGGCATTTTACAGTCAGAGCGTCCGGGGTGCGCCCCTTGTACGTCCGTAGTCCGGGCAGAGCCAGAAACAGTTCGCGGGCTTGCAGCTTCCTGATCTCCTGCGCCTTGAATCTGGCCTCTTCGTCCAGGGAAAAGTAGCCGTAGTTGACAGTCTCCCCTTTGGCTTCCGAATTTTGGGTCGACGTCGTTTTTGCGCTTGCCGAGGCAACGCTGCAACTGCTGCTCGATCCCGAACCTATGGTTTTGGACCGGCTGGAGGCTGCGTCGGAAATGTCTTTGAGGCTGTATCTTTGCCCGACCGAGCTGGAGTTCGAACGGCTGCTCGAACTGCTCCGGCTTTCCTGGCTGGAGACAGTCTCGCTTTCCGTGACCGCTTCGGAAATCGTCCGGCTGGTCGACTTGGTGTTTTTCGGCAGCTGGCCGGTCAGTTCGAAGCAGTAATCGGCCATAGTCTGGGCGGCGTTACCTTCGATCTTGAAAATGATCTTCGTATCGGTATTGTCCTGGACGGTCTCCCTTAAATTTCCGTTGGGGTCGTGTATCTGCAGCTGGCTGAAATTTTGGTGGGCTACCGTATATCCGAGACCGTAGTTGCGTATCCCGCTGAAATTGACGGCCAACTGCAAATCAAAAAAATGGAAGAACTCGTCGACATACATAAAAAACGGAATTTTCCGCTGCTCTTCGGTTCTGGAAAAGACGATCTGATCGATTTTGGTCAGCAGGAAGGTGGCCGCCATCGCAGCGTTGGGCTGGCTAACCGGAAGATTGACCAGCAGGAAAGTCCGGCGGTCGGAGTCCTCGTTGACGATCCTTTCCAAATCGAGCGTGGAATGCGGACAGTCGAACAGCCGCCTGACAAATCTGGAATTGAGGAAAAATTGCAGCCGGTTGACAGTGGACTCTATCGTTTCGGTGGCATCTTTTTTGATCCGAAACAAAAGCTGCTTGAGGTAGTGGATTACGTTTTCCGTAATCGGCTCGTCCGCAGCGGCCAACTCCCGGAAGAACTCCTCCGGTATTTCCTTGGCGTATTTTTTGCCGTGGCCAATGTACCCTTGCAGAGTTCCCAGGATCGGCATCAAGTCCCGCAGGCTTTTTCCCGTGACCACCGCTAGAGAAAAGACCGCATTCAGCACGTTCAAGGCGCGGGGAGTTTCCGTGGAGCTTTGTTTCATGTGCCGTTCGACCGAGCGGGTCGCGATGCCGACCGAGTCTTCCACGTACCGCTCCCGGACAGAGCCGGAACCGGAGGGCTCGAACTCGAAGGCATTGATCCGGTGGGGATTGGGAGACTCTTTGCTGTTGGCCGGGTCTGTAAGATCGACGAACAGAACGTTCAACTCCGGGAAAACCTGCCGCAAATCGAGAGCATAGTCCTTCAAATCGCGAACGGACAGATAGATGTCCGTCAAATCCGGGTCGATTTCCCGCAGGCCGAACACTCTGAAGAAGTCTTTCAAACTGCGGTGAGCTTTTTTGGCCTGATCCCGAATTTGTTCAAAGTTCTTCCGGCAGCAGACCTGCCGGTAGGTATGGACGAACTTGACGACGTTTCCGTTGAAGGCGTTGTAGGGATCGAAGGCGCAGCCTCCCCGACCGGCCAGAATGTCCTGCAAAACGAGCGATTCCAGATGCATGGACTTTCCCGCGCCGGACTTGCCTATCGAATAGGAATGCCGCAGGCGGCTCTTGTTCGGCAGAAAATAGGCGTCGCCCTTTTCGTCCCTCAGCAAAGTGAGTTCGTCCGGAAACACGTTCCGTTTGACAAATCCGTAGATCGCGGAAACGTCGGATAGCTGCTTGAACGAGCCGTTCGCCAAAATCCCGCGCAGAGATTTTTCAAAGGCTTTGAGGCGGGAAGCGTAGAATTCGAGAAAAGCCGTATGGCCGAGTTTTCTGGCCAGCTCCAGGGCGGTTTCGCCTTCCCGGTTCGGCAGCAGAAAGTCGACTCCCTTTTCATGGAGGAACTCGATAGTCGGCAAGTCGGCCTTGTTTCTGATTGCCGTCACCACCGGAGCTTCGGCGCTGCCCATTTCGTTCGGATCGATCCGCCTCGCCATGGCATAGAACCGCAAGCCCCGGACATCGCTAACGGCGATCAGCCAATTGAAGATTTTCTCGATATCTTTTTTGTCTTTAAACAAAGCGATTAGAATTTCAAGAAAAATTTTTCTGTGAGTCCAACCGCAGGCTATTTTTGCCTTGGATTCGATTAGGTAGCGGATGGCCGGCCTGTTGCCGTCGTACAGAGCTTGCATCAATGGGTTCATGGCTTTCTCCTGGGATTTCTATTCGGGCAGAGCAAAGTCGATGTTGCAGCCCGACTGCCGGCAGCGGTCGGCCACGTCGAATCTTCCGCTCAGACAGGCGGCGTAGAAGAAAATGCTGCGCAGCAGGTTTACTTCAATGTCCTCCAAGTCGGACTTTTCGACCTTGGCGCCATTCTTCAGCATCAAGACCAAAACGCGAAAGTGCAGGGACGAGCGGCGCAGGCGGTTAGCGTCTTTGATCATGGGCACGAAGCAAAACTGCAAGGGATTCGTTCCGCCTCCAGTCTCGAAATTCGGATTGGCTCCGTTCAGCAGTAAAAACTCGGCCATCTCGAAGTTTTCCAGCTTCAAGGCTTGAAATAGAGGCGGATCGTCCTCCGAAAACTTGTCGACCGGAAAGCCCAACCTGACAATTTCCTTGGCAATGGGATTTTTCCCTTTCCCGATCGCGGTATTGAGAAGCGTCCGGCGATCGTTTCCAAGCGGAACGAACAGGTCGGCACCCTGTTCGGCCAAAAACCGGAACATTTCCAAATCCCCATTGTTCATAGCCACGGACAGCGGAGTCAGGTCAAGTTCGATGGGCTGGCTGATTTTGTCCCGGCGAAACCTGAAAGCGCGCTTGGCCTTCGCAATGTCGCCGGAATCGACCGCTTTCAGAAGTTTGGACTTGGGTACGAAGCCTTTTCCCAGGCGATAGTGGTAAAGTCTCCTGGTGCGGAAGGGACTTCTCAGACGGGACTTGACTCGGAATGCAGCCCGGCGGGCTTGCCAAAGGGTTTCGTCCCATATCCAGACCGCCAGCCTGTAGACAAGATACAAAGCGCCGAGGCC
>CAZLTI010000104.1:0-10244 GCA_964562335.1 uncultured Pseudomonadota bacterium | reverse complement strand
GAGACCTGCCTATTGCTTTAGTCATACAAATCGTCTAACTCTGTTTTCGATTGAAACGACCAAGCTCGCAACGAACAAAAACTAGTCACGACCCGGTACAAACGTTATGAACAGCTATCGACCAGACGACCTGGAAACCAAATGGTACAAGTATTGGGAGTCGAACGGATTTTTCTCTCCCGATCATCCCTGGCAAAAAGAGAGGAAAAGAGTCTTCACCATTGTGATCCCGCCTCCCAACGTCACGGGATCGCTTCATGTAGGGCATGCGCTGGTCAATACGCTGCAGGATGTGATTATTCGCTGGAAGCGAATGTCGGGATTCAAAACCCTTTGGCTGCCGGGAACCGATCATGCGGGCATAGCCACGCAAATGGTAGTGGAGAGGAATCTAAAGGCAAAAGGCATCGACAGGGAGACGATCGGAAGGGAGAAATTCGAGGCGGAAGTATGGAAATGGAAGGAACAGTACGGCAATACCATTTTCCGGCAACTGCGAAAATTGGGTGCCTCATGCGACTGGAGCCGGGAACGGTTTACATTGGATGCAATGCTGTCCAAAGCGGTGAAAAAGACCTTTGTCGACTTCCACAGGGAGGGACTAATATACAGAGACAACTATATGGTCAACTGGTGTCCTCGATGTAAAACGGCCCTGTCCAATTTGGAAGTGGATCACGAGGATCGAAAAGGCAAATTAAGCTATTTGGCCTATCCCCTGGAAGAGGGGCACGGCGAATTGATCGTGGCCACAACCAGACCCGAAACGATGCTTGGGGACACCGGAGTGGCAGTCAACCCAAACGATGAACGGTATCGCTCTTTTATTGGCAGATATGCCGTTCTTCCCTTGCTGGGTCGCCGAATTCCCGTAATCGCGGACGATTTCGTCGATATGCAGTTTGGAACGGGCGCCGTCAAGGTTACGCCGGCACACGATCCGAACGATTTCAAGATGGGAAGACGTTACGATTTGCCGGAAGTGAATATTTTCACCCGGGACGCAAAGATCAATGAGATATTTCCCGCTCTGCAGGGTTTGGATCGCTTCGAAGCCAGAAAACGGATCCTGGAAATGCTCAAGGAGGAGGGCGCCGTCAGAAAGGTGGAGGAACACAACCATGTCGTCGGCCAGTGTCAGCGTTGCAAGACGGTTGTCGAACCGCGCGTTTCCCTCCAGTGGTTCTGCAGAATGGACGAAATGGCCGAGGCCGCAAAACAGGCCGTGGAGAGGGGCGAACTGACGTTCTTTCCCAAAAATCAGAAAAAGCTCTTCCTGGATTGGCTTGGTCGTATCGAAAACTGGTGCATTTCCAGACAGCTATGGTGGGGACATCGCATTCCGGCATGGTATTGCGGGGAGTGCGGGGAGATCGTCGTATCCGAGAGAGAGGAGGTAGAACGCTGCCCGAAGTGCGCATCTCCAAATCCCGTTCGGGAAACGGACGTTCTCGATACTTGGTTCAGCTCCGGCCTTTTTCCCTTTTCCACCATGGGCTGGCCCGATAAAACGTCCGATTTCGAAACCTACTACCCCAATTCGGCCCTGCTGACCGGATACGACATCCTCTTTTTTTGGGTAGCTCGGATGGTCATGATGGGGATCAAAACCACAGGCAGAGTACCCTTTCCGCAAGTCTTTTTGAATGGTTTGGTTCGCGACGAGCACGGCAGAAAGATGTCCAAAAGCTTGGGGAATGTGATCGATCCTCTAAACGCCATAAAGGAGTATGGTGCGGATACGCTGCGTTTTACTCTTACCGCTCTGACGGTCATGGGGAATGACTGCAATTTGACCGATTCCGTTTTGAAGGGATACCGAAACTTCATCAATAAGCTTTGGAACGCGACGCGATTTACTCTCTTTCATATAGAGAGACTAGGAGAGCCCGAACCGATCGCGACCGTAAAGCCGGAAATATTCGACCGTTGGATAGTCAACCGCCTCAAACGGGCCGCATGCGATATCAACCGCCACCTCGAAGCCTATCGGTTCAACGAGGCAGCCAAATCGATATATTCCTTCGTTTGGCACGAATTCTGCGATTGGTATATAGAAATTGTCAAACCGGCTCTCTTTCAAAAACTCGGCAAGGGGGCGCAAAAGGCCGCTTTGTCGACGGTCGTCCACGTTTTGGAGCAGAGTTTGCGTCTACTGCATCCCATTGCTCCGTTCGTTACCGAAGAGCTGTGGCAAAAGCTGAGGAACTCGATGGATTTGAACCGGTTTTCGCCAGGAGGCTCTTCGCAGGAGCGGGAGACCCTGATGCTGGCCGATTTTCCCCGCTTCGAGCCGTCTGAAATCGAAGAGACGCCGGAAGCGGAAGAGCTAATCGAATTGATCAAGGCGATCCGCAACATCCGGGGCGAAAACGATATAAAACCCAACGTTAAAATCGGCATGACGGTCGTTTGCAAAAGCGATCGGCTTTCCGCCAACATCGTTTCGCTGAAGGAAACGCTGTATCCGTTGGCGGGGATCGAAACCATTTTTTTGGCGGATGAATATAAAAAACGGGAAAGCGACGCTGGTAGCGTCGGGAAGGAGTTTGAGGTTTTTGTGCATTTGGCCGAAACCGTCGATGCCCAACAGGAGATCGACCGGTTCGAAAAGGAGAGAAAAAAACTTGAGGCGAAACGGAAACGAATAGAGGGAAAACTGGACAATCAAAACTTCATGGAGAAGGCGCCCCGTGCCGTGATTGAAAAAAACCGGGAGGAGCTTGACGCGATAAATCGGAAGATGGAAAAGATCGAGAAAAATCTCGCATCTTTGAAGAACGGAAATCCCGGCCTTTCTCCTCAAACCTCGGAAGGCTCTTAGATTTCCGCAGAAAGCCGACTTCGGCTACGCAAAGCCAACTGCCCGATGAAAGAGCCGTTCGTTTTCAAAATGTCTATTTTAGACTTTTCACCGCTTCACCATTTTTGCGTTTGTCAAATCCAAGTTATCATGCTAGATTTCTCCTTTTGTCGAATCGGCGGGAAGTTTTCGAAACGTTGAATCGGCTTCCGAATGGAGGAAGACGGCAAAATTCCGTTTTTGAGGAGATTCCCAAAACGGATTCGATATAATAACGAGTTTTTTGGAGACCCGGAACATTTCACTCGAGCGGGGCACGAAGACGATGGCAAGGAGATGCGAAATTTGCGGCAAAGGACCCATGGCGGGCAACAATGTCAGTCATGCCCACAACAAAACCAGGAGGCGATGGCTGCCGAATTTACAGAGGGTTCGTGTCAAAAAGCCAAACGGCAATAGCAAAGTTTTGAAGGTATGCACAAGATGCATTCGTTCCAACAAAGTGGCTTTAGTTTGAAGCGGCTTTCCATCCCAACGTAAAATGAAATATACGAATCGGAACGTCTTTGACGAAAAGCAATATGGATTGGATGCCAAATCCTGCCTGGCCCAGAGAAAAAAAGCCAGTATGCCGCCAATCATTATCGACCTGCGGAAGCCCGAAGAGTACGCTGCGAAACATTTGGTCGGAGCCCATTCGCTTCCGGCAGCCTACTTGAAGGATTATATCAAGCAGTTGCCTCCATACGGCAAGATCATTTTCTACGCGGACAGCGACGAGATTGCGATCGAATCCGTCAAGCTGTTGAGCGAGAACAATTTCAACAATTTGAAATATGTCGTCGGCGGATACGGGAAAATCGAGGAGGCTTTGAAAGCCGCAGACGACGAGATATTCCTGAGCGATTTCGAACGGAAGGACTGGGAGACTCAGGTGGAGCGCGTGCTGACCGACAGGGTCAGACCGATGCTGGCAGCAGACGGAGGCGGCCTGAAAATGGAAAAAATGGACGGCGCCAAAGTCTATATTCACTACGAAGGCGCTTGCAGCGGCTGCCCAAGTGCCAAAACGGGAACCCTCAACTTCATCAGAAACACTCTGAGCATCTCTTTGAACCACGATCTGGAAGTGGAAATCGCTTAACCTCCCCTCCGATTCCGTAGAAACGGAATCGGAACCCCGATCTCTACCCCGCATTTTCGTGCACGGCACCTCATGGATTTCCTGAAATCGCGTCCCTTCGTTATTTCAGCGCCCAGCGGATCGGGAAGAAGCTCCCTATTTCATCAAGCCCGTAGCATTCTGCCCATTTTGACACTTTCGGTTTCCCATACCACTCGGACGCCTAGAAAGAGCGAAAACAACGGCATCGACTATTTTTTTATCGACAAGGAGTCGTTTCAGGGCATGATCGGACGCGGCGAATTTGTCGAATGGGCAAAAGTGTACGGCAACTACTACGGAACGTCGAAAAAGTTTATCGAAGAGAACAGCCGCTGCGGAAAAATCGTCGTTTTGGATATCGATATCCAGGGCGCTCTTCAAATTATGGCAAAGCCGGATTTCGATCCGGTTTTTGTCTTCATCACTCCCCCCTCCATTGCCGAGCTGGAGAGAAGGCTGAAACTCCGCGGCACCGAAACTGCGGAAAGTCTGAAAAGAAGGCTAAGTTTCGCGGAAGAGGAACTCTCCTTCAAGGAGCGCTACGACTATGTCCTCCCCAACGAGAACCTCAAGGATGCGGCAGGTCGGTTTGTCGAGATCGTCCTACGCGAATGTCTCGATAGAAAAAGGACATCGACTCTCGGAATGGGAGAGCTGCTGCGCCGTTTGAGCGTCCATAACGGCCAAAACGAAGCCTCCCAACTTGCCGCCATCTTGGAGAAATTCCTGGAACGTCCGACATAGCCGCAGTGCCCCCCAACATGCCGGACCGAAAAACCGATCCAGCCCCGAAGATACCTCCGGTCCGAAAATCCGACCGCCAAAAACCAAACCCGAATTTTTCCCCAATTCGACGGTATTAGGCAGACAGTTGTACGTAATTGCTACGGAAGTGGAAAGATAATCGGGACCGTAGCGATACGGCATTTGCAATACAGGGTGGAATTGTGTATCACACGGAAGCAAGATTAGCGCTTTCGAAAGTGAAAGGTATAACGATATTTATGGAGGATTGAAGATGTATCCGGCTCTATTTGAAAAGGTGATCGAATTCCATGGACACTGCTGTCCCGGTATCGCTTACGGATACCGCGCCGCGCTGGCCGCTTTGGACGAATTCGAGGATAGATCCGCAGACGAGGAGTTGGTGGCCATCGTCGAAAACGACTCCTGTTCGATAGATGCGGTCCAAGTGATTACCGGCTGTACATTCGGAAAGGGGAATTTGATCTTTTTCGACTACGGCAAGCAGGTATATACGTTTTTCAGCAGAAAAAGAGAGTCGGGGATGCGGTTTTCGGTCAATTCGATTCGGATGGAGGAGACCGCAAGCGAAAGAGAGGCCTGGAAATCCTATGCGGAGGGCAACCGTTCCCGTGAGGTTTGGGATATGATCGAACGGCAAAAGAAAAGAAAGATAGAATTTCTTCTATCGATGCCGAAATCCGAACTGTTCAAAATCGAACCCAGCTCAAAATCTCTTCCGAATAGAGCCTCTCTATACCGATCCGTCGTATGCGAACTTTGCTCCGAAAAAATGATGGAGCCGCGAGCCCGATTGAAAAACGGCAAAACGGTTTGCATTCCCTGTTTCGAAACGTAACGGGAGATCCTTTTTCGAAAATCGAGTGGATTTTTTGCGGAACCTATACCTACTCGCCCGTCATTCCAGCGGAGAGAAAGAGAAGAGGGAGAGAAAGCGAAAGGGGTTTTCGGCCATGGGAACCCCAGCTTACAAACGGATAAAATGTTGACCGAACCGAAACTACGAGATATGGCCGATTATTGAAGGCATCCGGCCGAAGCCTGCGGAAAGCGAGCGCAAGGCGCTTCGCGACACATGAAACAGTTCCCGAAGAGATGTTCAAAATATTCGCAAAAAAGAAAAAGAAGGTATCCGAAATCGAAACGCTGCTACAGAAAGGGATGCTGATGCTAAAGGGGAAACTGTACAAGCAGGCTACGATCGATCTGCGGATGGCCATGGAGCTGGATAGGGAAAGAACGATCGGTCTGTTGAACGAGTTGTTTGAGGAGAACAGAAGGAAAGACGAACTGGAAGCGAGTTATTCGGTCGGATTGATGTTGATTAGGACGCGACCGCAGGATCACGAGCTGTGCAATCAAGTGGGCAATATCGCCAGGAAACTGCACAACTACAAGCAGGCCAACAGTTTATACAGACAGGCGCTGAGAACCAACAAAGAATTCTCTACGGCGTTTTACAATATGGCCGCCAGCATGGGAAAGGTCGACAAATTCGACGAAGAGGTCAAAAGAGGTATCGATCAGTTTGGCACTATGAGACGTTTCGTTCTGCCGGACTACCGCAACAACCAGACGATCGTCGAAACGCTTACCCGCAGGTGGGAAAAGCAGGAGGGGAGCTTCGGAGGAGACCGGCAGAATCTGAGAGAAAGCATCTACTCCAGTCTAAAGCAGGTGATTAAAGAGAACCGAAAAAAACAGACGACCCACAAGGAAACCGGAATTCTGCACGGCGACATCTTCAACCTGGCGCTGTACGCCCTATCCCAGGAAGACGGAAAAACGGCAGCCGAATATCTCTCCATGCTTAACGGCCTACATGGCAACATTAAATATTCAGGCATGTTGAATGCCATAACGGAGGATATCAACGGAAATGCCAAAAAAGCCATCGAGGACATGCTAATGATCATTGGCGGGTATCAAAACGACCGATACTTCAATGCGAATTTGGGTTTTATGTATCGTAAGGCGGGCAATCGGCTGCTTTCGGTCAAATATTTTGCCATTGCCGCATCTCTATTGGAAAAAAGCGACGGACAGTTCAGCCCCAAGAAAATCCTGCGAAGTGCCGACCGACACTTCGGAGATGGCAATATAAGGAAAGCCCTCGTTTTGTACCGGCTAGTCGTTGCCGAAACAAGAAGCGTACATGCCATGCTGCAGATCGGCGCGATCTATATTCTGAAGAAGGATTTCGCTAATGCGCACCGCTATTTCAGAGAGGCCCTACATTTGGATCCGAACTCCGGAACGGCCAAGGAGAAGCTACGAGGAATCCACGATCACTATTGCGACAAGGCGGTCGAACTGTTTCAGGCCAACAAAACGGATCAGGCGGTCATTCTGTTCGAGCGGGCTCTATCGATAGAAAGGAGGCCTCAAACCCTGGATTGGACGATCAAGGCCTATCAAAAATTGAGAAACGTAGATAGGATCACGGCCCTGTCGCAAGAGTACGAGAAGATCAAACGCAAAGCATTGATCCATTTGCAGGAACGCGAACGCGAGCAGTTTATTCTCAAAGGGAAACAGGATATAAAGAGACGGGACTTCACCAAAGCGATCAACAACCTGGAGAGTGCGTTTCAGATACGAATAGACAAGGAAACCTTCCTTTTATTGGCCCATATCTACAAAGGGCTCAAACGTACCCACGCCCTGCAGGATCTAACGCGCCGCTGGCAGCAATGGGCAAGCCTACAGAGCAGGAATAAATCCGCCAAACTGCGGAAGGGAAGAGAGACCGGCCCCTGAAAGAGGGGACGCAAAACGAAGATCCTGCCGGAAAGACTACCGTTCGACCGCCTCCAATTCCAGGCGGTTGGTCAAGCGCCGATAGTAGCAGCTTTGACGCGGTTTCCCCTCCCTATTCCTCGTATGGCAGGCGCCCGCGCCGGCGAAACGTACCAGATAGAGAATCGAGTTTTGTTCGCAGTTCACTCTCGTTTCGACAAGTTCCAGGTACTCTCCCGAAGTGGCGCCTTTGATCCACAACTCGTTTCTGGAGCTACTCCAAAAGGTGGCCACCCTATGTTCCAGCGCGTATTCGATAGCCCTCCTGTTCGCATACCCAATCATCAACACCCGTTTCGATTCGTCATCCTGCGCTACTGCCGGAATGAGATCCTGGCCGCACTGCACGACCCTCTCCAATTTTTTGAAATCCAGCTTGAGGAACATTCCCTCTTCCAAACTGCTGTGCCTGTCGGACGTTTCAAGCTGTCCGTATGGGGTTGGCTCTTTCATATTTCGATTCCGCAACATTCGATCCTACGCTAGCAAACACTCGATTCCGCCTTTGCCATTCTTTCCTCCAGATAGGAAGGCAACCGATCCAAGGAAACCCGATCCTGATCCATCGTATCTCTTTCTCTGACGGTCACTTTGCGGTCTTCCATCGAATCGAAATCGACGGTGATGCAGTATGGCGTTCCTATTTCATCCTGACGTCGGTACCGTCTCCCGATACTCTGCGATTCGTCGTAGTCGCAAACGAATCGTTGCGAAATACTATCGAAAACGGTGCGGGAGAATTCGGCCAGCTTTTTCGAAAGGGGCAGCACTGCCACCTGAATCGGCGCCAGTCTTTTGTCCAGTCTGAGTACGACGCGCGAATCGCCGCTCTCCATTTTCTCCTCGTCATAGCCGTCTATCAAAAAGGCGAGCGCAATTCTATCGACACCAAGCGCCGGTTCGATCACGTGCGGGATGTATTTTTTGCCGGCGACGGCATCCAGGTAGTGCATATCCTTGCCGGAGAACGACTGATGCTGCGTCAAATCGAAGTTCCCCCGGTTTGCTATGCCCCACAGTTCGCCCCAACCGAACGGAAAGCGAAATTCGATATCGCACGTTGCGCTGGAATAGTGCGACAGCTCCTCCGGTTCGTGATCTCTAAGACGGGTAGAGCTCTCCTTGAGGCCGTATTTTCCGATCCATGCGTAGCAGTACTCCCTCCAATACTCGAAATAGCGGGATGCGTCGTCGGCATGACAAAAATACTCCATTTCCATCTGTTCGAATTCGCGCGTTCGGAAAATAAAATTTCCCGGCGTGATTTCGTTCCTGAAGGATTTGCCGATTTGAGCGATGCCAAAAGGAACCCTCTTTCTGCTGCTGTTTTGAATGTTTTTAAAGTTGACGAAGATTCCCTGCGCCGTTTCGGGCCTGAGATAGACCAATGCCTCTCTATCCTCCGTAACTCCCTGGTGCGTCTTAAACATCAAATTGAAATGCCGTATATCGGTAAAGTCCTTGGAGCCGCAGTTGGGGCAGGCGATGTTCAGATCGATCACCTTCCGTTTCAGTTCCGCATCGGAGAGACCCTCCACCATTTGGGCCGGCTCTCCCCTTTGGAATAGGGTCTCCTCGATCAGCTTGTCGGCACGGTGTCTTTTTCCGCAGGATTTGCAGTCCATAAGCGGATCGGAAAATCCGCCTACGTGGCCGGAAGCTTCCCACACGGTGGAATTCATCATGATCGAACTGTCCACTCCCACGACATCGCCGCGATCCTGAACAAACGATTTCCACCAGGCTTTTTTTATATTGTTTTTTAGTTCTACGCCCAACGAACCGTAGTCCCATGCATTCGCCAGTCCGCCATATATTTCCGAACCCGGGAAAACGAAACCCCTTCGTTTGGCCAACGAAACAATTTTCTCCATAGTCACTTCGCTACTCATGGGAACTCCGGTGTTAGAAGTTGAGGGACTTGCGAAAGGTCCGAAACCGCTTCCGTACAAAAAAGCCTACATTCTCTCCAGCGCTTCGATTTCGAGTATTCCGAGTGCCTTTGCGACTATCGCCTTCGTTGCTCGCGACAGCAGCAGCCTGGCGTTGCGTTCGCTGCCACTTTTCGCCTTAACGATGGGAAACTCGTAGTAGAACTTATTGTAGCTCCTGCACAAATCGTAAACGAAGGTACACAAAATGGCAGGATTGCGCTCTATGGCACTTGTCAAAACGGCATCGGGAAATCGGGCAAGGTGAACCATCACGCCAACCTCCGTTTCCTGCCATCGGTAGGTGCCGGACGGCTCCTCCTCGACTGCGGGATCGGCCCTCTTCAGCAGGCTGCAGATACGGGCATGCGTATACTGCAGATAGGGTCCCGTCGCACCGTTGAACGAAAGGGACTCCTTGGGATCGAAGCTGATCTCTTTGGCGGCGTTCGTTTTCAATATGTAATATTTGATCGCCGACTGACAAACGGCCTCGGCCGTTTCCTCCCTGTCGATCTCCTCGGGAGGGGAATCCCCGTAGCGTTTGTCCAGCTCTCTTTCGCCCATAAGCTTCATGCTGTCCATCAGGTCGTCCAAATCGACTACGGTGCCCTCCCTCGACTTCATTTTCCCTTCCGGCAGGGTGATCATACCGTAGCTCACATGCTCGCAACGGGTCGCCCAGCCATATCCGAACCTTTTCAGAATCGCAAACAGAAGCCGGAAATGCATATCCTGTTCGTCGCCAACCACAAAAAGACTTCCGTCCAGATGGTAATCC
>CAZLTI010000103.1:0-10259 GCA_964562335.1 uncultured Pseudomonadota bacterium | reverse complement strand
AACACCTGGATGGCGCCAAGTTGAATGGCATGGAGACTAGAACAAATTCACCGTGCCTCTACTGCAACAGGCATGCGCCGGTAACGACCCCTTGTCGGCAAACTCAGTAGGCCAAAGCAAAAATGACGCGCCGTTTGGAAGGGTTCCCCGAAACCATGCACTTTCCCGGCGATGCGTCGCCGTCCTGGGGAATCAGGCGTATGGACGCCTTCGTTTCTTTTTGGATTTTTTCGGCCGTCTCGACCGTGCCGTCCCAATGTGCCAGGATAAACCCGCCCTCCCCCTTCAGCACATCCTTGAACTCCTCGTAGGAATCCGCCGTGCGGGTATTTTCCTTCTGCAGCTGCTTGGCGCGTTCGTAAAGATTGTGCTGTATGCCGTTCAGTATCTCTTCGGTCGTTTCCGCCACTTCGGCCAGTTCGCAGAACCTTTTGTCGCGGTTGTCCCGCCGCACCAGCGTTCCGCCGTTTTGGGCGACGTCTCTGGGTCCCACTTCGATTCTCAACGGGACTCCTCTTTGAATCCAGGTGAAAAACTTGTCGCCCGGTTTCATGTTGTCCCGTCGGTCCACTTTGACGTTGAGAGAGCCCAGCTTCTCCTTCAGCAGTGCCGCAATCTTGTCGGAGTGTTCGAAAACCTGCCTTCTCTCGTCGTCCGATCTGTAGATAGGCACGACAGCTACCTTTGTCGGGGCGATTTTGGGCGGCAGGATAATACCGTCGTCGTCGCCATGGGTCATGATGATTCCTCCGATCGCTCGTGTCGAGAGTCCCCATGAGGTTGTCCAGGCATAGTCCAGTTGGTTTTTCCGATTCAAAAAATCGATGCCGAAAGCTTTGGAGAAGTTCTGCCCCAAGTTGTGCGACGTAGCCGATTGCAGAGCCTTTTTGTCCTGCATCATGGCTTCCAGTGCGTAGGTCTTCAGCGCACCGGCGAATTTGTCGTGGTCCGGTTTTTCGCCGACAAAAACCGGGATGGCGCAATAGTCCTCCAACGTTTCGCGATAGATTTCCAGCATTTTTAGGGTCTCCTCCTGGGCCTCCCGCTGCGTTTCGTGGGCGGTGTGGCCCTCCTGCCACAAAAACTCCGAAGTTCTCAGAAAGAGCCGCGTACGCTTTTCCCACCGCACCACGTTGCCCCATTGATTGATCAGAATGGGCAGGTCGCGGTAGCTGTTGAGCCATTTGGAGTACATGTGTCCGATCACCGTTTCCGAAGTGGGTCTTACGACCAGCGCCTCTTCCAAATCCTTCCCGCCAGCTTTTGTCACTACGGCCAGTTCGGGGGCAAACCCCTCCACGTGTTCGGCCTCTCGTTTCATGAAGCTTTCCGGGATCAGAAGGGGAAAGCACGCATTGACATGGCCGGTCTCCTTGAATCGGCGGTCCAATTCTGCCTGAAGGGACTCCCAGATTCCGAATCCTTCCGGTCGGATGACCATGCACCCCTTTACCGGGGCGTGGTCGGCAAGCTGTCCTGCCGCTATTACGTCTTGATACCATTGGGGAAAGTTTTCCGCGCGGGGTGTGATGTTTTTTGCCATGTCGATTTCAGGTGGTTGTCTGGGTTGATTTGTTGGGAATCGCCTTTTCCGCTCTGCTTCGAATGGTGCCGTCGGAAAGGCGAACGAAAAACGTCGAACCCTCTTGAACGTGTCGGACGGAGGTGATCGGCCTGTTGTTCGCATCGGCCGCTGCCGCATATCCTCGGTTCAGTACGGACAGGGGGCTGACCGATTCCAATACGTGCGTCAGCTCCTGCAGGCGCGTCTCTTTTTTGGTCAGGAGGCTTTTCCATTGAAATTCCAATGCCTGCCTACACTCCTTGAGTCTGTTTCGATAAGTATCGATGCTGTCGGTCGGCGAGTGGAGCAGAAGATTGCGGTGGGCCTTTTCCCACCTGTCGCGGTAGAAAACGATTCGGTCCGACAGCGCTCTTTCCATCCTTTCCGTAGCGTCGTCCACCCGCAGCAATTTCGTCTGGATAACCCGTTCCGGCGAACGGAGCCTTTTTTGGAGATGCCCCAAACGTTCGCGAAAATAGCCGAGCCGATTTGCGATCAGGTTGTTCGATCGGTTCCGCAACCGGCCGATCCTCTCCTCCAGCAGCCTTTTTTCCGGTACGGCCAGCTCTGCTGCGGCGGATGGCGTTGGCGCTCTTAGGTCGGCAACGAAATCGGCGATCGTGAAGTCGGTTTCGTGTCCCACCGCACTGATGACGGGGATGGCAGATGCAAAAATGGCCCGCGCCACGACCTCTTCGTTGAACGACCACAAATCCTCGATCGATCCTCCACCGCGGCCGACGATTAGCAGATCGATGTCGGGAACCGTTTGAAACTGCCGGATAGCTCCGGCGATCTCTTCGGCCGCCCCCTCTCCCTGGACGGATACCGGGTTCAGCAAAACCGGAATGTTGGGAAAGCGCCGCTGGAGAATGTGTACGATATCGCGGACTGCCGCACCGGTCGCCGAAGTGACGATTCCGATACCCCTGGGAAGAAAGGGAGTGGGCTTTTTGTGTGCCGCATCGAACATTCCCTCTTTGGACAGTCTGGCCTTCAGCTGCTCGAAGGCAATTTGCAAGGCTCCCGCACCCAAGGGCTTCATCCAATTGACGATAAGCTGGTACTGTCCCCTCGGTTCGTAAACGGCGACGCGTCCCTTCAGCAGAACCTCCAGTCCGTTCTCCAAATCGAACCCGATGCGGCGGGCCGCCGACCGAAACAGCACTCCGGCGATCTGGGAGCCTTCGTCCTTAATGTTGAAATAGACATGTCCGGAACGGGGCAGAGTCAAATTGGAGATTTCGCCTTGAAGAAGAATGCGGTCGAAGTCGATTTCCAGCGCATGCTTGATCTGCCGGGTCAGTTCGGAAACGGTCAGCGGTTGTTCGTCCATATCTCCGGCGGTGCCTATTTGTGAATGGCGGCTTCGCCCGTGCGGGCCAACTCGACGATATCGAATTCGCGAAAGACGCTGGTTACGCCGTCAAGCTGGGAGGCGTTGCCACATACGCGGAAGCTTACCGACCGGTCGTTCATCTGTATGATGTTGCCGTCGTAGGCGGAAATCAGCTGCAGAACGCTACTCCGATTGGAGGGGTCGATTCCGATCTTTATCAGCATCAGTTCCTCCGCTATGGTAGCCGTCGGCTTTAGAAGCGTGACTTCGAATGTGTATACGATGTTCTCCAGCAGTTTGACGATATGTCCGATCGTCCGGTCGTCGCCGCTCGTCACCAGCGTACAGCGATGGGTTCCCTCTCTTTCACCGTCTCCGGAGCAGATGGAGTCGACATTGTATCCTCTTGAGGTGAACAGCTCCGTGATTCTGGCCAGCGCTCCCTGCTTGTCCTCTATTAGAATCGAAATGACATGCTTCATCTGTCGCCCCCCTCGATAATATTTTCGATGATGTCGTTGGCGGGAATCATCGGATATACGTGGGCGTCCTGGTCTATCGCGAACTCCAGCAGAATGGGGCCCTCTGCCTTCAGCGCCTTTTTTATGGCCGCCTCAACCCCCTGTTTGCTTTCGATACGAATGGCCTCGATGCCGTAGGCTTCGGCAACTTTGACGAAATCGGGATTGTACTCGAAAATGGTCGTCGAATGGCGCTCGTTCCAAAACAGATCTTCCCACTGCTTCACCATGCCCAAATTGCCGTTGTTGAGCACCACCATCACAATTGGCAGATCGTACGCCCGAACCGTCGCCAGCTCCTGAATATTCATCTGAAATCCTCCGTCGCCGGAGAACGAGATCACTTTGCGATCGGTCTTCCAGTAAGCCGCTCCGATGGCTGCCGGCAGACTGTATCCCATCGTTCCGAGGCCTCCCGAGGTCAAAAAGCTTCTCGACTTGCGAAAGACGTAATGGAGCGCCATAAACATCTGATGCTGTCCGACATCCGCCACGATGATCTCGCTGCCCGTGCAGAGTTCCGAAAACCGGTTTATGACGTACTCCGGGCGGAGCTGCCCCTCCTTCATCTCCCGGTTATTGTAGTTTCTCAGAGGATGCTCCTTCTGCATGGTCTTCAGCTCGTCGATCCATCGCTTCGTATCCAACGGACTGGCGATTGCGGAGATGTCGATCAGGAAATCCTTTACGTCTCCGACGATTCCGATGTTCGCCTCCTTGATTTTGTTGACGACACTGGGATCGATATCCACATGGATGATTTTCGACTGGGAAAGGAATGCGTCCACTCTTCCGGTGACCCGGTCGTCGAACCTCGCTCCGAGAGCGATCACCAGATCGGCACGAGTCATGGAGATGTTGGCCGTATAGTGTCCGTGCATTCCCAGCATACCCAGCGCCAGTTTGTGATCCTCCGGGATACATCCCAACCCCAGCAGGGTGGTCGTAATGGGAATTCCGGCCTTTTCCGCAAACTTCACCAGCTCCTCGCCCGCATCGGTCAGGTTGATTCCTCCGCCGGCATAAATCACAGGACGCGATGCGTGGGCGATCATTTCCCACACCTCCTGCAGCCTTTCTTTACTCACCCTGTCGGGAAGGTGATATCCGGGAATGTCTACCTTGGCGGGAATGTCGACCGTCGTAGTGGCGTTTTGAATGTCCACCGGAATATCGACAAGCACGGGACCCGGCCTTCCCGTCTGTGCAATGTAGAATGCCTCTTTCAGAATGCGCGGAAGCTGATCGATCTCCTTCACGAGATAGTTGTGCTTCGTGACGGGTCGGCTGATGCCCAGAACGTTCACCTCCTGAAAGGCGTTGGTTCCGATCACCTGACGCCGCACCTGTCCCGTAATGACCACCATGGGAATGGAGTCCAGGGAGGCCGTGGCAATTCCGGTAATTGTATTGGTGGCACCCGGTCCCGATGTGGCCACGACGACTGCCGCCCTGCCGGATACCCGCGCATAGCCGTCCGCCGCGTGTGCCGCCGCCTGCTCGTGACGGGTTCGCACCAGCGTGATCTCCTTGTGGTTCAAAAATTCGTCAAATAGAGGAATGACGCAACCTCCGGGATAGCCGAAGACATATTGTACGCCCTCTTCCCGAAGAGCCTGTAGAATAATTTCCGTACCTTTTTTTTTCATGATCCTGTTCCGATTCGTGACGCTTCTACGCAGCTATACCAACCCGCCTCCGAGCTTTCGTCTTGGCGCAGCCCTACAAATTGCGACCGTGTTCCGCCAAGTCGGTCCGCCTATTGCGACGCACGACGGATGCGCTCGCCGCATCCAATCCGACCCGCACAAAACGGCCGGAGAGCGGAGGATGCAAAGCAAGAAAAAAGGAGGCCCGAACGGCGAGGATCAAGACTAACCCCGCTGCTGCCAAACGTCAATCCGTTAGAGAACCGCTTCCCCTTTTCCAAAATTTTTTTTCTGTCCCACCCCCGCCTATCGGTTTTCCGTCCTTTTAGGATGTCCCTTTATTCTATTCACTGTTTAAAAATATATTTTTGATATAAAAAATAGCAATTTAAAAATAATACATACTATATTATTTAATATTTTTACATAATTTCAATTAATTAAATTGGTCCGACCCTATTACACCGCTATTACGCTTTACTTACCAATCCTTTTACTTACTTTTACTTGCTTGTATTGATATGATAGTAGGATTGTTGTACTCTATCCAAGTTATAGTCAAATGTTGCGTATGAGGTATCAAATGGCGATCTTTCTGAAGTTCCATCGATAAAATTCTCTCTTTCCACTACCTTACCTTTCGAATAGAGATAACTATGGCAACAACTACATCGATTGAATGGACTGAACAAACATGGAACCCGACAACGGGATGTGACAAAGTCAGTCCGGGTTGCACCAATTGTTATGCGGAACGAATTGCAAAAAGGTTGAAAGCAATGGGTGTTTCTGGGTACGAAACAGGATTTGATCTATCTCTTATGCAAGACCGCCTGGAGCAACCTTTAAAAAAGAAAAAACCTACAATGTATTTTGTCAACAGTATGAGCGACTTGTTTCACGAAAAAATTCCGTTTGATTTTATCGATAAAGTATTCTCGGTAATTGAAAATACCAAACGACATACTTATCAGATATTGACAAAACGCTCAAAAACTATGCGGGAATACTTTTCGACTCGCATGGTTCCAGGGAATGTTTGGTTAGGTGTATCTGTCGAAAACAAAAAACATGGGCTACCGAGAATTGACGATTTGAGGCATATTGACGCAAGAATAAGATTTATCTCTTGTGAACCATTGTTGGAGGGTTTGGGAATAATCGACTTGACATACATTCATTGGGTTATTGTTGGCGGAGAAAGTGGCCCCAAAGCCAGAATTATGCGTACAGAATGGGTAGAACCGGTAAAAAATCAATGCAAACTTCAAGGTGTTGCTTTTTTCTTCAAACAATGGGGAATGTGGGGAAGTGATGGAGTAAGAAGAAATACGAAAGCAAATGGCAGAGTATTGGCCGGTAGAATGTGGAATAATTATCCGGCGACTATTTGCTGCTGAAGAATGTGATCCGCAACTTTTTTTGCCAGTTCAATTGCTTTTCTTGAGCTATTTGAAACACAGAAGAATAATGAATAAAGCTGTGTTCCCGAAGAGGGAAGAGCCAATGGTTGCGATACGTATGGAAAACATCCTTTCAGCCGGTTGAGCACCCAATCTTCCATCTGTCTAACATTGACCTTCCTTTCTTTTACTGTTGCGTCACCAAAAAGAGTTTTCTGTTTGGAAGTCCCATAAAAAGTATCTTCCCAATCGTCAGTTCCAAAAAGACGAGTCAACTTTTCTTTTTTGTATTGCTCCATTTTATCGAAATATAAAGAGGCTTGCCGGTATACGCCACTAATAGAAAATAGAAACCAGACATCAAATGATTTTGTATCTGCAATTGCTTCCAGTGTATGCCAGTCAATTTCTAATCCATACGGATCTAAAAAGATAACCCCCCGATATTTGTCAGTATTCCATATCTTTTTTTTCGCCATATTTTTAATGATTTCATTCGCATCACCTTTTGTAATTTCAATGTAGTGATTGGAGAATTCTTTTTTTAACTTGCTGAGTTCTTTGAATCTTTTTGTATTATTCTCTATGAATAGATATTTGTTAAATGGAGGAACTATTTTCAAAGCGATTCTTGCCGATCCATCATAAGTAATACTGTGCTCTTCTTCACTCATAATGGGCGCTGCTGGAATATTCTCGGTTCTATTTCCTGTACCCGCAAAGGCATCAATATACAACAACTCAAATCTCTTGCCTAATGCCTGTGTATAAAAGTGTAAATATTTCTTTAAAACTTCCAGTTTTATTTCTGTCCAAGGACCGCCAAATTTGTGTTTAGCCATATTTTTTTTTTAGTTTGCCCAACGTTAACATTACCTGTGGACGGATATTGAGGTGCGACGGGCATGAGCATTAATTACCATTACTTGTATCCATTACATCTATAACTCCCCTTAGCGGGTTTTGTCCTGCGATCCCTCCAAAACCCTCACACCTCCTTCAAACGTCCGGAAAGATATTTGTGAACAATGCTGGAGACCAAAGTCTGATAGGGTATTCCCTCCTGTCTCGCTCTAATCTGCACGCCGGCAAAATCGCTTTCCGTCACTCTGAAATTGATTCTTTTCGTTTTGTTGAACGTCGCCTCCGCAGCTTTCCTGTACTTTTCCAGGTCCTCCTCTTTGGAAACGTAGATGCTGTTGCGATAGTCCCGAAGAATCGCCTTTTCTTCCTCGTCAAGTCTTGGATTTCTTTTCATGTTTCCTCTTCACTTTACGATCCGGAATGACAGTCTGCAGAAAATAGAACTCTTCCTCTTCCACGTACGGAACCAGATAGCAGTAGCTATGGGTTTTTACTTCGAACAGCTTCTGGCCGGGATAGGACTCCCGGTTCGGATGTTCGAGACTGTCCAGCAGACCTCCGTTTTGGATATAGTAGACGATTTCCTCGAAGGATACGTCTCTTGCCTCCATGAGCCATTGGTTTTTTCGATGGTTCCATTTGAACGGTTTCATGCATACAAAAATACTCCCATGTGTGCGTTATGTCTACACAAGTTTCTTATCGTGCGTATTTTGCGGCGCTTTGCTCCTGGGCGAGCATCTCTCAAAAAGACAATAAAAAATGATATCGATGCTTGATAATGTCATAAATAATGATTTAATGTTGAAGACATGTACACGACCGAATGGAGAGGAGAGGAATATGGAAGAGATGCGACTGCTGGAGGGACGGGTGAAGCTCTCCCGGTACCGGCCCAGTTTTTTGAAGGACGGGGAGGGCAGGGTCATCGCCGTCTCCTTTTCCATGGAGAGTTTTATGGCTCTGGCGGAAGAGATCGAGGATCATGCCTTTCTGGAGGGCCGCGAAAGCGGAAGGGACGGCACGGTCGGTCACGGGGACGTTCTGTCCGGCTTGGGTCTGACTCCCGCAAGGGTGAGAGAGATCCGCCGAAGCAGGGGATTGACGGCCGACCAGTTCGGGAAGAGGATCGGCTACTCCGGAGGCACCGTCCGCAACGTCGAAGCGGGACAGAACAGAATTACCGAGCGTTTCGAAAGGGCGGTCAGATCGGAACTTCAACAGGAAAGTGCCCCGGCCGGAAGGCGTTTGAAGAAATGAACGAGGGCGGGTAGATGAAGGACGCCTTCAAGGTTCGGGAGGATGTTCCTCCTCGATCTGCCGAAACCAGTTGGCGAGAAACATCTGTCTATTTTGCGGCATTTTGTAGCGCGGCTCCACTATGAATTCGGATAGGGTGGGTTTGATGGAGAGGTAGAAGGATTCCCGAAACATGGAGTCCGGCTTCAAGACGACGTCGTATCGATAGGAGCCGATGCCGAGGGTTCTGGCGAAGGATTCCGATTCGACGCGATGGCCTTTGGCGAAGAAAAACAGCTCCAACCTGTCGACATCGGCCTCGAAGTCGACTCTATACTCCCCCTTCTCATCGGGAAGGATAAGATCGGCGCTGACGCTGTGCAGATGGCCTGCGGAACTCTCCATGAAGGTGCGGTGGAACTTTTTGACAAGCACGAAGGGCTGCGACCGCGTGCGGCCGGCATCGAACGAGATTGTGCCTTCGACCCGGCTCGTGACCGGACCGACGGTATAACCCACTTTGGAAGAGCAGGAGGAGAGGGTTCCCAGCGCCATCAGACAGAGCAAAGCGAACCGAACTTTGAAGACCATGTGCTGCCGCGAGTTGTGGAGGAGCAAACCGTCGAGACGAATCGCTAGTCTCTTCTATAGCCGATGGCGGTAGATACTTTTTTGCAGCATTCTACGACCCGTTTGGCGTAGAAGTTTCTGACGGCATCTCCGGTGAGTCGGATGGAGGGGCCTGAGATGGAAATGCAAGCGATCACATCGCCGTTGTAGTCGAATACCGGGCCGGCAATGCAGACGACGCCGAGATGCATTTCCTGGTCGTCGATCGCATACCCGTTTCTTTCCACCTCGACCAGTTCCCGTACGTATTCCCCTTCGGACATGATCGTCGAGTCCGTATGCCTGACGAATTCGTTCGATCGGATAATCTCGTTTCGTTGCTGTTCGCCGGCATGCGCCAGAAATACCTTGCCGGTTGCCGTGCTGAGCGGGGAGAGGCGCTCTCCGATTCTGGAAGCCACCCGCAGCGCCCTTCTTGCCTCCCAGTCTTCGATGTAAAGCACCCGGTTTTCCTTCAGGATACTCAGATATGCCGTTTCGTCGACTTCGCCGCCCAACTCCTTCAGCCTTTGAACGGCCACTTTGATCAAACCGGTATGGCTCAAAAAGGCGCGGCCCAGTTCCAGCGATCCGATGCCCAGTCGATAGCGTCCGCTGTTTTTGTTCTGTTCTACGTATCCGCGGCTTTCGAGCGTGGCGAGCAGCCTGAAGACGTTGTTTTTATGCAGTCCCAAATTTTGGCCGATCTCCGTTAAACCCAGTTCGGCCCTTTTGCCCCGAAACTGCTCAAGTACGTTTAGAGCATTCTCCACGGCCTGAATGGAATACCTCTCCTTGTCGCGTTTCACGGAAACCCCGCCTGTTTGTCGAAACGGCATTCGATGCTGCGATCTGCGATACGACCACTATGGTAGGCAATGTCATCGATTATTGATTGATGAACCGGTAAACAAAGGGTACGCCACTTTCCTCCCGGACACAAGGTTCGACGATTGCCCGAATGTTTGCAGCAAAATCGAAAGTTGTCAATTTTGGGACTGCTGCCCGGAATTGGTGTCCGGACTTGAAAATAGCTATGCTCCGGCTTGACCTTTGCTGCCGATAGTGTCT
>CAZLTI010000102.1:1395-10265 GCA_964562335.1 uncultured Pseudomonadota bacterium | reverse complement strand
GCTCGTAACGCAGCAGCCGTTGGGCGGCAAAGCGCAATTCGGAGGCCAGAGATTCGGAGAGATGGAGGTTTGGGCGCTTGAAGCCTACGGCGCGGCATACACGCTGCGCGAACTGCTGACCGTAAAATCCGACGACGTTTCGGGAAGAAACAAAATCTACGAGTCGATAGTCAAAGGAAGGCACGATACGAAAACGGGCATTCCGGAATCCTTTAGGGTCCTGATAAACGAATTGAAGTCGCTATGTCTCGACTTTCAGCTGATCAAGGACAAAGGTTTCTTCGAACAGGATTCCCCGTTTGTCCAATAGCGATGCGCCGGTAGAGAGTTCCAACACCTATTCGCGGCATTGCGCCCGCCGCCGGAGGATTCGAGAGACCTCCGAAAAGCGCCGAGGAGCCGTAAAACCCTATTTTTCGAAGATTCTTTTGGTTCGGTAGGCGAACCGTCTTTCCAAATAAGGAGGTATTTTTGAACAAGCTAATAAGTTCCGACAACATCGATCCCCAAGACTACTACGCAGTTCAAATCAGTCTGGCTTCCTCCGATGCGGTAGCCTCCTGGTCCCATGGCGAGATTAGGACTTCGGAGACGATCAACTATCGAACCTTCAAACCCGAACGCGACGGACTTTTCTGCGGGAGAATATTCGGTCCCGTCAACGACTACGAATGCATCTGCGGAAAATACAAGCGGATGAAACATCGGGGAATAACGTGCGAGAAGTGCGGAGTCGAGGTGATTCAGTGCAACGTAAGAAGGGAACGGCTCGGACACATTCAACTGGCCTGCCCGGTATCGCACGTCTGGTTTCTAAAGGGGCTGCCCAGCCGCCTCGGCAATATTCTGGGTATGACGCTACGCGATTTGGAGCGGGTCCTCTACTTTGACGCCTATACGGTTTTGGATCCGGGCAGAACCGACCTCAAGATCGGCGACGTGATCGGCGAAGAGCAAAACCGTCAGCTGAAGGAGCAGTATTCCGACTTGCGGACGGGCATGGGCGCCGAATCCATTCTGGAGCTGCTGAACGATTTGGATATCGAAGAGATGAGCGATACTCTGCGCGAGGAGCTGCGGGAGGCGACGTCGGAAGCGAAACGGAAAAAGATCATCAAACAGCTGAAGGTCGTCGAGGCATTTCGGGATTCGGGCATAAGCCCCTCCAGCATGGTTTTGGAAGTGGCTCCCGTCATTTCTCCCGAATTGCGGCCTTTGGTACCCCTGGATGGCGGACGGTTCGCCACGAGCGATCTCAACGATCTTTACCGACGGGTGATCCACAGAAACAACCGCTTGAAACGCCTGATAGATCTGAACGCTCCCGAAATCATCGTAAAGAACGAAAAGAGGATGCTGCAGGAGGCTGTGGACGCCATGTTCGACAACGGAAGAAGGGGACGGCCCATTCTGGGTACGAACAAAAGACCGCTAAAGTCGCTCAGCGACTCCCTCAAGGGAAAGGGCGGACGCTTCAGGCAGAATCTGCTGGGCAAGCGCGTGGACTACTCGGGGAGGACCGTCATCGTGGTGGGGCCGGAGCTGAAGCTGAACCAGTGCGGAATTCCCAAACTGATGGCGTTGGAGCTGTTTAAGCCGTTCATTTTCAACTACCTGATCGAACACAGCTACGCGGCCACCATCAAAGTGGCGAAAAATATGGTCGAAAATAACGATCCGGAGATTTGGGCCGCGTTGGATGCCGTGATCGTCGACCATCCCGTTATGCTCAACCGGGCCCCGACGCTTCACAGGCTGGGAATTCAGGCCTTCATGCCGATGCTGATCGAAGGGAAGGCGGTTACCCTGCATCCTCTGGTCTGCACCTCCTTCAATGCGGACTTCGACGGCGATCAGATGGCCGTCCATCTGCCTCTGACCGTCGAATCGCAGTTGGAACTGAAGGTGCTGATGATGGCGACGAACAACATCCTTTCTCCTGCCACCGGGCGTCCCGCCATGACTCCGACGCAGGACATGGTGCTGGGAATCTACTGGATGACGCGCCCCGCCGCTATGAAAACCGACAACCCGTGGAGGAGGAAGATCTTCGCCAATTTCAACGAGGTCAGGCAGGCATACGAACAGGGGTTTTTGCATCTCCAAGAGAGAATCGAAGTGCGAATCGACGGGGAAATGGTCAAGACGACAACCGGCAGGGTATTGTTGTATGAAGTCGTTCCGGATGAGATAGACTTCTCCATGGTCAACCAACTGTTAAAAAAGAGACACCTGGAATCTCTGATCGATCATTCCTATCGGATTGCCGGCAACGTAAAAACCGTCAAGATGCTGGACGGGCTAAAGGATCTCGGCTTCTACCATGCGGCAAAGGCCGGATTCTCCATCTGCATGTCCGACATGGTCATCCCCAAAACCAAAAACGAACTGCTGGAAAAGGGATTCGAAGAGGTTAAGTTCATTCAAAGCCAGCACGAAAACGGGATCATCACCGACGGCGAACGCTACAACAATGTTATCGACATCTGGTCCAAGGTCACCAATGAAGTGGGGGAGGAGATGAAGACGGCCATGGCGCAGGAGGTCGAGGACGCCAGCGGCGTAAAAATGCCCAACCCGATTTTCGTGATGGCCGATTCGGGGGCACGGGGTTCGGAGCACCAAAGCCGACAGTTGGGCGGAATGCGGGGATTGATGGCCAAACCTACCGGGGAGATCATCGAAACGCCGATCACCTCCAACTTTCGCGAAGGTCTGAACGTTTCGCAGTACTTCATCTCCACGCACGGAGCCAGAAAGGGGCTGGCGGATACGGCTTTGAAAACCGCAAACTCCGGATACCTGACCCGAAGGCTGGTAGACGTGGCGCAAGACTGCGTGATTACTTCCGAAGACTGCGGCACTGCCGAAGGTTTGGAGATCGAGGCGCTGCTGGAGAACGGAGAGGTCATTCAACAACTGAGCGAAAGGGTTCTGGGACGTTTCACCCTGGAAGACGTTATCGATCCCTATACCAACGAGGTGATCGTCAAATCGGACGAAATGATCCGGGAGGAGCACCTAAACGCAATCGACATGCCGGGAGTGGAGCGCGTAAAAATCCGGTCCGTACTGAGTTGCGAAAACGAGGTCGGAATCTGCGCGAAGTGCTACGGCCGCGATCTGGCCAGAGGGACGACCGTTTCCGTCGGAGAGGCTGTCGGGGTGATCTCCGCCCAGTCGATCGGGGAGCCGGGCACGCAGTTGACCATGCGGACCTTCCATATCGGCGGTACGGCAAGCAGAAAGGTGGAGGCCACCAACTGGGAGACAAGAAACGACGGAAAACTGAATTTGAAGGATGCCAAAGTCGTAAAAAACCAAGACGGGCAGATCGTGCTGCTTTCCAGAAAGTCCGAACTGTCGATCATCGACCGCAACAATCGCGAAGTCGACAAGCATCTGCTGCCGGTCGGGACAACTCTGAACTTCAACGATGGGGATAGCGTCAAGAGGGGCGACAAAATAGCCAGCTGGGAGCCCTTCTCGCTGCCGATCGTCTGCGACGTCCAGGGGAGGGTGAAATACGAGGACATCGTAGACGGGAAAAGCCTGAAAATTCAAAAAACGGAAGACACCGGTCACGAAAGGCGGGTGATCGTGGAGTCCGCAGATCACGACCTGAAACCCAGGATCGTTTTGAAGAATGCCAAAACCGGCAAGGATATCAAAAACGACGAGGGGAGAATTCATGCCGGGTTCTATCTTCCCAACAGAGCGGAACTGATGGTTTCGGAGCAGGACGTCGTATTTCCCGGGGACATACTTGCCAGAATCCCGAGAGAGACGACAAAAAACAAAGACATTACGGGCGGACTGCCGAGGGTCGCCGAACTCTTTGAGGCCAGATCGCCCAAAGATCCCTGCCAGATTTCCGACATCAACGGATACGTCAAGTTCGGAGAGGATTTGAGAAAAAAACGAAGAATCATCGTGCAGCCCGAATACGGCAGTCCGAAAGAGTATCTGGTGCCAAAAGGGAAACATGTGATCGTCGTCGAAGGCGACTACGTGAAGATGGGAGAGCAGCTGACGGACGGCTCCCCGAATCCGCACGACATTCTGCGGGTCAAAGGAGTGAAGGAGCTGCAGAAGTTTCTGGTCGACGAGGTGCAGGAGGTGTATCGGCTCCAGGGAGTGAAGATCAACGACAAGCACATCGAGGTAATCGCCCGTCAAATGATGCGGAAGATCCGAATCGTCGATCCGGGCGACTCCTCCTTCCTGATCGGAGAGGCCGTGTCGAAAACGAACCTGGACAGAGTCAACTCCAAGCTGATGGACGACGACAAACGCGTGGCCATTGGAGAACCGCTGCTATTGGGCATCACCAAAGCGGCGCTCAGTACGGAGTCCTTCATATCCGCCGCTTCGTTCCAGGAGACGACGAAAATCCTGACGGAGGCCGCGATTCAGGGAAAACTGGACACGTTCAAGGGACTCAAGGAGAATGTCATCATCGGGCGGCTGATTCCTGCCGGTACGGGATACAAATACGACCGTGTCTATTCCTATACCGATGCCCCCGTCCCGTCGGAGAGCGAAAATCCGCAGTCGGCGACCCGGAAGGAGGATGACGGTACGAAGAGTCCTGCGGCAGAGGTTCCCTCTTTATAATCGATGGTTGACTTCGCCGACCCTATGCTCCCAAATAGGCTGCGGCGCGGCAAAATACGGAATTTTTCAAACGTTCCTTCGGAAAGCAATGCCCCAAAAAAGGGAGGGAGGAGATCAAAGATGCCAGACGAACCGGAAAAAAAAGATCGGGACCTCACAGGGGCCCAGGCACTGATTCGGTTTCTGCAGTCTGCCGGTGTCGATACCATTTTCGGCTATCCGGGGGGAGCCAACCTGCCGATCTACGACGAGCTGGCGAACTCCGGCATCACCCATGTATTGAGTCGGCACGAACAGGGAGCGGTTCATATGGCCGACGGGTTTGCCAGGGTTTCCGGCAGATCCGGCGTCTGTCTGGCGACGTCCGGTCCGGGAGCGACCAATCTGGTAACGGGTTTGGCAACTGCGATGATGGATTCCATTCCCCTTGTGGCGCTAACGGGTCAAATACCGCGCACGCACATCGGGACGGACTCCTTTCAGGAGGTCGACTGCATCAATATCACCATGCCCGTCACGAAACACAACGAACTGATCTTTCACGAAAAGGATCTCGTGCCCGCTTTGCAGACCGCCTTTCACGTGGCCAATACCGGCAGAAAGGGTCCCGTTCTGCTGGATTTCCCCAAGGACGTTCTGCTGAAAGAATATCCCCACTCCTTTTCCGACCCGATTCGTCTGCCGGGGTACAATCCGACGACGGAGGCCAAAGTCAGGACGCTTGAATGGACGCTGAGCCTGCTGAAGAAAGCCAAAAGGCCGATCATTCTGTTCGGCGGCGGGATCGTTTCGGCCGGAGCGGTTCCGGAGTTTTTGCAGTTCGTCCGCTCCCTTCAGATTCCCGTGGTGCGGACTCTGATGGGAACCGGAGTGATTTCGCAGCAGGACCCTCTCTATATCGGAATGATCGGAACGCACGGCAACAGGACGGCCAATCGGATTGTGCACGAAGAGGCAGACGTGCTGTTTGCCGTCGGCACGAGAATGGGAGACCGCTCGACAATCGATGCCAGCCTTTTTGCCAAAAATGCCAAAGTTATCCATCTGGATATCGATCCGGCGGAAACGGGGAAGAACATCGCGACCAGAGTACCGATCGTAGGCGATATCAAAAAATCGCTGCTCATTATGAATCGGGAAATTGCGGAAAAAAAGCTGG
This sequence comes from uncultured Pseudomonadota bacterium, assembly GCA_964562335.1. Lineage (GTDB taxonomy): Bacteria > SAR324 > SAR324 > XYD2-FULL-50-16 > XYD2-FULL-50-16 > CAZJUM01. The sequence goes on along the minus strand of CAZLTI010000102.1, from coordinate 4,489 downwards.
GGTTCGAGAAACCCTGGACGACCGAAACGAAGCGGACGACCCTTCTTTCGACAAAGGATTCGGCGGAAATTCTGGCGGTCATATACGGCGAACTCTCGAAAATCGACCAAAAACTGCATATCAGTACCGACGTCGGGCGCCATCAAATGTGGGCGAGCCACTACTGCACCAACCCCAAACATCTGCCTCTGATCACGTCGGGAGGATTGGGGACGATGGGGTTTGGACTTCCCGCAGCCATCGGAGCATGGCATGCCGATCCAAAAACGCCGGTGGTCTGCCTGTCGGGAGACGGCAGTTTTATGATGACGATGCAGGAGTTCGCCGTTGCCGTGGAGCGCCGCGTACCCATTACCGTATGCATTCTAAACGACTACCGTCTGACGATGATCAGGGAGTTGCAGGCTTCGGCATACGATTGCCGATACACGACACACGACTTTTCCAAAAATATGAATTTTCCCAAACTTGCGGAGGCAATGGGCGGAGTCGGCATCCGCATCGACAAGAGGAAAGCTATCGGCCCTACACTTAGAAAAGTCATATCCAGCAGAGTTCCGACCCTTATAGACTTCGATCTCGAAAGAGTTTCCCAATCCTCCTAAGGGACCCTCCAACGGTTCCGTAAATGTCAATCCGATCGTCGGCAGAACCCTTCTCTCGTTCCAATGCCGGCATCAAAGGAGAACGTTTCATGGAAAATCAACTTGTCATTTGTTTGGAAGTCGAAGACAAACCGGGAGTTCTGAGCCGCATTTCGACCCTTTTTTCGCGAAGGGGATTTAATATCGAAAGCCTGACGGTCGGACATACGCATATGCCCGGCATCAGCCGGTTTACGATCGTCGTGAGGGGAGACGAGACCATTCTGCAGCAAATTCGAAAGCAATCCCAGAAACTAATACATGTGCTGAAAGCCAAAAGCCTGATAAAATCGGAATCCGTCATGCGGGAGTTTGCCATCGTGAAAATGGAATACAGCGGCGACTCCTCCAAGCAAATCAATGAAATAGTCGATCTATTCGGCGGTAGGATGCTGGATCTGTCGGAAGAGAGAATTATCGTGGAATTTTCGGGAACCGAAGAGAAGATCGACATAGTATTCGAAAGGTTGAAAAGCGTAAAGGTACTGGAGTCGATAAGAACGGGAAAGCTGGGCATGGAGATCGGTCAGTGCAAAAAGAAACAATAAAGCAGAGCAACGTTAGAAATTTCTGCATCATTGCGCATATCGACCATGGCAAATCCACCATTGCGGACAGAATACTGGAATATACGGGCGCGCTCACGCAACGCGAATCGCAGGACCAGTATCTGGACAGCATGGAGATCGAAAGAGAACGCGGCATAACCATCAAAGCGCAGACGGTTTCCATTCCCTATCGGGCGAAAAATGGGGAGACCTACCTGCTGAACCTGATCGATACCCCCGGACATGTCGATTTTAGCTACGAGGTTTCCAGGTCCATTGCGGCTTGCGAGGGTGCCCTATTGATCGTCGATGCCGCCCAGGGCGTGGAAGCGCAGACCCTAGCGAACGTCTATCTGGCACTGGAGCACAATTTGGAGATCGTGCCCGTCCTGAACAAGGTCGATTTGCCGGCGGCGGAACCGGAACGGGTCGCGAAAGAGATCGAGGATTCGATCGGGCTGGACGCCTCCTCTGCCGTACGGGCCAGTGCGAAGCTCGGCGTGGGAATCGAAGAGATTCTGGAGCAGATTGTCGCTTTGGTCCCCGCTCCCGCAGGCAATCCCGCAGGTAGACTCAAAGCTTTGATCTTCGATTCCTGGTTCGATCCCTACGTCGGAATAGTGGTACTGTTTCGCGTGATGGCCGGAACGGTCTCCAATAAAAGCTCCATCCGTTTTATGGCTACGGGCAAGGAGTATACGGTCACCCAACTGGGGCGGTTCAATCCCTTCAAGGAGGAGCTGTCGCGACTGAAAGCCGGAGAGGTCGGGTATCTGGCCGCATCCATCAAAAGCATCGGCGATGTCAGAATCGGCGATACGATCACCTCAAGCGACGATCCGGCCTCCGAAATGCTGCGGGGATACGAGGAGGTCAAGCCGATGGTCTTCAGCGGCATCTATCCGATCGACTCCAACGACTTCCCGGATCTGAAGGAGGCGCTCGGCAAACTGGCGCTGAACGATTCGGCCATCAGGTACGAACCGGAATCGTCCAACGCTTTGGGGTTCGGGTTTCGCTGCGGGTTCCTGGGGTTGCTGCATATGGAGATCGTTCAGGAGCGTTTGGAGAGAGAATTTGCGCTGACCCTCCTTGTCACTTCGCCTACCGTAATCTACCGAGTTCACGGGAAAAAGGGAGGAATGAAGGAGATCGAGAACCCAAACCAGCTGCCCCCGCCGGGTGAAATCGACTATATCGAAGAGCCCTACATAGAGGGGCGGATTTTAATTCCCGGCAAGTTTGTCGGCAATATCATGAAGTTGGCCCTGGAACGGCGCGGAAAGCAAACGGGGATGGACTATATAGGCGAACACCGGGTTGCCCTGAAATACGAGTTTCCGCTCAGCGAGATCGTTTTCGATTTCTATGATCGATTGAAGTCCCTGACGCAGGGTTACGCATCGTTCGACTACGAACTGAAGGACTACCGAAGGTCAAAACTGGTCAAAATGGACATCCTGCTCAACGGAGAGATCGTCGATGCCCTATCGGTGGTGATTTTCAACGACAAAGCCGCCCACAAGGGACGCGAACTGGCCAAAAAGCTAAAAAAGCTGATCCCGCGACAGATGTTCGAAGTCGCCATACAGGCTGCGATCGGCAGCAGAATCATCGCCAGGGAAACGATCGGCGCCCTGCGAAAAAACGTTACGGCAAAATGCTACGGCGGCGACATAACGCGAAAAAGAAAGTTGCTGGAAAAACAGAAAAGAGGAAAGAAGCGCATGAAGCAGCTCGGTTCCGTCGAGGTGCCGCAGGAGGCCTTCCTGGCAGTGCTGAAACGAAACGACTAGGCGGGTCGCCCCCCACTCCTCCTCCTCGCGCCGCCTTCCGGAGGCATGAAATGCATTTTAGCAGGCCGTTAAGTCAAGCTCCGTGCCCGCCTCCGCCGGTCCGATA
>CAZLTI010000102.1:608-1385 GCA_964562335.1 uncultured Pseudomonadota bacterium | reverse complement strand
AATCGTAAAACGAATATTGCCATCTTTGAGATGTTTCGATAGCTCTTCGGTATAGCTCGACAGAGGCAAATATCTCGCAAAGCGGGGCCAAAACGGTATTTAGATATTTCAAACTGTCGTCGTAAGTGAGTGGAGGATTAAATTTTTTGGTCGATACATTTAGAAACTCCTGAATCACCTGCGAGCTAATACACCCGATTTGTTCTTTAAGCGCATTTTGTATTAGATCGCGAGCGATGGCCTTTTTGGTAGGCTCGCTGGAATCGAAAGAATACACAAAAATATTGGTATCAAGAAAATATCTATCTTTCATTCAATTCTTCCCGAGAGTATCGTTTCGTAGGCTCTGCATAGCTTAGACGTTTCATCAGATTCCGGTAGTCATTGGAATTCATACCCATACCGATATATTTCTCGAGCCATTGACGAAACTGGGCATTCAAAGTGGTGTGCTCTCGCTGCGCTTTTTTTCTTGCCTTGCGGATGAGCCTTTCATCGGCACTGAGCGTAATATTTTTTGGCATCTCGACCTCCCGTCAAATTGATCACTATCGCAGTGTACACAATAGTACGTGCAATGGCACTTTTTCTTGGGGTCAGTTTTCTTGGGGTCAGTTTCTTAGGGTCAGTTTATTTTTTTCTTGGGGTCAGACCAATTCAATATATTGATAATATTGTATTTATTTTACAATGGTGGTAATTATTATCTTTAAAATCCTATTTTTAGATAAAAAATAGGATTTTAAAGTTTTTATTTTGGATCGGATCTTTTGTCAC
>CAZLTI010000102.1:219-598 GCA_964562335.1 uncultured Pseudomonadota bacterium | reverse complement strand
CATCGGCACTGAGCGTAATATTTTTTGGCATCTCGACCTCCCGTTGAATTCAACACCATCGCAGTGTACACAATAGTACGTGTACCGGCAAGTTTATTATGGGGTCAGACCAATTTAATATATTGATAATATTGTATTTTATTTTAATATATAGGTAATTTCTATCTTTAAAGTCCTATTCTTAGATAAAAAATATGATTTTAAAGCTAAAATAGAGGGATACCGATTTTTGGGATGAGTATCTGAACTCAACTTCCATTTAAAGCTAAGTAGGGATGAAATTAGGTAATTTATAGTGCAAGAAATTTTAAATATTCTGATAAATTTTATTTAAAAATTTTTCATTCACTGCTGCCTTTAACTTTCAAAAAAGTCATAT
>CAZLTI010000102.1:0-209 GCA_964562335.1 uncultured Pseudomonadota bacterium | reverse complement strand
TAAAAAATATGATTTTAAAGATTTTATTTTGGATCGGATCTTTTGTCACGAGTTTTGGCAGAAACCCCCACTTGCGGGAATGACAATCCGCGCAGTTTTCGACTTTTTACCGGCTCATCACAATTGGCTTTATGGAGAATATTAAAATTATAAAAAATATGGAAAAAATTGAATTTTAAAGGAAAATATAGACCTTATATATAATGAAA
>CAZLTI010000101.1:0-10286 GCA_964562335.1 uncultured Pseudomonadota bacterium | reverse complement strand
GGATTGTCCTTCTGAACGAAAGCAACGAAGTCCTTCATTTCAACAAAAAGGCAAAAGAGTATTTGGATATCGATCTTCGGGAGGGAGACAACATCGTGACCGACACGGAAGACAGGGAAATTTCCGCTGTTTTGGGCGATATACTGTCCAGCACGAACAACAACGTCTGGAAGGAGAGGGAGATCAAATCCAGACTGTACAACGTCAACCTCAGAATCGGAGTGGGCGGTACCCTTGATGGGCAGAAGGAAAGCGCAAAGGATGGATCGAAGGGGAGCGAAAAGTTGATCGTTTTTTTCGACATTACCGAAAAAACGAAATATCGGCAGTACAAAACAAAACTGATCGAGAACATATCGCACGAACTCAGAACTCCCCTTTCCATGATCATGGGGTATGCGGAAACCATTATTCACGATTCGGATATGCCGGGGGAGAGGGTGCGACAGTTTCTGGAGAGGATCTACCGCAACTCCAAACAGATAAACGATACCATATCGAATGTGCTGCAGTTGCATAAACTGGAGTCCATGGAGGAGCAACCCCAAAACGAATCGTCGGCCGATACGCAAACCCTGCTGTCCGATTTGGAGGCGCTCTATTCCAATCGGAAGGAGAAGAGCATTTCGTTCGAGTTCGTCCCTGCCCGGGTGAACATGAAATATGAGCATCTGTTTGGCATTTTTTCCAACTTGATCGGCAATGCCGTGCAATACTCCGAAGGCAGCAACATTGTGGCCTCTCTCCAACTGATGGAAAGCAGAATCGAATTGAGAGTCGAGGACGAAGGTCCGCCGATTCCCCAAGATCTGAGGGAGCGAGTTTTCGAAAGGTTCTATACCGTCTCCAAGTCGCGAAACAAGCATCACGCCGGAACGGGATTGGGGTTGCCGATCGTCAAACACATTGCGCAGCTATACGGCGGAAACGTCAGGGTCGTCGAAAGCGTCAAACATGGGAATGTCTTTTCGGTGAATATTCCCCAGCGGACATGAAGGGAGTTCCGCCGCTTTCGAGCCGCCTCTCTTTGCGTGTGAATTCTTCTCTTCAAAAACTTGTGGGCACTTTGATTGATCAAAATGCCCTTATGGAGGTGGGAACACGGAAATGAAAATACAATTTCAGAAGGAGCTGGATAGACTGAAAAAGCATATCGTTCGTTTGGGCGATATTGTGATCGACAATATTCGGGACGTGATACAGGCTTTGGAATCCTTGGATTCCGAGTTGGCGGAGCAGGTGATCTCGTTGGATCTGGAAGTCGACCAAAAGGAGGTGGAGATAGAGGAGGAGTGTTTAAAGCTGCTGGCTCTGTATCAGCCGGTTGCTACGGATTTACGGCTTGTGATTGCCGTCATGAAGATCAATGCCGAATTGGAGCGGATCGGCGACGAGGCCGGCAACATTGCCGAGCTGATCGAAATCATGGCAACGCAGGAAAGAACCTGCCGATCTTTCGACTACTCCCTGATGGCGGAAAAGGTTCAGTATATGCTGAAAATCTGTCTGGAATCCCTGACGGAAGGGAACCAGGCTCTTGCTCAAAAGGTCCTGCGTCTTGACGACGATGTCGATACCGCAAAAAACAGAGCCTACCGGGTTATTTTTCAAACAGTCAAAGAGAAGCCGGAACATGCCGAATATTTGATCCATATGCAGCGCGTTGCCCATCATTTGGAAAGGGTGGCCGACCATGCCACGAACATTGCGGAGCAGGTGATCTATTTGACTCAGGGAGTGATCGTTCGCCATATGTCGTCCTGATCGGCAGAATCCTTTTCGCGATGAGAAAGAGCGGATGATTTTTCGCTTGATTTCGGGTCTGTTTTAAACGTAAAGATGAGTCGAACGAAGGAATCGGCGGAATTGTACAGCATGGTTTGCCGACAGTGGAAATCGGCAAGGAAACGATCATCATTGCCGCTTCAGGTACCGTGGACCGGCAGATTGCGAATCGGAAACTATGGCTCTAGTGGAATGGAACGAGAGTATGAATGTGGGAGTCGAAAAGATCGATGCCCAACACCGAAAGCTCATAGCAATTTTGAACGATCTTGACTCCGCGATCGTTACGGGGCAGGAGGACAGCAAGCTGGATGGGATCTTGGTTCGGTTGGCGGACTACGTCAACTACCATTTTAGCGAGGAGGAGAGCTTTATGGAGAGCATCGGATATCCGGAAATCGGCGAACACAAGAGGGAACACGCCTCGTTCGCCAAAAAGATCGAAGGGTATCGGAAGGATGACGAGGAACAGATAGGCTACTTGGCGCAAAAGACGCTAAATATGGTGAAGGACTGGCTTATCGGTCATATTATGAATTCCGACAAGAAATACGGGCTGCATTTTATGGGAGAACCGTCCTGAGTTTCTTGCGTCCGGGGCAGGCGAACGGTTCGATCCGCCCGCTTGCTAAAATCGCTTCGTGTAGGTGTGGCAGTAGGGCAGTCCGCCTTTTTTCCGATAGTAGCCTTGATGATAGGGCTCTGCCTCCCAAAAGATTCCTGCCGGTTCGAGTTCCGTGACGACCGGTACTCCCTTGGACTTCAACTGGTTCGACAGATCTGCGGCAATCCTCTTTTGCTCTTCGTTATGGTAAAACAGGATGGAGCGATACTGATCGCCGATATCCGGGCCCTGCCCCCCGGACTGAGTGGGGTCGTGTATTTCGAAAAACAGTTTGGTCAGCGTGCGATAGTCCACCCGTAGCGGATCGTATTGGACCTTCACCGCCTCGGCGTGTCCCGTGGTGCCGCTGCAGACCTCCCCGTAGGTTGGCTGCTCCTTGTGTCCCCCCGCATATCCTACCCGGCAGGAAACGACGCCTTCGACTTGCGAAAAGTGGAATTCGGGTCCCCAGAAGCATCCCAACGCATATGTGGCCGTTTCGGTGATCATTTTTTTCTTCGGGGTTGCCGGCATGTTCCGTCGTATGTTTGTCGATAGCGGTTCCGGTATGCGCGCAGATCGGCTACCTCCTTGGCACCGAGAGCGGGCGTCCCCCGGCAGTGGACTCGATACTCGGTGCGAGAGGGCCAAGGGAGTGTCTAAGGCTGCTGGATCGCTCCGAAGTCCTCGTTCGGGATGGATAGGAGCCGTTTGCCCATCTCCTGATCCAGTAGCAAAACGGCACTGTTGGAATTGCCCGCAAGTTTCAATTTGCCCATGACCGATTTTGCGGACGCCTCCTCTTCCACCTGTTCGGCGATATACCACTGGAGAAAATTTTGGGTGGCATGATCGTTGTCCCGAATGGATTTGGCAACCAGCTCGTTGATGCGCACTGTGATGGACCTTTCATGTTCGTATGTGTCCTGGAAGGCATGCAGGGGCGATTCCCACTCGAACTTCGGCTCTTCGATGGTGTCCAGTTTGACCCTGCCGTCGCGGGTGTGGATGAAATCCAGGAGCTTCATGGCGTGATACACCTCCTCCCGATATTGAATTCTCATCCAATGGGCAAATCCGTCCAAATCGACCGAGTTGAAATAGGCGGACATGGAGAGATAGAGTTGCGAAGAGTAAAACTCGTAATTGATCTGTTTGTTTAGGGCTTTCTGCATGGATTCGTTTAACATCGTCTATCCTCGATATTGTTGGTTGTCGAAATCCTGCTCCTCCGAAACCCGCTACCAAAACATCCGCCGCCGGGGCGACCATGTTTTGGATCGCGTTTTTCGCGATCCGATTCTATCCTGTTTTTTGGAGGCGCCTTTCACTCCAAAAAAGTGACGAACTCGTCCGGTTCCACTCGGGTGGTGCGAAGGGAGTTGGCCGGATGGTCGAAGTCCCCGTATCCGATCGCCAATCCGACAATCACCCTGTGTTTCGAGGAGAGGCCTAAAAATCGTTTCAATTCGCGGGCGTATTGAACCGTGGAGGCCTGGGGACAGGTTTCCAGCCCCAAGGCTCGGGCAGCCAGCATGACGTTTTGCAGAAACATCCCGCAGTCCAGAATGGAGCCCTCTTTCAGATCGGCATCCATGTACAGAAACAGTACCGCCGGAGCCCCGAAAGCGCGAAAGTTTTCTCTCATTGATGCCCGCATTTTATGTTTGTCGTCCTTCCCGATATGCAAAGCCCGATAAAGACCCAATCCGCATTCGCGCCTTCTCGAACGGTAGGGTTCCCACCATGGATCCAGGTAGGTCTTCAGTTCTATATCCGTCTCCGAATTCCGATCGAACAGGTCCAGCAGCATCCTATCGAGCTCTCTCTTTTTTTCTCCCGTGAGCAGGAGAACCCGCCAGGGCTGCATATTCGTCGAAGAGGGTGCCCATCGGGCCGTTTCCATCAGTTCGACAAGCAGTTCGCGGGGAACGGGTTTGTCCAGGAACGCCCGAATCGACTTGCGCCCTTTGATGCAGGATAGGGTCCGAACGGTTTCCGATTCCATAGGTTCGTTTTTCATGTTGTGTGACGATCGAAGCGTCTGTCTTCTGCCGTTCAATCGAACTCAAAACTTGGTCCGCTTCCACCGATAGGGGCTTTCGATCAATGTCGGCGCCTCCTTTGCAGTTTCGATGCACCGGAAGCAGTCTTTCACGATTCTAAGCTGCTGATTTCTTTTAAAGGGTTCGCCAAATGGATGCCCAAACGGGTATCGCAAAAACAGTGTGCGGGGAGGTTTTATTCGTTCGCTGATCTCCTTCGCCAGGGAGACTCCAACCGTAACGAAACCGGCCTGTTCCAGCTCCCTCTGAATCAAACCCACGGTTTGGTTGCAGATGCCTCAGGCCGGGGCGAGTAGGACAACGTCGACCAGATCCTGCCTCAAGAGCCGGATCAGTTCCCGACAGGAACGGTTGATCAAAGTTCCGATATGGTCTCCGCGAATGTGTCCCATAAATCCGAAGAAATCGCGGGACAGACTGCCGACTATGCCCGTCTCCACGCAGGAACGCAACGCCTTCAGGGGAACGATGATATTGATGTCCCTATCTCCGTCGGTGTGGTCGTAGTAGTCGTGGGTAATGGTTAGTTCATTCGCCCCCGAATTCGAGCCGAATAGACGAAAACTGGGATCGCCGTCCCTGTCCGACATGTCGAACGGCACATCGGATGCCGCATGGACTCCCCCGGTCGTAACCATGGCAACTTTTTTGCCGGAAAGAGATCCCTCAAGGGGCGTCCACGGCGATCGTTCGAATTGAAGACTCTGGAACCGATCCGCCCAAAACTGCTTTATCCACGGATGCTGAAACGGTTTTGCCAGCATCCGATCGATCATACTGTTCACGGCTTCTTCCCCTATTGCCATTGATGGCATTTCCCCATACAATGCGACCGTGGCCTCGATAGGCTACTTTCCGACGATTGTCAGCAATAATGCGGAATAAGTAAAGCCTTTTTCAACGTTGGGCGATTTAATGCATCGGGCAGTCGGATAGGCTGGTCTTCAGTCGAATGAGAAGTTCACTTAAAAGGAGAGCACTATGGTACGCAGACATTCTGCCGAAAGAAGCGAGGAGTTTCGCAATTTGATAAAAAAGTGGATCGCCATAGAAAAAGCGACCATCAGCCTTTCCGACCGTCTGCTGGAAAAAACGGAGAACCCCTTCATCTCTTGTATTATCGATACGATCAATCGGGATTCCCGGAAGCATCAAGAGGTGTTGGAGCTGATTGCGGAAAGTTTGGAGGGAACCGTCACGTTCACCCACGAGGATATGAGCGTATTGACGGAATTTGTGGAGAAGCACGCAAAAATCGAGCAGGATGCGGTCGATATCGCCGCACTTACGCTGGAAAAGGTGCGCACGCCATTTGCCAAATTTCTGCTGGAATACCTCCACGAGGATGAAAAGAAGCACGACTTGATCATGAACAATTTAACGAAACTAAGGGCAAAGTCGATGACGCCCTCTTAGTCGATCCCTGTTCGGACCGTGGATCCTCTATTCCGGAAAGTCCGCGCCTCCGTTTCCCGCCTACTGCCAATTTATCGCTTTTTCTCCAATCCGATAAAGAGGCAGATAATCGCCATACCGACGAGGGCCGAGACTATCGTCGTCCATTCGTTCCACCCCAGCGAGGCCGGAAGACGGTTGTGCAGATAGACTGTCTTCTCCCCCACCTGCACTGTATGCTTGAACGGCCATACGGCCCACAAGGAACCTAGGACCAATCCCAACAGGGTTCCAAGGGTCGCATCGCGAAAGGTCGTTAGAAGGTAGTTCAGCACGCGCGTGAAAAGCAGCACTCCCACCAGGCATCCAAAAGCGAAAGCGCCTAAAAGAGGAAGGTCCCGATTTACGATCGCGTGTAAAATTTCAAAATATCCCCCCATTAGCAGCAGCAGAAACGAACCGCTAATTCCCGGCAGTATCATACCGGAGATGGCAACGGCACCCATAAAAAAGAACCGAAGGTAGAAGAGGGGATTTCGGTTGCTTTCGACGGTATTTGCAAAACTTGGTGTTTTGTCGCTCTGCGCCTTTTTTGACAGCATTACATCCTGCTTCATTTGGACTTTTTTGATGGAGGCCTCTCCCGAAGCAAAGTCGGCTATTCCCCATGCGGAAACTGCTCCGATCAGTACGGCCACCAAAACGGGCAGCGATTTTTTGGCGATCAGTCGGTACGGCGACACCACCGATACCAGAACCAGACCAAAGAAAAATCCGTATGTCGGGTCGTGCCATTCAAGAATCAGAAGGGTCATGACTTTTGCAAGAGCAACGATTGCCGTCAATGCACCGATACCCAGTCTAACGAGAAAAAAGGCGTCGATGCGTTTCATTTCCGTGCTCCAGCTGTCGAGGGATTCCCTGCGGAACCGCAGGAGACCGACAAAAGCCAGGAGGGTCGTCGGGGAGATGTTACGAATGGCGGCTATCAGTCTTTCGTAGAATCCGAGCACGAGCGCCATCGTTCCGCCCGATACGCCCGGAATGATATTGGCAATGCCGAAGACGGCGCCGTGAAACAGCTCTTTGAATAGACTCATACCCTTTCGGCCCTATTTTATGGAGTGTCCCTTTCCGCCTCGCGTATCGGTACTGTCCGGCTTTTTTCCGGTTTCGGCCACCATGCGGATGCAGTCTAAAACGCGCTCGCCGAAATTGTTAAAATCGGCCGGTTTTAGTTCGGCTATCGGAACCCATTGCGGTTCCGTCGCTTCGGCATCGTTTACTTGAGAGGAGTCGATCAGTTGGGTTGTTGCGGGCTTGCAACGATAGAGAAACATCAAACCGTGATAGGCCTCCTTCAGGGGATCGTAAAAGAAGAAGTTTTCGGCAAACTGCACGAAAACGGGATCGGAGACGGCGATGCCCGTCTCCTCCCTGATTTCCCTCTGCAGAGCCGTTTCGGCGGTCTCTTCGATTCCGAGACCGCCTCCGGGCAGCATAAACTTTCCGGTTCTCCAGTTTTTTACCAGCAGGACCCTATTCTCTTGCAGGACGATGCCATATGCCGAAGGACGAAAGCGAATCTTTTTTTTGGAGACCCATCGCCGTTTTCCGAACAGTGTCTCGCACTCGATTTTTGTTGTCGTCTTGGTCGACTTCTCCTCCATTCCTGTCTCGTGTTGCCTTGCCACAATACCTGTCGCGACAGCCCTTTCGGATTGCATCCGGCTTTTGGGCCTGTCGCAGTGCTTCGCCGTTTCGCAGCGGGTCTCTATCGTTTCAATTGTCTGATGATCCAGTTTTGCAGCCTTCTTTCGTTTTGGCAGTCGATTTTCTCTTTCAGCGCGGTAAGCGGAATTTCGGCCCTGGCCATGCCCATGTGTCCTCCGGCGGATCCCAAAGTGCCGAAGCTTTTCTGGGCAAGTTTTCCCGAATGTCGGCGGAAGCCGTGACTGCGGAACACGATAATCAGTTTCTGCATATGAATGCCCGAAACGATGCTCCAGAAAATATTGTCGATTCGCAGGAAGAAATCGGCGATTAGGACGCATACGTCCGGGTTGGGAACCGGACCAAGATGAACGCAGATGCGCCCCTTGCGTACCGATTTGTTGTCGATGGCCTTTTTGAACGTCTTCAAAAAGGAGATATTCATTTCGGCCTGTTCGAACTGCAGGGACATGTTGTGGTTGGCAAAGGGATGAAGGTACTGAAAAGAGCGGATATCCGCCAATATCGTTTTCCTGGCGAAATTGTTCGTGTCCGTCTTAATGCCATAGTACAGTGCGGTTGCCAGTCTCATGGAGGGCTTGATTTTGGCCTCTTGCAGGTATTCGGTTATGATACTTGCCGTGGAGCCGTAGTCCGTTCGGATGTCCGTATAGGGCGCTTGGGATAGCGGGCCCTCCTCGTGGTGGTCGATGATGACCGACGGTTTTAGCGAAGAGAACTTGACGTTGTGGTTCGGCTGCGAATCGACAAATACGATGCGGTTGAACTGGGATGGGTCCACTCCGTTCAGGGGAACCAGCTTGATGCCAAGCAACTGGATCATTTTCAAATTGTCGGGACGTTTGATCCGATTGACGTTGGCGATTACGACTCCGGCCGACCGTCGCCACAAAAGGCGTTTTATCGCTATGGCGCTTGAGATGGAATCCGGATCGGCATCGATGGGAATGAGAATCCGGCTGTCGTTGGAAAACTGACTGTAGAACCGGTTGATTCGTTTGACCATAGCGACAATGGGAGAGGTGTGGTCTTTCGCTCCTTGTGAGAGTGTATCCTATTCTTTGAAAAGAAGTTCGGCAAATCAATTGTGTCGGAACTGCGCCGCCACTGCCTGCAATCGCGCCACGGCAGACTACATGATCTCCAGCTCCCTGTTCCAAAAGGTCTGCCGGCCAGCGGCGAAGAACTATGTTGTCATTCCCGCACAGGCGGGAATCTTATGCGCCGGACGAGCGCCGCACGTCATTCGGATTGTCAGTCGTCCGAAAAAGAGATAGCGTAGCGGCGAAATCGATACTTTGCCGCAGCGTACCGTATACGGCACTGCCAATGGGCAAAACGGCTTTTTGGGCGTTTTTCCGAGGTTCCATTATGCGTCGATATATTTCGACGATCCGGTTCTTTGCCGGATAAATCCTTCAATACGGGGTAACAGGGCGATGAACATCCAGGTTTCCGAACGACTGAAGAGCCTTCCTCCCTATCTGTTTGGGAAGTTAAACTCGCTAACGGCGCAGATGCGGCGCGATGGGCGCGACATTGTCGACTTGGGGATGGGAAATCCGGACAAGGCGGCACCGGAGGATGTTATCGAAAAGGCCAGGGAAGTTCTGACCGATCCCAAAGCCCATCGGTACTCCTCCTCGTCCAAGGGAATTCCCCAGCTGCTGAACGAGGCTTCCAAGTTCTACCGCAACAAGTACGGCGTTTCGCTGCAACCCGACGAGGAGATCATTGCCACGATCGGCAGCAAGGAGGGGATATCCCACCTCTCTTTGGCACTGTTGGGACCGGGAAATTCGGTGCTGGTGCCCTCTCCCTCCTTCCCTATCCATATTTGGAGCGCCATTATTGCAGGAGCCAACGTCATCACCGTGCCGATAGGCAGGGATCAAGACAGCTTTATCTCCAATTTGTTCTCCACCTACCAGATGCTCTGGCCCAAACCCAAGCTGCTGTTCCTCAACTTTCCCCACAATCCGACAGCTACGGTGGTCGAAAGGGAGTTTTTTGCGGAGATCGTAAAGTTTGCGTTGAAGAATGAGGTCATTCTTGTGAACGATTTTGCCTATGCCGACATAACCTTCGATGGACACAAATCCACCAGCCTTCTGGAAGTTCCCGATGCCAGGAAGGTGGGAGTGGAGTTCATTTCGATGAGCAAGTCCTTCAGTATGGCGGGGTGGCGAATCGGATTCTGCCTTGGAAATCCCGCTATTATCAAAGCGCTGGAAAAAATCAAAGGATATTACGACTACGGCATATTTACCGCCATACAGGTTGGGGCGATTATAGCGCTTCGCAAGCATTGGAAAGACACACCCGCCCACTATGCCTCCATCTACCAGTCCCGCAGAAACATCCTGGTCGACGGTCTGAACAGAGCCGGATGGCAAATCGCCAAGCCGCAGGCTACGATGTTCGTGTGGGCGCCCATACCGGAGAAGTATCGACATGTCGGCAGTATTCGGTTTTGTCAGTTTCTGCTCAGGGAGTCGGAAGTATGCGTGTCTCCCGGAATCGGGTTCGGCAAGGAGGGAGAGGGATTTCTCAGAATCGCTCTGGTGGAGAACGAAGAGCGCACGCAGCAAGCCGTCCGCCAGATCAGGCGCGCCCTGCAAAACACCTCCCCCGACAAAATTATGGATACCTACCGGAGCAGCTTCTAGCGCAATTTCCGATACCTCCTCCGGGTCGGGCTG
>CAZLTI010000100.1:282-10357 GCA_964562335.1 uncultured Pseudomonadota bacterium | reverse complement strand
CTGGCGTGCCAAACCTGCGAATCCCTTTAATAAAAGGCTTTTGCGGGTCTTTTTGTGTCCAAATAACGGAAAATTTTCCCTAAAATCCTTCGGGCACCCGGATACTGAAGGTCTTGTCGCGAATTTTGGCCAGATAGATGCCCGGTCGCAGAATCCTTTTTTCCAAACGGTCGGTACTGTCGACGAAGGCGCCGTCCCCGTCGCTCCAGATAATAATGGTCTCCTATTTTGGTCCCACGATCAGTCCTCCCGTTTCGGATTGTACCTCGGGATCGCATTGCGGACCCGCTTCACCAGGTATGGCATGTCTTTGCCGCTTCTCGGCCGCAGGTTCGGAATTTCTTCAACTCCCGTCATCGTGAATATATGTGGTCTCCTTTTGATCCTGTTATTGAATTAGGGTCGGACCAAATTAATATGTTAATAATATTGAACTTTATAGTGTATATTAGCGTTTTTTTATCGTTAAAAATATATTTTGCCCAATAAAATATCATTTTAAACAGAAAATGTTTGATTCTGGGTCGGATGGCGAATTCCGACAAGAACTCCCGCTTGCGGCACCGCTGAGTGGTGTGCCATATCGCTTTGCATGAAAATTCGATTTTCCTAGGGCGATTAACCATAAAAATCTGTTAAATAGAAAAAAATAGGGTTAAAATACTATTTTAAAATGAAAAAAGCCAGCATTTTTTACAAAAAATATATAAAATCAACATATTAAGTTGGTCCGACCCTTGATAAAATGCGAGTGGCGATTTAACAGCAGTGACCCAAAACTTCAATTAAAGCAATCGAATCAATGGGTTAAAGACGAGATGCGTTGGTTAACCGTAAAAATCAGGAAAGTTTTGTCGTGGAAATTGGCGGATATATTTATATCGTTCCGTTCGTTGAAAGCGAAGGAGAGGTCTTCTTGAAGACAATTTACCCCAGCAGAAAACACAAGAAAATCTATTCGGAGAGATCAAATGAAGTCGGACCAAGAGATTTACACAGAGAGTGAACTCGATCTTTTCAAAAAAATTGAAGAGGGGAAGTACTCTTCGATCTCTAAGGAAGAGCTGGAATTCAGTAAGAAAAAATATCGGGAAATAGCTTCCGCATCGCTCAAGAGAAAGCCGATTAATATTAGAATTCTAGAAAAGGACATTCCTAGAATTAAAGCAATGGCACTAAGCGAGGGAATTCCATATCAAACTTTTATCACTTCGGTCCTGCATAAAATAGCCACTGGGAAAATCGACATATAGCAAACGCGATAGCCGGGTCCAATGCGCTTCTTTACCTATCACGGCATGTTGTCAACAATGTCCCACAATCTACGAGCGGCCTTTTGCGCCTCCTCGTAGATCGGCTTTTCGTCGAACGGAAAACGGCGGTCCTCGTAAAGGATTTTTCCGTTTACAACGACCGTTTCGACGTTTTGCGCTCCCAAACCAAACGCCATATGCCCGGCGATGTTATCGCCATTTAAAGGCGTCGGGCTTGTATAGTCCAAAACCGCCAGATCGGCCTTGTAACCTACCTCTACTTTTCCGAATCGATCCCCGAAACTGCGCTCCAATATCCTGTTCCCATTTTGGAGATAGTGCAGATAGCTGTCGGGCCACATCGGTCCTCTGTCGTCCTTGTGCTTGAAATAGGCGAATTTGAGTTCTTCGAACATATCGCTGCCGATGCCGTCGGTTCCTAGCGCCAGATTTTTGAAGCGGTCTAGTTTTCTATTGTAGCCCACTCCGTTGTTCATATTGGATCGGGCATTGTGCACCAGAAAGCAATCCGCCTCGTTGATCAAATCGATATCGCCGTTCGGCAGATGGGTGCCGTGGGCTACGATTCCCTTGCTGTTCAATAGATCGAATCGGCACAGTCTCTCGATCAAGTTCTCTCTGTAGACGGCATGAGAGTGGGAAACGTCGAAAAGATCCTCGCCCACATGGATATGAATTCCCTTTCCAGTTTCCTTTACCGCCTCCCGCATCAGAGCCAGTGCCGCATCCGGCAGCGTAAAGGGAGCGTGACCGCCAATCATGGCCTCCACAAGTGGCGTTTCGCCGACACTGCTGGCGAATTCGACATTCTCTTCGATCCCCCGCTCCATTTCGTTCGTACCGTTGCGATCCGTAACTTCGTAGCAGGCGATACCGCGAAGGCCGACCTTTTCGAATCCATCCCTTAAAACGGAAAGAGATCCTTTGACAAAAGAGGGAGAAGCGTGATGGTCGATCACCGAAGTCGTTCCCGCTTTGATCGCTTCCATCGCACATATCAAACCTGAATAGAACAGAATCTCCCGGTCGATGGCTCTGTCGACGCGCCACCAGAGATTTTGCAGAATCGAAACAAAATCGTCGGATGGCGGAATGTTGGCCGTGATTCCGCGCGAAAGGCCCGAGTAGAAGTGATTATGGCTGCATACAAGTCCGGGCATAACGATCCGTCCGTTCAGATCGATGGTTCTGTCCGCTTGGTAGCTATCCGCCGCACCGGGGCCTACTGCGGCTATCCTGTCACTATCGATGACAACATCGATCTCCGAATCCACTCTGGCCGGTTCGAATTGCAGCAGAGTGGCGTTTTTTAAGACAATCATGATTCTTCCTGGATAAACTGTTTGGTGCTTTGTTCCGATCAAGGGATTCGTTTGGATGCCTTGTCTCCCTCTACTGCTCCACGGGACCAAGCAAATAGCCGTGTTCCTTAAGAACTGCCTCCGTTACCCGAAGAGCCTTGCCGAACGATTCGTCGTGTGGTCCGTCGAAAGCGACAGTTCCGTCGATTTTTACGGTTGCCTGCGTTTCCTTTTCAGCCAGACGAAGATGCACAGTGTTGCCGTCCACCCAGAAACCGCTATTGGTGCTGTTATGAAAATCGTCTGCCCGGTTGAAGAGCGTCAGTTTGTCTTTGTACGGCAGACCGCGATGCGGGCAAAAATAGCCGCAGTTGCCGCACTCGTTGCAAAATGCGTCCAAATGAACGATTTGAAACGCATCTCTGAATTCCGGCGAGGGTGCCAAAGGGATCGCCACGTTTGCTCTGTTAGGACAGACGTCGACGCATTTGTTGCAGACGAGGTCGCATTCGAGGCATCTATATGCTTCGTTTTTTGCGAAAGACTCCCCGTCCGTTTCCAAGCCCAAAGCCGGCGTTTGGGTTCCCCTCCTTTGATGGATGCGTTCCAACTGCTCCTTCGTAACGGTCGGCGCAGGATCCGTGGGTTTCTCTATTCCCTCTCTTTTTGCGATCGTATCGGCGGCGATCCTTGCATCGGCGATGCAGCGAACGATAGTTGCCGGTCCGCTTTGCGCATCTCCTATCAGGAAGACGTTTTCTGTGGTTTCGAGAGTTTCCGTATCCGTTTTTGCCCATCCCTGCGTATTGAGAGGAATGCCGCTTTCGGCCAGCAGTTTCTGATCGACCTTTTCGCCGATGGCGGAAATCACCGAATCAGCCTTGAGAGCAAACAGCTCTTCCGTTTCTACAGGTCTTCTGCGTCCGCTTTCGTCCGCATCTCCCAGCTTCATCGTGCGGCAGGAGAGCGTACCGTCGCTATCGAATCGTTCCGGGTTGGCAAGAAAGCGAAAATCGACCCGATCCTCCAGTGCCATGTCGTATTCCTCGCGGTCCGCCGGCATCTGTTCCAGAGAACGGCGGTAGAGGACTGTCACCTTTTCCACACCCTTCACTCGCTTTGCAGCGCGGGCACCGTCCATGGCGGTATTTCCACCGCCGACAACGGCGACGCTTCCGCCAAGTCGAATGCCTTCGGGGTTTTCACGATACTGCGCCAGGAAGTCCAGCGCATTGAATATGCTTCTGTTGTCGCCTTTTAAATCGATTGGATAGCCCTTTTCCGCTCCGATCGCCACGCAGACATACTTGTATCCCTCCTTTTTTAGCGCATCGATCTTGAAATTGGGGGAGACGCCATAGACAAACTTCACTCCCAGCTCTTCGATATGGCGTATATCCTTTTGGACCGCGTCGGCAGGAATCCGAAATTTCGGTATAATGTTGCTTACGACGCCTCCTGCCGATTTGCGTTTTTCCAGCACGGTCACATCGAACCCCTTTTGGGCCAGAAAGTAGGCAGCCGAGAGGCCGGCCGGTCCGGCGCCGACAATGGCGACTTTGACTTCCCGTTTTCCTTTGCCGCGAAAAAAAGCGGAAGTCTGTCTGCGGTTTCCTCTCTCTGCGGCGATGCGCTTCATGTCGCGAATCTTGACGGGTCCTTCGTAGTCCAGTCTCGTGCAGCAAAACATACACTGATGATCGCAAATATGCCCCGTAATGGAGGGGAGGGCGTTTTTGGAGGTTATCGTTGCCAGTGCCCGGTCGTATTCGCCCTGTCCTACCAAGCGGATATATTCCGGTATATCCTGGCCGATTGCGCAGGCCTCTACGCATGGTGCCACGCAGCAGTCGTACAGGGGCAGAGGAGAAGCCACCTGCGCCTGACAATCCCCCCGCCACTCCTGCTTGCAGTAGTCGCTTGTGCGGGAGTCCGCCGCCAAGTGGGAGAGCTTCCCTACGTCGATCCGCCCCGTGCTTTCCCAGCCTTCCGCCGATTCCAAAGCGTGGGCGCAATCTCCGAGTCGATAGTATCCACCCGGTTTCAGCATGTCGGTTGCAATGGTTATGGGACGGATGCCGCATCGGAAGATTTGGCCGATATTCCACTTGGTGGCTCCCCCGGAATAGGAAATTGGCAGTCCTCCTTGAAAATCTGCGGAAAGCTTGGCAGCCAGATTGATCGATAGGGGGAAAAGCGCTCGGCCGGACATATACATCTCTTCGCCGGGCAGTACTTTTTTGTTGTTGATTGCAGCCAGTGTGTTGGTCAGCTTGACGCCGAATTCAACGTTCGTTTTTTTTGCGGTTGTAAGGAGCCTTCCGATCATCGCTACGGCATCCGCATACTGCAGGTCGGCCGAAAAGGTCTTTTCCCCCAGTTCGATGCGCTGGAAACCCAGACCGTCCAGAAGGCTCCTTACCGTGGCATATCCCAAAAGCGTCGGGTTCAGCTTCACGAACGTATGCAGTTTTTTTGTGGAAAGCAGGTAGGTGCAGATGGCCTCGATTTCATCGGGAGGGCAGCCATGCATGGTCGACAGCGTAACCGAACGGCAGATAACGGGAGAGATGTTCGAGGGAAGCCCACGCAACCTGTCGAACTTCTCGATAAAACCGGGGTCGCTCGATTTCGAGCCGTCGGACAGAAAGCGATCAAGCCGATCGAGACATTCCTGGAAAAAACCGTTGCAAGAGGCATCCATCAAATCGTTCAGGTAGGCGTCCATCTTCGGCAGTCGAATCCCCTCCAGATCGTATCCGACGCTCATATTGAAGATGAAGGAGCGGGGAACGGTATCGTCGTCATGGAATCCGAAGGCCCGTTCGATCAGATGCAGAGCGATCCAGGCTTTGACATACTCGCCAAAGGCCTTGGGTATGGTGTATTCGGTGGACCACTCCGTGTTGTAGCATTCGTCGCCCGTATCGATGCAGGGTTTTTCGATCTCCAAAGTATCCATCTTTTGCACCGTCTTCAGCTCGAAGAACCTTCCTCCGACCAAATACGCCGCCACGATGTTCTGGGCCAATTGGGTATGGGGACCGGCCGCAGGACCGACGGGACTGTCGCAGGACTCGCCGAAAATTCTCAACCGGTTCCGATTCCGCCTACGGAAAAATTGAGACTCGTGAATACCGAATATGCTCCGAGCGGTTTGATATTCGCCGAATATTCTGGTCAACAGTTCCCCAAAGGGAATGGGTCGCATGATGTCGGACATGTTGTAGAATCTCCCAAAAAATAACCGAATATGAACTCTGTGAACGAAGCCGCTGCAAAATTCCAGGCGAATGGAACTTCCCGATCCACGCGGGCATAGCAGGAGCCAAACGCTGCGTAAGCATATACCTGCCCCCAAAAAACGGCAAAGGTCTTTTTGCAGGAAAAAGTCGAAGAGAGAAAAGCGCACAATTTTGTCGGAGCCATATTCTCAAACTGGCTGCCGCATAACACAATAACGGGTAGTGTGTTATTTCGGGAAATATCCAATTCTCAAAAACTGTCTTGACGAATGGTGGCACCTTCTATATTCTTCATAACGAGAATAAAGAAGGATCGTATTGGATTTCAATCAAACGAGAAGCGAGCAAATTTGATTGAAAAATATATATAACCATAAGCTAAACAGAACACTAACAAGGGATTCCCCTTGAAGGAGGTTTACCGAAAAAACTAGATGAATACGAAGAATATGATTTCAATCGGCAATGCTTATTAACCGGTTGAAAGTCTTACGGAGTGTAGCTACAGACCCAAGAGTTTAGATAACATGATCGGCATCCGCCAAGCGGGCATGCAATGAACGTATAAAAGTCAGGAGAAATAGAATGAAAATAAAACGGAGAGATTTCTTAAAGGTAAGTTCCGTGGCCGGAGTTGCGGTGGCAGCGGGTTGTGTTCCCAATTCTCTGTCAAAACGCCCGGGTGGTGAAATGAAGGGGGAATTATCGGGCGAATGGATATCGACAACCTGCCAGGGCTGCACAACCTGGTGCCCCGCTGAAGTTCTTGTACAGGATGGACGGGCTGTAAAATCTAGAGGAAATCGTTATTCAAAGCAAAACGATGGGAAACAATGCCCGAGAGGCAATCTTGCCATACAGCAGGTATATGATCCGGATCGTATCAAGGTTCCGATGATGCGGACAAACCCCAGTAAAGGGCGCGGTATCGATCCGAAATTTGTACCAATCTCTTGGGACAAGGCGCTGGACATGATCGCCGACAAGATGATGGAGTTGAGAACCGCCGGCGAGCCTGAAAAATTCTGTGTGCTTCGAGGCAGATATACTTATCTTCGCGATGTTATTTATGGTGCGCTGCCAAAGGTCTTTGGATCGCCGAACGGTATCTCCCACAGTGCCATTTGTGCGGAGGGTGAAAAATTCGGTTCCTATTTCACGGAAGCAAAATGGTCCTACCGGGATTATGATCTTGATAATTCGAAGTACGTCCTGGTGTGGGGGTGCGACCCGGTCAGCAGTAACAGGATGGTACCCGCAAGTATCGCAAAACTTGGAAATGTATTGGATCAAGCCACTGTGGCTGTTATCGATCCAAAACTGAACAATACTGCTGCCAAGGCACAGGAATGGCTCCCGGTTAAACCCGGAACTGATGGTGCTCTGGCAGGCGCTATTGCACATGTCATCCTGACAGAGGGGCTGTGGTACAAGCCTTTTGTAGGCGATTTCAGTGATGGTATGAATCGGTTCAAGTCCGGCAGCTTGGTTGCCGAAGATGCATTTGTTGAAAAGGAAACACACGGATTGGTCAAGTGGTGGAATCTGGAGCTGAAAGATCGAACACCGGTATGGGCGGAAGATGTGACCGGTGTTCCGGCGGCTCAAATCGTCCGCGTGGCAAGGGGTTTGGGCAAAGCTGCCCCAAATGTTGCTGTATGGATGGGACCTGGCGCTGCCATGCACGTCAGAGGAGGATATTCAGCTATGGCCGTTCATGCCTTTGCAGGTCTGCTTGGTTCTGTTGACAATGTAGGTGGTACCCTGCAAACCGCAAAAATTCCGGTTGCCAAATTCCCGAAGTTCAGCAAGTACCAGGATGCTCTCGCCAAAAAACACTCCAAGAAACCGAAGATCGATCGCAGGGGAACGCTAGCCTATCCCTCTTTGAATAAAGGAAAGTCCGGCGGAGGAGTTGTAACCAACAATGTTGCCGACTCTATCCTGAACAATGATCCGTACGAACTGAAGGTAGTGATCGGTTACATGAACAATTTTGTTTTTTCCTGTACTGGAGCCGAACGCTGGGAAAAGGCTCTGGAGAAGATACCGTTTCTGGTCCATCTCTCGACACATGCCTCGGAATTTTCCATGTACGCCGATATCGTCCTTCCTGCCACAACAAACAAGTTCGAGCGCTGGGGCTATGTGAAAACAAAGGCCAATCGCTATGCAACCTGCACTCTGTTGAAACCTGTCATTAAGCCGATGTGGGGTGTTAAAACCGATGAAACCGAAGTTCCCTGGATGATTGCGGAAAAGCTGAAAGAAAGGGGGTTCTCCAACCTTTTGGACTTCTACACCAATGAATTCAAGGATCCTGAAACCGGTAAAAAGCCTACCAACGGGATGGAGTTCACCGTCTACAACCTGAAAGCGCAGACGGCCCCTATGTGGGACGGCAAAAAGGATGTCGGTGGCGATAAAATTAATGGGTGGGACGAGTTTGTCAAACGTGGCATGTGGAACTCATCGCCATATAAATATAAAAAGCGCTGGGATGGAAAATTTGGCACTAAAACCAAAAAATTCGAGTTTTACAGTGAAACACTGAAGGAGTCTTTGGGAAAACATGCCAAGAAACACAATGTGAGTGTCGATAAAGTGCTTGAGGAGTGCAACTATACCGCTCGAGGGGAATTGGCATTTATCCCTCATTATGAGCCGCCATTCAGATTTGGTGACGTTTCTGAATATCCCTTCGATTTCATTGATTGCAAATCCCGCTTGAATGCCGAGGGCCGATCCGCCAACTGTACCTGGTACCAGGAGTTTAAACACGTTGATCCCGGTGATGTCGGTCATGACGACGTACTGAAAATCAACCCAATGGATGCCAGAAAAATTGGGGTAAAAACCGGAGACAAGGTGGAAGTCACATCGACGGTTGCATCCATCACCTGTTCCATCAAGGAGTGGGAAGGTATTCAGCCGGGTACTGTGGCAAAAACCTTCGGCCAGGGACACTGGGCGTATGGCAACACGGCATCGGCCGATTTCAGAAAAGGCATTGCGAAAGGTGGTAACAACAATGTCCTCATGCCTGCCGAAGTTGAGCGGTTAAGTGGGTCGTCTGTTCGGAACGGCGGATTCACGGGCGTCAAGATCAGAAAAATCTAAAGCTAATACGGGAGGAGAAAAATGATTCAATATTCTATGGTAATAGACCTGCAGAAATGTGTTGGCTGCGGTGCTTGTGCAATCGGCTGCAAAGCTGAAAATAACACAGCTGGTCGAACGAACGGTCAGACACACAACTGGGCTGACTTTGTCCATGAAACCAGTGGCAGATTCCCAAATGTGTCATACAGATCGCTACCGGTGCTTTGCAATCACTGTTCTGACGCCCCCTGCGTGAAGGAGTGCCCAACCGAACCTACGGCATTGTTTAAAACACCAGATGGAATGACCTTGAGAAATGAGGAGCGCTGCATCGGGTGTCAAAGTTGTCAGGATGCTTGTCCTTACAGCCTTGAGGAGGTTAAAAACGACGGTGAGTACAGTGTGATCAGCTACAATGAAGAGGAACAGCCATATGATCCGTTCTATGCAGATGGGAAGGAACTGATTCCCGGCTGCACATCTTCAGGGCAGGACATGGTGAAGCTGGTCGGGGCCAACCCACCTTATAAGACTTCATACAAGCACAGGGAGTATTCCGACACCGGAAAAGCCGGAATCATTGAAAAGTGTATTTTCTGTGATCACCGTGTAAAGGCCGGAGAACAGCCGGCCTGCGTGGAGGCTTGTCCTTCCGGCGCCAGGGTATTCGGCGATGCAAACAATTCTTCGAGCGAAGTGGCGCAACTGCTCAGGAAGCATAAAAGCTTTGTCTTAAAGCCCGAGGAAGGGACCAAGCCAAATGTGCATTACATCCGGGAGTACAAAAAATCAATGTGATTTTTTCATGCCGGTTGAGCGGGAAACCGTCTCCCGGCATACTTCGGGATTCGATCAACGCAAGGACCTGATCTGAACAGCAGGTTCTTGTGTTTTCCGCTTCCCACAGTTTTCTTCCCGTTTTCTTTCCACGACAACCGAGTTCCCACGCAAGGATTTTTCCGTTTTTTTTACTGACATAGTGCCCCATCCCGTCCAATTCCGTCGTTTCGACGATCGCTTTGCCGCCACAATGGCGGATATTGTTGCTGCCTTTTGTCGACAGAGAGAAATTGTTTGGGAACGGTTGAAATATATCCCTTTTGGGCGACGAAAAACCCAATACACTTTATTTATGTTTTTTCCAATACCAAAG
>CAZLTI010000100.1:0-272 GCA_964562335.1 uncultured Pseudomonadota bacterium | reverse complement strand
GTTGCCGCCTTTTGTCGCTTTCACTGTCGACGCTATGTTTTCGACCCATTTCATTACAATAGTGTGGCTAATTTTCAATACCCTCTCTATACTTCCAAATCCCAATCCCTCCAAATACATACGAACGGCAAGCTTTTTGATGCCGTCGGGGATTTTTCTATTGCCGTCTTTCGTAAAATTGCAGCCGCGTTCTTTACATCCGTATCTTTGATGAACCGGTAAAAAGTCGAAAATTGCGCGGAATGTCATTCCCGCGAAGGCGGGAATCTAAT
>CAZLTI010000099.1:0-10383 GCA_964562335.1 uncultured Pseudomonadota bacterium | reverse complement strand
AAAACCGCAATCGGATATCTATCTGAAGGTCGCTGCCAGTCTGGATGTCCGGCCCGATTGCTGCTATGTGCTGGAAGATTCGGAGCCGGGTATCGGAGCCGCATTCGGCGGAGGAATGAAACCGATCATGATTCCCGACATGAAACCGCCGTCCGAAACGGTAGCGAAGCTGTGCCACCGCATATTTCCGGATCACTTCGCCGTTATCGGATTCCTGCGCAGCGTCTTGGAAGAGGGGAAAGAGCCAAATCCGAACGTGGAGACACCGTGAACAAACTGGCGGTTTTGTGGGCAAATGCCGATCGGGAGGTTGCTCTCCGTCTGGTATTCCCCTATTGCATCGATGCCAAGGTGCAGGGTTGGTGGAATGAAATTCGACTGGTCGTTTGGGGACCTTCGGCAAAAACGCTTTCGGAGGACCCGGGACTGCAGGAGGAGCTAAAAAGGGTCAAAAACACCGGCGTCGTGTTGGAAGCCTGCAAAACGGTCGCAGATTTCTACAACGTATCGGAGAATCTGGAGAGACTCGGATTCAACGTCAGACTCATGGGACTCACCCTCACCCAAATGATCAAGGGAGACTACAGAGTACTGACAATATAGGGACAACGGACGCTACGCAGTGTAACCTCAAACATGGAAGGAAATCTCATGAAAAAGCGATGCGGCAGACTTATCGCAGCAATCTCCTTCTTGCTAAGCCTGCTTTTTCCCGCTCCTGCTTTTTCCGTCGAATATTTCATGGAGGGAGGTACACTGAACAATGGGCGAAAGTTGAAAATCTTCGTATGCGACAATAGACAGATCGTGAAAATAACCTCTTTGGGAAAGAACCGATTTCGTTTCCATTCGGTGGGCGGCAAAGGCATCATGAAACGGAAAACCGATCTGGAAGTCGCCGAGCATGTTTGCAGATACTACTTGAAATCCAAATAGCGATCCTACCGGTCCGGTTTTAAAAAGGAGCAGACACGCGGAAGCCTCTTTCGGCCGGTGCTCAAATAGCGAAACAGCGTATCTTTCAGAAAAGACGGAGAGAGCTCCTCAAAATTCTCCTTTTGGAAAAACAGACCGGACAGCAGCCCGCCCCCTCCGAAAGCGTGATAGTCTCCGACCTTCACTAAAAAGCGGCGCTCGAATGCTTCCGCACTGGGCCACCAGTAGTCGCCGGTGTCGCTTTCCAATCCCGAATCCGACCAGAAGAAGAGCTTTCGATTGTAGGCGACGCGCCACTTCCCGTATTCCGCCCTAGGGTGACGGAGCAAATGGATGTCTCTCCTGCTCATGCGGATGGCGACCGGTCTGTTATGATATCGGAACCATCGAAAAAGGTCGGCACGGTTCAGACGCTTTCCCCGCCGCAGACCGATTCCCTTCACATTGGTTTTGGGGAACATGGTGGCATGAATTCCGTTGCGGGAGTTGGCTTTGGCAAGCAACTGATCGAAGCAGGCGCTTGCCTGGCGGTTGCCGGTTTTTTGAATTCTCCAGGGCAACTCGGCCTGAATGTAGGACTTGTACCGGTCGGGAAGCATTGCGGCATAGGCACCGGATAGGCGGTCCGCTTGATCGGCTCGGATCGCCTGCGTTTCGATATGGTCGATCTTCCACTTCTTCGATCTCCGAACGACACGGAGCTTCAATTTCAGCAGCGCTTCGCCTCCGTGTCCGGCACTGACGACCGGAATGCCATGAATGCGGCGAACCTCCTGTCCGCTGCGGTATGGATTGAGACGATGGTCGTGGCCCGAAATCACCAGGTCCAAATTCTCGATGCCGTCGAGAACCGTTCTCAGTTCGTTTGCGGGAGGAATGCGCTTTATTTTGCTGTTCTCGTCGTCCCGCAGAGGATTGAGCCCAATATGGAACAGCCCGACGGTCAAATCGGGCCGCTCCCTTTTTTGCATAACGGACAGCCACGCATGCAGTGCGGATTCTATCGATTCGATCGCTGCCGACCGGCTGCCGGCAAGCCGATTCCACATCATGGAGCCGGTCGTCGTCAGGCCCAAGATGGCGATGGAGAGCTGCCCTCTTTTCAAGACGACATATGGCTGTAGGATCGCCGTTCCCTCTTCGACCAAATTCGCCGCCAGCATGGGGAATTCGGCATTCGGCAGGTAGGCATCCATCAACTGCGGATATATGTCGAGATCGTGGTTCCCGACGGAAACGGCGTCATAACCGAGAGAATTGAACAGATCGAAAAAGAGGTTGCCCGAAACGGGATCCTCTTGCACCCAATTGAAATAGAACAGCAATGGCGATCCCGAAAGAAGATCCCCGGAATCCAAGAGAATCGTATCGGGATGCCGTTGTCGGGCTTCCCGAATCGCGTCGGCGAGATGCAGCAGACCTTTGGCTTTTCTTCCTGGATGGATGTACTTTGTCGACATCCAGCCGTGTATGTCCGACGTAATCGCCAAATGGAGGAGTTCGTCGGAAAGGCAAGGGGAAGGCAGGATGCCACACAGCAAAACGGCAGCGAATAGGTAAAAAAGGCGATCGGTCGGCCGAAGTTTCGTAGGGCTTTTTTCCGATTCGCCGGATGCCTCCATTTCCTCTTTTTTCGTTCACGATAGGTTGGGCCCGGATTGTTCCAATACTCCCGCACCTTCCCACCTCCGTCCACTTTTATGCGCGGAGAAATGACAGGGTGCAGGTTTGCTTGCCTAGCCCACAATAGTGTACTCTTTTTTCTGCATGATGCGGATATGGCTTTCCTGCAGAGGTAGCTCGTTTTGGGCAAAATGAAGAGCCAGCAGGATTTTATCGTAAAGCTGCCCGATCTCCCGGTCCTTTCCTATTTCGGATTCAAGATTGAAAAAATTGACTCCTAGCGCCTCCATCCTGCTTTCGATCTCCAGACCCTGCCGAATGAGGTGATAGCAGACAATCACGTCGCCGAGAAAGATCAGCAGACGTTCGGCATGCATCTGCCAGCTTTTTCCGTCTCTATCTCGCGTGCAGTCGTCGTGCAGCAGAATCAAGCCTCCCACATACTCCTGCCAGGTTCCTATGACAAACCGCATGGCATCCGATTTTGCCGTATGGGGATCGATCCGTTTGAATTCCTCCACCAAATAGGGCACGGAACGGTTGTCCCCGTTTCGTATCTCCCTTACGACTCTTTGAATGGATTCGGCATGGCAGTCGCCGATGCAGTTTCCGAACAGCAGATCCCTCAAGTTCTGCTCGAAGGCGCATTCGTTCACGTATCCGTCGATGCCGATTTGGTCGAGACCTTTTGCATAGTGGTGGAGGGCCTTTTTTTGCGCATACACCTTCAACACCTGGACGTATAGACGATACAGTGCGTCGAATCGCCCCTTTTGAGATTCCGCCCCATGTTGTCCGCAGTCTTTGAAGAACGAGGCCTCATACAGAGCTCCTCTCAGTCCCCAAAATATGGATTTCAGCGAAGTAGGAAATTCGTTCGGTTCGGAAGGTTTGCCATCTTCGCTTTGTGCGGACCCTTCGGAGTTCGCAAGAGGGCCGGAGTTCGACAGGGCCAGGATGTTGGCCAGTTTGGCCGGTCCCAGCAATGCGGTATGGTGAAAAAATCTCAATCGATGCGTGGAAAGGAGTTTCGTGCGGTCGATATATTTCAGCAGATAGCCCTTGCAGATCCCGTCGGCTCCGTACTCGAAGTCGCTGACCGATGCCCCCCTTATGCCGAGGGTATGATGTTTTTTGGCGATCCGCACATGATTGTCCTCCAGTATTCCGTCCGAATCCAAAGCATGGGGAATAAGGAAAAGTCCTTCCGCACGCTCCTCTTCCTCCCGAATTTCGGCCGGCAGAATTTGAACGATATTGTCCGTGAGATCGTGATCGCCGCAGACGATAGCGGACGCAGTTCCCCGCAAAACGTAATGACCTCTTCGAGGGGTCGCCACCAGTCCACTTCTTTCCATGCAGGACAGCGCACCGGTCCATTCTCCGGCGGCCAGTCTCTCCCCGAATTTCTTCCTTATACTTTCCGATCCAAATTGCCCGACCAGGTTGGCCGACTCTTCGGTTAGGATGTAGTGCAGGGCAAAGGCGGGATTGAACATCAGAAAAATCTCCGCCACGGCGGAACCGATCGTCTCCGGAAAGCCAAGACCTCCGGCGGAAAGCGGCCGACAGATTTTCAACCAGCCGCGATTCGATATTTTATGCCAGGCCCTTTGAAATTCGACGGGGGTTTTTATTCTGTCGTTACGGGATCCGGTGCCCGTCAAATCTCCGATGCGGTTGGTGGGCTTCAGCTCCTCTTCCGCAAAGTCGTATGCCCTTTCCAGCATTTGCGAAAGCGTTTCGGCGGTCTGGTGGGAGAGAGATTCCGCATGGGTCGTCAGCAGGTCGATTTTGATAACGTTCTTCAGCAGAAAAAAGGTCCCTTCCAGATACTCCTTTCGGGAAATATTCATAGATCGATAGACGTTTGCCGTTATCGAGGAGACTGGACCGGGCTACTGCTCCTTCTTTTTGCCCGCAGTCTTTGCCTTCCCCTTTTCCGTCGGCTCCTTTGGAGTATACTCTTCGCCGCCGAAGGGAACCCGTATGATCTGGAGCAGATTGAACTTCCAGTTTCTCTTTTCCAGTATGGCAGGAAAAATCAAACGTTTTGTCACCTTCCGTGTGGGATTGACCTTATTTTCGAACTCGATAAAACAGTGCACGGCTACGAAGTTCCGGTAGACGATCCGAATCCCGTCCATCCTGACCCCCTCCAATGCGGGCTTCCATTTCAGTTCCACCATGCGTTGGGCAAACTCCTCTTTGGATAGAATCTGCCTGCTTTTTGCCTGCCCGAAACCGTACATTTCGAAATACAACTCCTCCTTCCACATCTGAATGAGTTCGTTGAACGTTTTTTGGATGCCCTCTTCGATTACTTTGGCTTCATATTTGTTGATTTGCGTTGCGGCAACCCCTCCTGCGTGCGTCAGAAGGAGGACGATTGCAAAAAGGAGAACCGCTTTCCGTTTTTGGAAACTCATTGGGAAGAATCGTAAATACCTTTGTTTGCCGGAAAAATGCTTCCGAATTCTCGATGCCTCGAATCGAAAGCGGAAACGGTGCCTTGGGACGGTTGTGTCTCCTCACGGAGATAGGGTTTCATTTGAAAACTTCCGGTTGGGAAAGAATGTATTGATTGTAGAACAGCATCAGAAACTCCTTTTGGCTCTCGTCGATATACTCGAAGTTGTATCCGCGATCCGTAATTTCCCAGTATTTCTTATCCTTCACGGCTAGCAGCGAATCGCGCAATTGGACGAGAATATCCAAGGTTTCGTTCTTCAAATCCTCGACGATTATCGGCAGAAGCAGCCGATCCCCTTTTGAAAGCAGATAGGTTGCCAGGATCAGTTGCGATTTCCGTATTCCCATAAAGGCAAATGCGTCCTTTTGCTTGTCGACCTTATCCTCCAGCTCCAGAAATATCAGAAGAATCTCTTTGATGTTCTCCAACTTCTTGTCATAGGCTCTTGCCACCATGGAGCCCAGGTCGAAGGCCGCGTTGTACATCACGAAGGGCAACCCTTTCTGTATTAGTCCGATCTCTCCGTAGTCCTTAAAATAAAAGGCGATCCGACGGGAAAGCGGGAGATCGAAATCGAAAATCGACTCCGCCAAAAGACTGTATTGATGGTAGATGTTGAAAACGGCCCTCTGGTTGAGGTCGTTGAGCGATATGCGGATAAACGTATTGTAGAATTTGACCACCATATCCAGCAAAAACCTGTCCTTGGTCCCGACCGCCCGTTCGCCTATGATCCTGGTGTTCAGTGCGATTTCGCTGATGGCGTCCGGCATGTTGCGAATGCAACTTTTAAACAGAAGCTCCATATCCAGAAAGGTCTTGGCCTCGACCCACAGCTTCTGTTCGCAAATCTCGCGGTAAAACTCGCCGGAAAGCCCCACGAAGAAATCCTGCTGCGCCAAAAACCAACTCCTGGGAAGACGGCTTTTGATCTCCAAGTAGTCCAAGACCATTTCCCGCATCTGTCCGATAGCCATCAGTCCCAGATTGCGATCCATCTGCGACGTGGCGCTGAGTGCGGTATCCGTCACCTGATCGATGGCGTTTTTTACCTCCCTTTGGTACTGCTGCATATTGGGATAGTTGTGTTTTTGTCCCGCTTTGTAAACCGACTCCCTGCCGGTTTTCCGGATGGAGGAGAGCAGATTCACGGGAGTCAGGAAATTGAAGACATACAGAAAATAGGGCGCCAGCAGTGCGATTTCGATCAAAGTGAACAGAAGCAGACTTTCAATGGCGAAGAACGGAAAGAACTCCTTCTTGATCGAAAAATTGATGACGATGGAATAGAGCAGATTGCTGACCATAAAAACGAAATAGAAGCGATTGATCCTATCGCTCAGAAACAGATCGATCAGGCGGGTGCCGTACCTCTGGGCGGCCAGTTGCAGCACGATTGCGACCACCGTGATCATAATTCCCAGGTTGGCGGCCAGGAGTTCGATGAACGCTCCCAGAGCATCGGTGACATGGTCCGGATTTGTGGTAAGGATGGTATAGAAAAAGCCGGACTCCGACCTCTTCCAATCGAAGTCGAACAGCGCGTGTAGAAAAAAGACAAAAAAGGTAATTCCCAAAAATATGGAGACGGGCACCAGCCATTGGCTAGCCTGACGGCCGGTAGGGATTTCTTCCGTCAAAGGCTTTTGTCCCGGTCTTTTTTCCAATCGGGCATCCTCCGTCTCGTCGCCAAGCCGATCCTTCCAAACTCCGGTCGACTTCTCGTTCCGTTGATGGCGGTACATTGCACCTTGATTTTTTTAAGGATTCAGCTTAGATATCGGATAAAACGACAGGGAAAAACTGTCTACTCCGACAACACTTCCCAATATTTGATCGAGTTTTTGTTGACGACTTTGCCCGATTGCAAACCGAGCTGGCGATCCGTATGCCATTTCAACCGGTCCATCAGGTACTCTCCGTCCGTAAAGCTGATTTTGATCGTCCGCTTTTCGGATATGACGCGACTGAGTAAAATGGCTTCGTGAGCAATCTGAGTTTTGATGGTTTAACCTCCGAAGTGTGGATTGTCTGCCCGGACATTTCCAAATACATTCTCCAGGCCGAGGAGCCGTGAGTACTCCCGAAGCTTCTTCCCTAAAGATCGAATTCGAGAGGGGGACTCTCGTCGTCCTTGATCGCTTGAAGGGGAAACGTTTCGAGGCTTTCTCCTGGTTGAAGTGGGACCGCCGCGGAAAGCACTATCGGTGCCATGCCTACCGGTATCGCGACCTCATCCTACACCTTTTCAAAGGCAAGTTCGACTATACAGATTCCACACCAAAATACAATAGGCTAGAGATATCTCTCCATGCCGATTTCCGGCCGTTCGACTATCAGCAGGAGGCTCTCGACGTTTGGTCGCGTTCGAAGCGAGGAATCGCCGTGCTGCCGACGGGGACGGGGAAAAGCTTCCTGGCCGCAATGGCCGTGCAGGCAATTCAACGCTCCACCCTGATCCTGGCTCCGACCATCGATCTGATTCTGCAATGGCAGAAAATCCTGGAGGAGTGGTTTCGATGTCCGATCGGGCTACTGGGCGGGGGCAGTTCCGAAATCGAGGACATTACGGTTTCCACCTACGATTCCGCGAGAAACTATGCCGATTCGCTCGGAAACCGATTCGGATTGATGATTTTCGACGAATGCCACCATCTGCCGAGTCCGGCCTATTCCGACATGGCGCGCGCCTACATCGCCCCTTACCGGCTGGGCCTTTCGGCCACGATCAACTGCGAGGAGGAAAGAATTCGGATACTGTCCGAACTGATCGGCCGAGTCGTGTACCAACGCGAGATTCAGCACCTGTCGGGCAGCTTCCTCTCTCCCTATACGGTCGAGACGATCGAGGTGGAATTGACGGAGGAAGAGCGTCGGCTATACGAGTTTCACCGCAGTATCTATCGGGATTTCCGCGACAGGGTTCCGGTGCGCTTCGGGAGCGCCAACTCCTGGGAGCGCTTTGTTTTTGCCTGCTACCGCACTGCCGAAGGACGGGAGGCGTTGAGGAGCTTCGGTATTCAAAAGCAGATCGCCATCGCCGCCCGCAACAAGATCGATGCGCTCGTTCGCATCCTGATCGAGCATCAAAAGGAGCGGGTGCTGATCTTTACGAACGACAACAAGACCGCCTATCTGATCAGCTCTCTACTTTTGCTGCCGCTGATAACGCACGAAACCAAAGCCAAGGAGCGCAAGACCATTTTGGGAAACTTCAGAAACGGCGTGTGGCCGTTTATTGTAAATTCGAGAATACTGAACGAGGGGGTCGACGTGCCCGAAGCGAATATTGCCGTCGTAGTTTCCGGAACCTCGACCGTCAGGGAGCATGTCCAGCGGCTGGGCCGGATCCTGAGAAAAAAGGAGGGAAAGAGAGCCATTCTTTACGAACTGGTGACCGTCGATACCGGAGAGGTATTCACCAGCAGGAGAAGGAGGGAGCACGGAGCCTATGGAAGCACCCGATAGTCGCGGCGACATGCCCTATTTTCCCATAGGCCAGTACTATCGAAACCGATTCGGCGGCAAGGTCTACAAAATTACCGTCAGCGTTGCCGGAACCTGTCCGCACCGAAATGCGCAAAAGGAGGGCGGGGGTTGCCTTTTTTGCGACGAATGGGGATCGGCCGGGCACCATTTGGAGTCGGTCGGTTCGTTGCACGAACAGATTGTCGTCAACCGCGAGAAGCTGCAAAAGCGCTACAAGGCGAACCGGTTCCTGGTCTATTTCCAACCCTACACCAATACCTATCGGAGGCTTTCGGCTCTGGCAACGGACATGGACGCATCCCTGAAGCACGATGGGGTCTGCGGCATCGTACTGGGAACCCGTCCCGACTGCCTGCCGGACGAGGTGTTTTCCCTGCTTGACCGATATAGCCGAAAGAGCTACGTCGCGATCGAGCTGGGGGTGCAGAGCTTAATCGACCGACGACTGGAGTTTCTGAATCGCCGACATACGGCGGGGCAGTCTCTGGAAGCCATAAAAAAACTGCATAGACTAACGAATGTCGACATCGGATTGCATTTGATGTTCGGTCTGCCGGAAGAGACAGAAAGAGAGGCGGCCGAAACGGCAACACGCATCAACGGGCTGCCCGTTTCCAACGTGAAGCTCCACAACCTGCATGTGCTGGCCGGCACACCCCTGGAACGCCTGTATCGGAGCGGATCTTTCGAGCCGCTTGAACTCGAAGCCTACGCAAAAAGGGTGATCGCCTTCCTCACGCATCTCTCTCCTAAAATTGCGGTGCAGAGGCTGGCTGCCGTCGCGGCACGCTGGAACGATCTCATCGCGCCGCGATGGACAAAGGAGAGAATGCGGCCGACGCAATACATTGTCGCGGAAATGAAAAAAAAAGGCCTGTTTCAAGGTCTGCTTCTGTAAGGCAATGCTCTGGACGGAGGATTTTCTCGTCCCATATCGTTTCGCAAGTGGGCCAAAGCCGCACACTCCCGCCAGTCAGCTTTACGTATTTGCTAGCTATTTACTTTATTCGTTTATCGTACTCAGCATGTGTACCTATCCAAAGCCATAGCAATCCCTCTTTTGTTTCCACAGCCATCGCTCTATAAGTTCGTCCAACTCTGGCTGACCAATATCGCCCCGCTTTTTTCAATGCAATGAAGGATGCCGAGGATCCGATTTGAGAAGTTCAAAGTTTTTGTCAACCAATTCCTGGATGGCTAAAGGAAGTCGATAATAACGGCCCCAAAAAGAAGAACTGACAAAGTGCCTTAAATTTCCTTGCATTTTCCTGCCGTAAAATCCGCTATGGCTTGATCCGCTAAATTATCCAGTTTTCCTGAAGTTGCATCCTTTTCAAATTGTTCATCCCATGCGTCTTGATCGTATTTTGCAAACCATTCTCTAAAGCATAGTAGCTCCTTTCTGGATAGTTGCGAGACAGCTTTTTCTATTTCTTGAACGTTTTGCATGTCACTCCTTAGGCTAGTGTTTCCTGAACATTTCAGCTTTCTACGAAGCAGAAAGGAACAGTTAGGTTGATCCAACAGTTTTTTATGGATCTCTGGGTGCATCCGTTTCTTAAACCGGTTCAAGAAGTCTTGTTTGTGTCAAACGGCGACACCCAAGCATCCAAAAAAAGAACAAAAAGAAAAGCTCTTTGAGTTTTTTTTTGACTTTTTTCCAGATGCATGAATGGTGTGTTTTGGCAAAAAACCGAATGTTGAAACTAATTCGATGCATTCTGTGCATTTTAAAATTGGAAATAACCTACCATGTTAGCATTAATGTCTCAAACCGCACCTATTAAAGTTGAATTATTCAGCAAACCCGACATAAAAACCGAAACGAAGACGAGAGACAGGACAACAGCTTGTCAGCAAAC
>CAZLTI010000098.1:5363-10604 GCA_964562335.1 uncultured Pseudomonadota bacterium | reverse complement strand
GGAGGCGAAGCGGAGGAGAGGTCATGAAAGGGATAGTCCCCCTTTTTGTTTTGTTCGTTGTCGCGTGCGCGGTCCCGTCGGCACTGTCCGCGTCCGAAGGGGCGCCGGGCGGCCCGCCGAGTTTTCCGCTGCCTCTGGATGCATATCGGGACGGCCATCTGAGCGGTATCGGCGAAATATTGATCCACCGTATTCGCCGAGAACCTTTGAATTTGGTTGTGACGGTGCTGTTCGTATGTGCGGTCGTGCATACGTTTTTGGCGGGGAAGTTCCGGTCGTTCGCACACCGGCTGTCCGAGAAGCATCGGAAAAAGCAGTCCGCGCAGGATTGGCCGTTCGCCTATACCGGCGATGTAGTCCCCCAGGTGAGCTTTATGGCGGTGCTGTTCCATTTTCTGGGGGAGGTGGAGGTGATATTCGGCTTGTGGGTGTTTCCGCTGTTTTGGATCGTCGCCTTCTATTACGGTGTTGGCGCCTCCATCGGCTATTTGGGTAGCGTGAATTTTACGGAGCCGATGTTTGTGGTAATTATTATGACATTGGCGGCAACCCGGCCGATTATGCAGATGGCGGAGCGGATGCTGAAGCTCTTCGCCGCCGTTGGAAAGGGGTCCAGCGCCGCCTGGTGGTTTTCCATTATGACGGTTGGCCCTCTTCTCGGTTCGTTTATTACGGAGCCGGCAGCCATGACCATTTCCGCGCTGATACTGGGCAAGCAGTTTTACAAAAGAAAGCCCAGTCCCAGATTTGCCTATGCCACGATAGGACTGCTGTTCGTGAACGTTTCGGTGGGAGGAACGCTGTCGCATTTTGCCGCTCCGCCGGTTTTGATGGTAGCCGGCAAATGGGATTGGAGTCTGCCGTTTATGATCGAAAGTTTCGGATGGAAGGCGATAGTGGGAATTCTGACTGCGAACCTTCTCTATTTTGGCCTGTTTCGCAACGAATTTCGCAATATGCATTCGGTTGTGGAGAAGGTCAAAACCAGAAGACCGATCGACTGGGATCAAAGGGAGGATCCGGTTCCGGTTCCGATCATTCTCGTGCATGTGCTGTTTATGGTGTGGACGGTGGCAAACGCGCACTATCCGGTCCTGTTTATCGCGGGTTTCTTCTGCTTTCTCGGCTTTTCCCAGGCGACGGCCCACCACCAGAATCGGATCGATCTCAAACCCGCGCTTTTGGTCGGTTTCTTTTTGTCCGGACTGGTAATACACGGCGGTCTGCAGGGATGGTGGATCGCCCCGATTCTGGGCGGACTCGGAGAGGTCCCCCTGATGCTCGGATCGGCGCTGCTTACGGCGTTCAACGACAATGCGGCGATTACCTATTTGAGCACGCTGGTTCCCGATTTGAGCGAAAGTTTGAAGTATGCGATCGTTGCCGGTGCGGTGACCGGAGGCGGGCTGACGGTGATAGCGAATGCTCCGAATCCTGCCGGGCAGTCCATTTTGCAGAAATATTTCAAAAACGGCGTTTCTCCCGCATGGTTGGCGATTTCCGCCATTTTCCCGACGATCGTTATGGGTTGCGCGTTTATGCTGCTTCCCTAAGATCCTTTTTGTACCGGCACAACGGAAGGAGGAGGTCCTGTCATGATTGTAGCGGAGAGCCGAAAAAAATGGCGGTTGTTTTCGTTGCCGAAACGGAGTTTTGCCGTTTTGGCGATTGTGCTGCTGGCATCCTCCTGCGCGAAAAAAAGAGTCGATCCCTATGCTTTGCCCATCCTGCCGGAGGACAGGGTAACGGCCGAATTTGCTCCCACCGAGGAGGAGCTGGTGCCCGTTCCGCAACGGATGCTCCTTCTGGTGGCCGCCGGAAACGAGGCGGCAAGCCAAAATCGGTTGGAGCGGATTCTCGCATTCGTGCGGTCGGGGATGGATAGGTACGGCAACGTTCGCTGCGTTCCGCAGCGGGAGTCGGAAGATGTTCTGCGCGAGGAGGAGTTTCGCTCGTTTCGGCCGGAAAGCATTTCGGAGGTCATTCGGCTGGGCAAAAGAGTGGATGCGCACTTTGCGACCCAACTGCGGGTTGCCGTCAAAGAGACCGAATCGGATGGAGAACCCGATCGGCTGGTAGCCGATATCGATCTTACCGTGGTTGCTACGGGCAGCGGCAGGACGGTATTCAAAAAAAATCTGAAATACGACTCGGCCCGTCCGCAGCGAAGCCTGAAAACGATCGGAAAGCCGATACAAAGGCATTTTCCCATCAAGGGTTTTATCTTGGAAACCAGGGGCGGCCGACAGGTGGCCAAAATATCCGTGGGAAGAAGCTTGGGAGTCGAACTGAACCGCCTGTTCCACGTTCGCGAACGATTCGTCGCAAGGGAGGTGGTCAGAGGGGCGGTCCGCAAGAGTATCGACTACTCGCGGGAGGTGGTGGCTCCGGTTCGGGTCATTCGGGTGATGGAAAACGAATCCTGGGTTTCCGTGCCCGAAGGCAGGCGGTCGAAAGTCATGCTGGGCCAGGTGCTGTTTTCGCAACCGGAAAGAAATTGAGGCTTTCCAAGCCGATTCTTGCGTGAAGGGAGAAGGGAATGGCGCTTTTCGACTATCGATTCATCAACAAAGCGGGAAAGAAACAGAACGGCAAGATCGATGCGGACAGCATCAAACAGGCCACTGCCAAACTGCAGGCGCAGGGTTTGTACCTTGTCTCCATCCGCAGTGCGAAAAAACGGTCGGGGGAATCTCCCAAAAAGGAAAAGAGGCTGAAGAGGTCGGCTATTCCCTCGCACGTCGTAACCGGCTTTACCCGTCAGTTTGCCGTATTGACGTCGACCGGAATTCCCTACGACCGGGCGATGGAGATCCTGATCCAGGAGTGCCGACACACGAAATTTCAGCACGTGCTTTCCGCGATGAAATCGCACATCATGGAGGGGAGCTCTCTGGCGCAGGCGCTGCAGGCGCAGCCGCACATATTTTCCAAAATGTTCGTCGCTTTGGTGAGGGCCGGAGAGGCGGGCGGTACGCTGGCGGAGGTAATGGAAAGGCTTGCCGCTTCCAGGGAGTCGGGAGAGGATCTTGCTGCCAAAATCAAAAGCGCCTTGATCTATCCCGCCGTCCTGTTCCTGGTTGCCATCGGAATCGTCATATTTATGATCACCTTCCTTTTGCCGAAAATCTCTCCCATTTTTGTCCAGTTCAAAGTGGCGCTTCCCCTGCCCACAAGAATCGTCATAACGGTCAGCGATTTTGTCATGCTGTATTGGATTCCCCTCTCCGTCGGTCTGATCTGTCTCTTTTTCGCTTTGGGCAAGCTATTGTCTACGGGGATCGGCGCGGAGTTGAGGGATCGTCTCTATCTGAACGTTCCCGTATTGGGAAAGGCGATTCGCAAAGTCGTGATCTTCCGCTTTACCCAGACTTTGGGAACCCTGCTGTCAAGCGGGGTCGAGCTGGAGCAGTCGCTGCTGATCGTCCGAAACGTGATGGGGAATCGAGTGTACGAATCCGCCTTCGACCGGGTCGCGACCGACATTACGAAAAAGGGGATGGATCTTTCGCAGTCGCTGAGAAGGACGGAACTCTTTCCTCCATCGGTCACGCAGATGATTCGGGTTGGGGAGGAGAGCAGCCGTTTGGAGTCGATGCTGGGCAAGATATCGGATATTTTGGAAAAGGAGGTCCGTCAGACCATCGAAAAGGCGGTGGCTCTTCTGGAGCCTCTGACCATTTTATGGATGGCCTCGGTGGTCGGATTCATCATTTTGGCCATCATGCTGCCGATGTTCGAAATCAATCGGATGATATGAGCGGCGGAAAGGAGGTTTCCGTTCGGAGGGCACCCTCTCAAAGCGGCCGATGTCCGTTTGCGGTTTGGAGGAAAAGCTCACTCTTCGTATAGGTCCACGATATCCAGGCGATTCAGTCTGTTGACGGTTCCGACGGCGATCTTGACGTTTTCGTATTCGCTCTGCAATTTGGCGATGTCGCCGATCCTGCGGTTGAGCAGAATAACGTTTTTTGTCTTTTCGCCGAGCGGAACTTCGGCATAGACCTCGGTCCTTCTGTCGATGGCATCCCGCAGCAGAGCAAGGGCCTGCCGATAGGCAGTTCGATCCGACTCCACCTCCGAGCCATGTTTTTTCCAGTTCAGCCGAAAGAAGTCCACATCCAGATCGCGCAGATAGCGCAGGGAGGTGGAGTACCATTTGAGGGCAATCTCCTCCTGCACGATCATTTCCGGCGTGACTTCGATGCCCACAATAAAATCCGCTCTGCGCTCTCTGATTCGTGCGATCAACTCCCAAAGAAGCTGTTTGATCTGCCTGGTGCGCCATGTGACGACATCCCGGAAATCGTCTGCGGCGACTACCTCGATGGAACTGTCGCGCCGACTTTCGACGGGCACGAACAGTTCGGCGAATCGAATGTTTCTGCCGGTTTCCGTTTTGAAGCGCTTTTGGGCAATGGCCGAAAAGCCCTCCGCGATTCTGTAGGTGAAATCGTCCTGGAGCACGAGGCCGTCTATCGGAGAGGACAGAATGGCATCGACGATATCCTCCAAAAACGTTTGACTGTCGGGATTCAGCAGATCCAGCTTTGAATTGGGATTTGTCTGCCTTTGCACGGAACTCCAGGTCTCGTCCGCTACGAAGAGGCTGTTGTGGCCGATCAGCGGATGGTGGCGCAGCGGCAGCGAGGCGAATATTTTGAGGCGATTGTCGTGCGCCAGCTCTGCGATTCCGCTGAGGATGTCGTCGATGACGGGCCGATCGGCCGCGCTGAAATAGTACCCCTGCGCCAACCGGCTGTCGGCAAAAAGAAAGAGGGGAGTGCCCATCTGCTGTACGGCGCCAATTTGCACGGTTTCGATCCCCATATTGCTCAGGTCGGCGAAATAGCGGCTCAGATCCCTCCACGATTGCGCCTTCGGATATTCGATTTCCACCAGAGCTCCGCGCAGTCTGGCGACCTCAAGTCGCTCCGAATAGAAAAAATTGTGTAAATACCGGTCGAGATGGGGTTTCCTTTTCGTTTTGGGAAACGATTCCAAGTAGAACCGATAGAGAGACAGGAAAAGTTCCTGGTCTCTTCTGCGATAGGCCTCCTCTACCGATGCAAACAGCTTGCTTTCGATCATGGAACCGGCGTTTTGCTCCTCCTGCGCGAGGCCTGCCCGAACGGGGTTCGAATCCGCCTGTTCCTTCGAAGGTCCGTCGGTTGTTTTGTCCGCTGCGCTTTCGGGGCTCTTTCGCTCTTTTTGTCCCTTTGCGATCTCTTCGGCCGGCAT
>CAZLTI010000098.1:0-5263 GCA_964562335.1 uncultured Pseudomonadota bacterium | reverse complement strand
GTTTGTGGCCTGCTGTTTGGCCGTCTGCCGTTTGGGAGTTGGAGAGGGCGTCTGCGCATCCTGGCTGCAGTTCGCCGCAAACAGAGCGGCCGCGCATACGGCTGCAAGAAGCAAGGTTTTCCGCCTGCTATAAAAAAAGGCCGGCATAGTGCAATTCGTTTGGCAAAGGTCCGATCGAACTTCTATTTGATCTGCTTTGCGTTTTTGCGGGAAATAAACTTCTGCAAATAGAGCCGATTGAGTTCCGACATGTCGTAGAATTGAACATGGAAATTGATCTGGTCTGCGGATACTTGGTTGATCCTTATGATATTTCCATGGATCTCCTGCCTGATATTCGCCTCCCCCAACCTGAACATGATCGTCGTACCGATGGAGGCATTGGCCGGCTGTTTTTTCACGCGGAACTTCATACCGCCGATACTGATGTCCTCCACGATCCCGACGGCGGAGACGGCCGACTCCACCGAAGCCCTTTTGAGCCCGTTGACGGTTGTGATGAAGTAGATCGTTCTCTTGAATTTCAGCTCGTAGCGGGCGTCTTCCCTTTTGGGCAGACGTTTGATGGCGTTGGTGTGGCCTAAAACGATCGCATGGGCGGGAGTATCGATCTGCGAGCGCAGCTTGCAGACGAATCGGAATTCTCCGTCGCTCTTGCGGAACACCCGGAACTCCAGGCTTTTGAATTTCGACATGTTGATCGTCTTTCCCTTGACTGTGGGCGGCTTGACCCAAAATTCCTTTTCCGTCGAATTCAGCAGGGTGCTGACGAAGTAGTGGCTTTTCCCTTTGTAGTTGATGCCCACCCTCATTTTCTGCCCGGGTTGCAGCATTTTGGAGGAGATGAAAGGAGCGCGCCGGTTGAAAAAGACATATCCCAGATCTTCCCTCAATCCGGGAACTTTGTTGAGAATGGAATCGTTTGGCGCGATTCTGAGCACTTTGTCCACGGCTTTCTCGAAAAAGCGGTTGTCCGTTATCAGGGCTTCGGGCGTGGTATTCGCCGTATTGGCCAAA
The DNA here is from genome assembly GCA_964562335.1 of uncultured Pseudomonadota bacterium. Classification (GTDB taxonomy): domain Bacteria; phylum SAR324; class SAR324; order XYD2-FULL-50-16; family XYD2-FULL-50-16; genus CAZJUM01. The sequence goes on along the minus strand of CAZLTI010000098.1, from coordinate 4,246 downwards.
ATGATAATCTGCTTGCTTGCTCCCTCCGGAATGTCCAATTGCGTCTTCTGCTGGCCCATCGCCTTTTTTTCCAGATAGTTCCGTCCGGAAACGGCAATTTTTTTGCCTTTATACCACTTGTAGGCGTACCCAAAGACGACTAAGCTGACTATGGTACCGACGATGACAAACATAACAGCACCGTTGCCGGAAGAGGACTGCGGAATTTCCATAAAGGATGTGTCGATCTTCCCGACTTGAGCGTAGGCCGTCGAATACAGGGGGAGCCATTTCATAGATTCGTCTCTGCTGATGTGTTGCAGGTTTTTTGTCGTGGAAAGCAATTTTGGCACCAATTTACTACTTTGTCGCATCTAAAAGTCACTATTCGCTACAACCGTCATTCCCGCAAAGACGGCAATCTGTAGTCAACTGGTATTATTGGATTCCCGCCTTTGCGGGAATGACAATCCGCGCAATTTTCGACTTTTTACCGCTTCGTCATTTATGAAGGTCGGAATTTTTGGGGGGAGTTTCAGTCCGGTTCACCTCGGACACTATGCCATTGTGCGCGAAGCTTTGAGGAGGCGCCTGGTCGATAGGATCATCGTCGTTCCCGCCTATCGGAATCCCCTGAAGGCAGACTCTCCCGCTCTGCCCGAAACGCTTCGCTGGCGCATGCTGGAAAGAACGTTTGCGGAATTCGATCGGGTAGAGATTTCGAGTTTTGAGGTAAAAAGGCGGGAATTGAGCTACACCTACAAAACGCTGGATCACTATCGATCAAAGTTTCCGGATGCCCGGCTGGTTCTGCTGCTGGGCAGCGATTCCCATAGTCAGCTGCACAAATGGTCGAAACCGGAGAAAATTCTCTCGTCCGCCGAAATACTTGTATTTCCGCGCCTGGATCGAACGCACGGCAACCGGGAAAAAAGCGGAACGGTTTCCGGTGGGAGGGGTACGGTTGTCGACTGCCGCATTCCCTCCCTCTCCTCTTCCGAGATACGCTCTGCCGGTTTGGAGGAAATAAGGCGGAAGCCCATGCTGCATCGCAATGCCGTGGATATCTGGGAAGCGTATGTGGCCGGAGGGAACGGTCCGCATCGCGACCTCCCGTTGCCGGAGCTGTAGGCAAAATCCCTTTTCAAACGGAATCGGTCCCGATAGGGTAGCCGAAAATAGAGTCATAGCGAGATTTATGGATACGGAACGCTGCTTGGAAATTGTCTCCAACGCCATATCGGACACCAAAGGACTGGAGCCGGTTGCGATCGATATTAGGGAGCGGAGCTCCTATGCCGACTACATGGTAATTTGTCATGGAACCTCCACGGCCCATGCGAGGGGGATATCGGACAAAGTCGAAATGGCCATGAAGAGATGCGAGGTTCTGCCGCTCGGTATCGAAGGATACGGCGAATCCCAATGGATCCTGCTGGACTACAATACGGTCGTGGTCCACATATTCCTGGAGGAGACAAGAGCCTCCTACCGGCTTGAAGAGCTCTACCGGGCAGCCGATCGCCTTACGGAAAAATGAGAAGCGTACGGATCCTGTGCGTCGGGAAAATCAGGGAACGCTATTTGGCCGAAGGTTTGGCCAAACTGTCGGAAAGGATCGGACGCTACTGCGATTTTCGTACCGTCGTTGTCAAGGAGGCGAAGTATGCTTCGGGAAGTCCGGCCGAATGGATGCGGTTCGAGGAGAGGGGGATTTTGAAGCATCTCGATGCCAGGCATTTCACAGTCGTCTGCGACGAACGGGGCGTTTCCATGACCTCCGACGCTTTGGCAAACTCGTTCGGGCAGTGGGCGAACCGGGGCTTCTCCCGCCTGGATTTCGTTGTGGGGGGCGCCTACGGACTGTCCGAAACCGTGCGGGAGAGAGCGAATCTGTTGCTCAGCTTTTCGCCGATGACAATGCCGCACCGGATGTTTCGCCTGTTTTTGTACGAGCAGATCTATCGCGCATTCACCATTCTCAAAGGCGAGAAATACCATCACCTCTAACCGGCAACGTTGTATGGATTCGCGTAATGTAGCCATTGTTATGGACCCTCCCGAGACGATATCCGTCGATCGGGATACGACGTTCGCGCTGGCGCTGGAGGCGGAGAGCAGGGGGTTCGCCGTGTGGGCAGTCGACATGAACGAGATGATGATCGATCATGGCAGGCCGGGGGCCCTGGTGCGCAGGATAGGGTTCAAGAGGGATCGCCCCTGCTACGAATGGCAGTCGGAGAAGGTCCGCAGGATGCTGGACGATTTCGACTACGTTTTGATGAGGAAGGATCCCCCGTTCGACGAGAAGTATTTTTTTGCCACCCATATGCTGTCGCTCTGCCGGAAGGCCGTTGTACTCAACCGGCCGGCGTCGCTGCGGGAGGCGCCGGAAAAGCTGTATGCGCTCCACTTCCCTCTGGTCAACCCTCCCTCCGTCGTCACGTCGGATGCCAAAACCATCCGGGACTTTTTGCACAAGAGTCCGTCCGGTATCGTGATCAAACCCCTCAACCGCTGCGGCGGATCGGGAATTCTCTATGTGGAGGGCCGGGACAGGAACTTCAACTCGCTCGTCGAGATCGCTACCGACGAAGGGAGGAGCTACATCGTCGCGCAGCACTATCTGCCGGAAATCAAATCGGGCGACAAGCGCGTGATTTGCGTAAACGGCAAACCCTGCGGTGCCGTCGCCAGAATTCCCGACAGGGAGGATCACCGAGGCAATATCCATACCGGTGCCAGCGTCCGGCCCTACGAACTTTCCGCGCGGGACGGGTGGCTGCTGAAACAGATCGAGGAGAGGCTGAGAAGCGACGGACTCTATTTTGTCGGGGTCGATATCATCGGCGACTACATTACCGAAATCAACGTCACCAGTCCGACGGGAATTCAGGAGATCCAACGATTGGGAGGAGCCGATATCGCCAAAATCTTTTGGGAGCGGATAGACGAATTCGAGCGGTAGAGAGGGCGTGGGCAGGGGAAATCATCCGCATGGTCTGGCTGCCGAAGTCGTTTTTCTCTATTTTTCTTGCTATGCGGTCTCTTTTTTGATAGCGTCCTTTCGGTTCTTCATTCCCGGCGCTCTGCCTGCAAACGCGCAGATAGGCCCGCTTTTTCAATATTCAACGCGAGGTTTCGGATGGTAAAAAAACTGAGCTTTTTGATTGCAGGTCTGTTCCTGCTTTCCGCTGCGGCACAGGCAGAGGAAAAGGGTCTGTTCGACGGTCGCGCCGGGTTTGATATTTTCGGCGAAATCACCACCTACTACAAGAACCAGAAGGACTATCATACCCCCTTGGACAGTCTGGCCGCAGGAAACCGGAATGGAGCCAACAACCGCTCCAAACAGACTACGCGCACCAAAGGGGTCGTGACCTTTCTGGGCAAGGCCGGCAAGCAGTATTCGGAGAACAACTCGGAGTTTATCGCTGTCTTCCAACTGTCGGTCGATGCGGACGATCCCGATCATCCCGACAATCTGTATGATGTCAGCGGCGACGGAACCAAAATGGTCGATAAAGACGGCGAACGCACAGTACGCTTGGATAACCGCGACCTCTGGATTCGCTACTCTCCCATGGAGCCCGTCGGCATCAAGATCGGTGCCCAAACCATCGCAGCCACCTCCGCAGCCGCCGGGATCCACCGTTACGCGGGCGACTTCGACGACGATTTTATCATGTATGCCGCCAGTACCATTTTGGACCAACCCGGCATCAGCATCGATGTTCACCTAAGCAGGGACTTCGAATTGGGGGTCGCCCTGATCGAGGGGATGGGCGACGGCTCCGCAATTGCCACTGGAGGAAACTCCTCCGAAGCGAAAAATACCCTCTATTGGATGAAGGGCAAGTTCTGGAATTTCAGTTTCGCTGTAGCCAACCAGTCCATCGATGTGGGAGGAGAAGAAAAGGAAGACGATCCGGAAATAAAAAATTGGGGTCAAAAATACAATCATACCTATCTGAGCGCCTATGCCAAAGTCGAGATCGGCCCGTTTACTCCCTATCTGATACATCAAGCCATATCCGGCGAAGACGCTAAAGGTGCAGATATCGAAGTGACCTTCAATTCCGTTGGTTTCTTGGCCGAAATCGGTCCCGGAGTGCTGGCTGTAGACTACATGGTATCCGATACGCCGGAACTTGATGGTGAAATCCTTGTAACTGAGCAATTTGCATATCAAAAAAAGAGCAAGTCAGTAAATGCGGCCATTGAGCTGGACAATGCTCTGCATGTCGAATACAAACTTGCGATAGCC
>CAZLTI010000097.1:0-10618 GCA_964562335.1 uncultured Pseudomonadota bacterium | reverse complement strand
CCAAAGTAAATTTTCGAATCATACCTGCCTCATCATTTTTGACTATTTTCCTCCATTCCCCACAAATGCTGCATTTTGCAGCTTTCTTAATGCTTGTTTTCCAATAACTCTCCTTGTCGAAACCTGTTGCGCAACTCCAATTGCCGGAGTGTCATGTCAACAGCCAGTCGACGTTTTTTTCCATTCGTCAGACCGAAACTTTCGTTGGTTTTGTCAATTTCCCCAACGCTCTCAGCACCTTTTCGGGGGTAAACGGCCAGTCCCGAAGCCAGATGCCGACCGCATCGTGTATGGCAACGGCGATGGCCGGGGCCGCACCGTTGACCGCTATTTCCGATACGCTTTTGCCGCCGAAGGGTCCGAAGGGGTCCTTGGTATAGATCAGCCTAGCGACAAAGTCCTGCGGCAGATCGCCGATCATAGGAACGCCGTAGCTTCTCAGGTCGGCGTTGAGACAGCGGCCCGACTTGTCGAACTTCATCTCTTCGTAGAGCGAGTGGCCGATGGACTTCAACACGCCTCCGTAGATCTGGCCGAGGGCCAGTTCCGGGTTAATGGGCGTACCGCAGTCTTGCAGGGCGTAGTACTTCCGTATTTCGGTCTTTCCGGTACGCCGGTTGACGGCAACCTGACAAAAATGGGCGCCGTACGGAAAGGCGGCATCGTTCGTCGTGTAGGTAGCCTCTCCCATCAATTGGCCGCTGCCGTAGCCCGACTGGGTATGCCATGCCAGCTTGGAGAACTCCAACTCCCCCTTTTTGCCGACAACACGCGACGGATACTGCAAACGCAGATCGTCGACCGGTTCCTGCAATACTTTCGCTGCCGCATCGAGTATATTGCGCCTCATGTCTTCGGCGCATTTCAAGGCCGCGTTTCCGGAGAAAAAGGTACCGCTTGAGGCGTAGGCGCCCGTATCGAAGGGGGTGATGTCCGTATCCCCAGAGATGATGGCGATATCCCCCATATCCGTACACAGCACTTCGGCGGCCAGTTTGACGGCCAGCGTATCCAACCCCGTTCCCAGGTCCGCCCCGCCGGAATGCAGCATAAAGGTACCGTCGCCCTGCATAATCATCTTGGCGCCGGCCTGATCCAAACCCGGAAGACCGGACCCCTGCTGTATGATGGCAACGCCTTTGCCGATGGCAATGTCTGGATTGTCCGAGAACTCCTTTTTTCCCCATTCGATCATCTCTCGTCCCTGTTTCAGCGCCCCTTCCAGACCGCAACTGACGGCCGGAGCGGCTATGCCTTCCCTCCCTTCGCCAAGGCATTTGAGGATTTCCAGCATCGTCCCCTCTTCGATCCTGTTTTTCTCGATCAGTTCCATCTGATCGACGCCCAATTTTTCCGCCATTTCGGCAACGGCCATCTGCAGCGCATAGGATCCTTTCGGCGCTCCGTAGCCTTGATAGGCGCCAGTCGGCGGAATGTTGGAGTAGAAGGTGGTGACGTGAAACTTGAAATTGTCGCAGAGAAACAGCGGCAGGGATTTGGAGCAGGCGTTCATCGGCACCGTCAGGCAGTGTGCGCCGTAGGGTCCCGTATTCGCCTTGACGTTCATGGAGATTCCCGTAAAGGTCCCGTCCTTTTTGGCTCCCAGCTTTACGCCGATCTTCATGACGTGGCGACTGCTGTTGGCGATGAACTCCTCCTCGCGGTTGAAGCGGAAATAGACGCTTCTGCCGGTTTTGTACGTGGCATAGGCGCACACCTCCTCCAGCAGAATATCCTGCTTGGAGCCGTAACCGCCTCCGACTCGCTCCTTAATCACACGGATTTTCGTTTCGGGAATTCCTAGGACTCTGGCCGTGATGCGTCTCAAATGCCACGGTACCTGGGTCGACGCATGAATCAGGATACGATCGCCGTCCATTCGCGTGTATACGATATGGGTCTCGCAGGGGGTGCACTGCACCTGTTTGGATTCGTATTCCCGTTCGATCACGACATCCGCCTCCCGGAACCCTTTTTCGATATCGCCGATGCCGCCGGAAACGAACGAGGCGACGTTTTTGTGGGGATTGGCATGAATGGGGAACTGATAGATAATTTTTCCGTCCCGCGGATCGGCCGCTCTGTTTTGCTCCGCCAGATCGCCGGGGGCTCCCGCCACATACTCCAGCGTTGCCAGATGCACCACCGGCGCCCCCTCTTTTTCCGCCTCTTCGATACTCAATACCGGTTTTTGCACGTCGTAGGAGACTTCGATTTTCGACATCGCCTCGTCTGCGCTCTCTTCCGTTTCGGCAACTACTGCCGCCACGCGGTCTCCTACATGATTGACCTTTTGGCCGAACATCTTACGGTCGTAGGGGGAGGGTTCGGGAAAGCCCTGTCCCGCCTGGCCGTAATAGACATCCGGGCAGTTGCGGTGCGTAAAAATAGCCACGACCCCCTCTACCTTTTCCGCCTCGGTGGTATCGATATGCTCTATATAGGCGCTGGCATGGGGACTGCGCAGCATTTTCAGCACGCAGGCGTGGGGATCGATCATATCCTCCACGAAAGCCTTCTGCCCCTTCACCAGTTTGGCTCCGTCCACTTTGGGGGCCGCTTTGCCGACCAGTCTCAGATCCTGCCGAAACTGCGGAGCCACTGTGGCTGCATAGTCCCGATTCCCCCTTCTCTCCTTGGCGATGGCAATCGCCGTGAAGTACTGTTGATATCCGGTATCCCGCACATATAGACCCGACAGTGCGTCGACTATCTCCTCGCGGCTGGGGTCGGCAATCCGGTCCAACAGATCCGTTATCATCAGGGCGGCGGCCGGAGCGTTGTAGGCCGACTGCACGATCCCGGCATCCACCATGGCCGACTGCACGGGAGAGAGAGCGTTTCCGGTGGAAAGGGATTCGACGGTCTTGATCTCTCCGCCATCGATTTGGCCCGCTATCAGCAATCCGGCATTGACAATTTTACCGTCCAGCAAAATGGCGTCGGAACCCGCAAAGCCAAAACCGTCGTCGCTGTTTCGCACGGAGTGGATGCCCAGACGCTGAAGCAGTCTCTGCACATTTTCCCCAGGCACCGCTTCGATCGACCGCTTCGCTCCGTTTAGGATGATATTGATCTTCATAGCGCTTCTCCCCCTTCCAAACATTCCCGTATGCAGTCACCGACGGTGATACCGCAAATATATCGTTTGTATTCTCCGGAGCCGAGAAAGTCGTCGGTCGGCTGGAGCAGATCCGCTACCTGCCGCTCCATCTCTTCCGTCTCGGAAAATCGACCTGCGAGCAACTCCCTTTCGATCTCCCCCAAACGCCTCGCTCGCTCTTCGAGGCCGCCAACGACAACGATTGCGGTGTTGATTCGCGTACCTTTTTTCTCTATCTTGACGGCGACCGTTAGAATCGGCAGTCCATTGGCGGAGTGGGTAACACGCTTTACTGAAAACCTACCCGCACTAATCGGCAACCGCACTTTCAGGATCAATCCCTCGTTATCCCCCGCGATGTACTCCTCTATGGGAACGGCTCTCTGATCGTCCAGCACGATCTGCGCTTGGCAGGCGATCAAATAGGGAACAATTGGCGAATCGGAACGGTTGGCGGCGATATTTCCGCCGATAGTGGCCATATTGCGCAGATTGCGCGTAATCACCATGCCGCACGCCTCCTTCAGCGGTTTTGGAGCCTCTTCGGAATCGATGATCCGCTGCAGCGTGACGCCGCTTTCGATGACGACCGCTTCCGCATCTCTGTCGATTTTATGCAAGCCCAGTCCGGACAGCCCTATCGCTTTCGTCGCGCTGTTTTCCGTCGGAGGGTAGTTGAGGTGGGTACCGCCCGCATAATATGCGGTCCGTTCGCCAAACTGCCTTTTGAGGGACACGGCCTCCACTATTGTGGATGGCGTATAGTATTCCTGAATCATCGGTTTCTCCTATAATTATGGTGAACCGGTAAAAAGTCGAAAATTGCGCGGAATGACGGTTTTGGGACTTTTTACCGCTTCGTCATAACATCAGTTTGGCGGAAATGGAATTGGCCTTCTCCTTGATCTCGTTTTCGCAAAAGCCGGTCAGAACGCCTCGGTCCACCGCTATTCTACCGTTGACAATGGTATATTCCGTACCATGATCGTATCCGCAAAACAGCAGCGAGGCCAGCGGGTCCGATCGGGAGCCGCCGTATTCGAGTCTGTCGATGTCGAACAGCGCAATGTCGGCTGCCCATCCCTCCCTCAACTCTCCCACCTTTTGGAAATTCAGTAGGGCCGCACCGTTTACGGTAGCCATTTTGAAGACATCGCGGGCCGTCAGGGCGTCGGCACCCTTCAAAACGCGCTGCAGCATCAGGGCATTGCGCATCTCCCCAAGCATATCGCCGGAATCGTTGGAGGCGGAACCGTCCACCGCCAAAGCCACGTTAATCCCCATCGACGACATCTCTTGGACTTTGCAGATTCCCGAACCCAATCGCATATTGGAGGTCGGGCAGTGTGCTATGTGCGTACCGGTACTCTTGAGGATATCCAACTCCTCTGCATTAAAATGGATTCCATGGGCAAAGGAGACATCCTCTCCCAAAAAGTCGCAATCCTCCATTAGTTTCAACGGACGTTTCCCATACTTTTTCAGGCAGAATTGATTTTCATCTTCCGTCTCCGCCAAATGGGTATGAAGGCGAATTCCATTTTTTCTAGCCAGCCGCACGGATTCGACCATAAGCTCCTCCGTGACGGAAAAGGGACTGCAGGGTGCCAACACGATCTTGCGCATGGCCATGCCGTCGGATTGGTGATATCGGCCGATCACCCGTTCGCAATCTTGCAGGATGCGCTCTTCGCTCTGCACGACCGAATCCGGGGGAAGTCCGCCATCCTTTTTGCTCAGGGACATCGATCCCCGTGTGGGGGAGAACCGCATTCCCAGTTTTTCCGCCGTATCGAACTGAATGCCCATCAAATCGCCTTCGAATGCCTTCGGGTATAGGTAGTGGTGATCCGTCGAAGTCGTGCAGCCGGTTTTCAACAGCTCCCCCATAGCGGAAAGCGAGGAGTAGAACACGGCCTCCTCGTTGATATTCTTCCAGATTTCGTAGAGGTAGATCAGCCAGTCGAACAGCTTGGCATTCTGCACCGCAGGCAGATTGCGTGTGAGAGTCTGATAGAAATGGTGGTGCGTGTTGACGAATCCCGGCACGGCCACGCAGCGCGATCCGTCGACGACGGTGCACTCCTGGCCCGCCTCCGCTTTCAGGTTTCTGCCGATTTTTGCTATTTTGTTGTCGCGTATGAGTATATCGCAGTTTTCCAATCCTTTTTCCCGGTAGGATGGATAGATGTAGAGGCAATTTCGTATATGAATCATCGCGAGTCCCCGATTGCGGAATTAGGCCGATCGTACTCTCTCGTTGAAATCGGCGATCAATCGATTCAGTTTCGGAGCCAATTTGTGGATGTCCGTCCAGTAGTTTCTGTCGTACCACTGGGCGTTCAACTCCTCCAGTTGCTTCCCCTGCTGCTCGATCCAGGTGTAGTACTTCAGGTGATGAATACGCTTTCTTTCGGCATAGGAAAGCTCCAGCAGATTGTCCGTGCCGATCTGACGCAGCAGTTCGTAGTCGGCTACGGCATTTTCGCGGGTGTATCGTCCCTTCTCCTCCGCTTGTTCCTCCAGCCTCGATTCGTACATTTCGAAGGAGTCGGTGAAAACGGTCGTCACGATATCCTCCTCGGTCAGATCGTAATACTTCGCAAATTTTATGGCGGAGAGCATATTGCCGATGCCGGAGATGCCAAGGAGATCCAAACGGTCCAAAACGGACCTGTCGACTCCCCTCTCCGCCAGATATTCGCGCCCGACCTCTTCGTTGAACAGTCTCAAGAGCCTCATGGCATGTTCGTCGTCGACGGCAATCGCCATATCGGTATTCTTCACGTTGTGAATCCACGGCACATGTTTGTCCCCGATTCCCTCGATTCTGTGTCCGCCAAAGCCGTTCGACAGCAGCGTCGGACACTGCAGCGCTTCGGCAACCACCAGCTTCGCCTGCGGGAAAACCGACTTCATATATTCGCCGGACGCCAGCGTTCCGCCGGAACCGGAAGAGAGACAGGCACCGGCGTAGACGCTGTTTTCGTCCATCAAACTTTTTACCGTCCGCTCCATTGCGCTGCCGGTGACCTCCCAGTGCCACAGATGGTTGCCCAGCTCTTCGAACTGATTGAAGATAAACAGTTTGTCTCCTCTGGTCTTGCGTAGTTCCCAACATTTGTCGAAGATCTCCTTCACATTACTTTCGCAACCGGGAGTGGCTATCGTTTCGTCGGCCATGTTTTTCAGCCACTCGAAGCGCTCCTTGGACATCTCTTCCGGCAGGATGGCAATGGAGGCGCATCCTAGCAGTCTGGAGATGTAGGCTCCTCCCCGACAGTAGTTTCCCGTGGAGGGCCAAACCGCCCTGTGTGCGGAAGGATCGAACTGGCCGGCAACCAGGGTCGGCACGAGGCAGCCGAATGCCGCACCCACCTTATGAGCGCCGGTAGGGAACCACTTTCCAGTTAGAGCGACAATCCTGGCCCTTGTGCGGGTCAAGCTCGAAGGCAGTTCGATGTGGTTTCCCCCCGCATAGGTGCCACCATGACTTTTCGGTTCGTTGTACCAACTGACGCGGAAGAGGTTTTTGCTGTCCACGTCCCAAAGTCCGACTCCCTCCAAATCCCTTTTGATCCCATCGGGAATCAGGTCCGGATTCCTCATCTGATCGTACGTCGGTAGGACGATGCCCTGTTCTTTGCAAATAGCGGCCGTTTTTTGCACCTGCGCTTCCTGTACCGTCAGATCGATCATTTTCTATCCCCTTTGTTTGCGATTGTTTCCCCAAATACCCAATTTTGCCGCTCCCTGCCGACTTTTTACCGCTTCGTCAAACATAAGAAACGAAGTCAATGTAACGGATTTGAGAAAATTCATCAAAGAGATTATTCCCGTTCCTATCAAAATCATCCAAAAGAAACGGCATCCCGTTTTCCAACCGTTTCGGGTAGAGTTCCCGTTGAAAGATAAAGCCAAGTTTTATATTGAATTGTCTCGACAACTTCAGTAGAGATGGGACTGACACAAATAAACGGATCGTCGTAACGCCCCAAATGGAAAGAAAACGAAAACTCAATTCTCGCCTCGCAGGCACTGTCCGACATAAAGCTGCATTTTTTCGTCACTTTGAGGAACCTCCGAAAGATTCAAGAGTCTCGCATTTATCCGGTAAATCGGGTAGCCCGTTCCAACGAATTCCGATGCCGATGTCAAGTCGAACGGCCCATCCGATCCGCTAGAGAGGATAAAAGCGCACTTTCCAGAGGTTTCTCAAATTATGCTACCCAAAAAGGAGTGAAGGAATGAGAGGGATGCTGGTTGAATGTGTCGATTGCAATTGGCAGGGTGAAAAATTGGAGCTGGAAGAGACGGCGGACGGCATAGGCGGTTCAAGCAGTTGTCCTCGATGCGGGAATGCCGACATGCGGGAAATCGAAAAGGAGGAGATCGATTACATCGGCTCCGAAGACGACGACGATGACGACGAAAGTCGTGTGATGATATGCGAGCAGTGCGGTTTGATTCCCACGGAGGAGGAACTGGAAAAGGGCGTTTGCATTGGATGCGGGAGTACGCGATTCGTAGAGGATCACTAATATTGCGTTTACCGCTTCGTCACTCTTTATCGATGGAAACCCGGATAAGGGCCGGTTCGATCCCTGTCCGGACCGACGAAAGAAAAGAGTGTCAACAGTTTGATCGTCCGTCCACCGAAGCGGCAGAAGCCTCCGAAGGCAAAGAGGCACATCCGGTCTCGAAGTACCCCAAAAAACGATAAAAAGAAGACGTAATGAGAAAAGGATCGGCTCTTCTTTTTCAAACAGTCGTCGGATTGGTCTGTTTGATATCGACGGTTTTGTTTGCGGCGGAAAATCGGCACGTCGATATCCCCGACCTATTGGAGGACAATAGCGGCATCGGCGGAAAGGCTCCCCACTCTATCGTTCCAAATCGCCCAGTCGGTAACGTCTGGCAGGAGAGCGAAGAGGGCATCGCCGACGTGTATCGTCAGTTGGCCCATGGACTTCAGCAGCAGATCGACCAGTTCCCCGCCATGCTTGATGTCAGCGTGGGATGGGACGGACTGGTCGATATCGGCAGTTCGGGATCGAGAGCCGTCAAGGCGATGCTGCTGGAAGAGAGAGGGGAGGGAGACTGGCAGATTCTTGCCGAAAGCGACGATAGCGAAAACGACCGGAATTTCCTCTTCTCAAAGGTTCTGAAAAAGGGACTCTATCGGTTGCGGTTGGAAGCGGTCGGGCAGTCGCAAGGAAATTTAATCGTTTGGATGAGCCAAAGAGAAGAGGAAAAACTGCCTACGCACATTGTTCCCTTCAGAGTTGCAATCGAACTTGGATCGAAAGCGGCAAGAATCGGTTTTGTAACGGCTCAAAAGGGCGTGGTGCAGTTTGGCGTCTCCGGGCAGGGCAGTTATGGAATCTCGCTGCAAAGAGGCGATTCCGTTATGGCCGAGGGACAAAATCGTCTCTTCGCTGCGCTCGAAAAGGATAGGGAATACGCTCTTCTGTTTTGGAGTGTCGACGATTCCGCAGGCCAAGCCGTATTGAACGCGGAAACTGTTCCCGCACGACTACTGGAGCTGGATATCGGCTACGGCGGAGAAACCAAAGTGAACTACAGGCAGCCGACCGCAATTCGAGTGCGGACTCCCGGAGCCTACAGCTATACCGTTTCCGGGCAGCGCACCATGTTTCACTGCTCCAGGGAGTCGGATGTCCAATGTCTTCCCATAGGACGGTTTCCTCTTGGATTCGAAAACGGCAGCGGCTGGATCGTTGTCGAACCGGGGGAATCCACCGACAACAGAATCCAAATCGAACCGTTTGAATTGGAACTGAACGAGGAGGTATCCCTTACGTTGGATCGGAACCCTCTCTCCTACACGTTTGCCCATGAGGAGGATGGGTTGGCTCTGCTTTCGGTCGCCTCCTCCGGAGCGGAGATCGGCACCGTCGTTCGAGAGGGTGTGGAACTGCCGGATGGAGTCGATTGGCATGCGATGTTCCGTCGCCCTTCGGTGACGGTTACGGCGGTACTAGGCAGAGGCGACTTCACGGGAAGACTTTGGCTGGCGGATAGCGATCTCAAAAGGGCGGCTGTCCGTTTGCACCTGCGGTCTATGCAAATGGACGGCGATATCGGCATTGCTCAAACCGAGAGTCTGGAAGAGGAGATGGCGCCCGCAACGGCCAAACGGTTCGATTTGCCAAACGAAAAAGCGGAACTGGAATTGATTTTGGGAACGGGCATGTGCGCCGGCTATTTCAAAAACGGCAAAACGGTTCGATTCCTGGCGGCAGTGAACGACAATCTTTCCGCATCCATGGTTGTGGATGGCGGCACGTTGATTTTCGCCAACTCCGGCCGCAATTCGGCCGCGTTTCGGCTGCGAAAGAAAAAGGGGCGGAACATGCCGCAGCAGGAACCGATCAGCGCCCTGAACAGGCTGTACGAAAACTACTTTCGCAAGGCGGGAACGCTGCATCTTGCCGTAGAGGACATTCCGGAAGAGGAGAGTCTGTTTGTCGACGGAAGGGGGATTGTCCCCCGCCTTCTTCACGGCAATGGCCAGATTACGACAGGAAAAAGAATAGACTCTGCCGATTTCTCCGGACCGGGGATTCTTGAATTGGAGCATCCGCCCGGATACGTTCAAGTCTGGCTTGGCGAGCGGGAAGATCCCGATCGGGGACGACTTGGGGAAAACGCCGTTCAAAACGGAGCGATGGTTCTAGCTGAGGGAATCGGCGAATTGGACAACGCGATCGAGCTGTGGGAGGTAGTATTGGAGCGACCCGCCCTAGTCGTAGTTGCGGCGGATGCGGTCGGCATCACCTTTTTGCAAAAGCAGGATCGTATCCTTGCGGCAAAGGCCGGCAACAGCGAAGAGGAGAGGCTCCTGGCACACTATCTGCCAAAAGGTCGATATACGATCCTTACCAGACCGATCCGAGGAATGCCGCAGCAGGGTACGATCACGATAGAGACGATTCAGCCGGTCGATTTGTCCGTTTCCAGCCGTTCCCAACAGAAGCGATTCATCCGGACGAACGAATACCAGGCGTTCGCTTTTGTCGTTGCGCAAGACTACGCCGATGTGGAAGTCGGCATCGAAGTCGACGGCAACGCGGAATCGAACGGCGATACACTGGAGGTCAAGCTGTATTCGGAAGACTTTTCGTTCTTGGGAGAGGGACAGCCGATGTTTCGCAGGCTTCCGCAAGGAGGGTACATTCTGACCGTTCGGTTGCATGAGGGAAACACGGTTCCCATACGCTACCGACCGTTTGTCAGTATAGCAGGGGAGGCCATTCGTGCGAAACAGCCCGTAACGATTTTGACCCCTTAAACGCCTGTTGCCAGTGTCTGGGGCATGCGGTTTGCCGGACGATGCGGGAAACTTGCCCCGGCGATGGTAAACATCGGCGTCGAATCGAGACAGGTTTTCCGGATCGGCGGAACTGTTTTGTCTCTGTTTTTTTGCAGTTTCCTTACATAACGAGACCGAACATATGAAAAAAAGAGTTTTCAGCAGCATCCAACCCTCCG
>CAZLTI010000096.1:0-10680 GCA_964562335.1 uncultured Pseudomonadota bacterium | reverse complement strand
TCTGCCATTTGTCGAAATACCGATGGCACCGACAATACCGATCCATTTTTTTGAATAATATGTCAGGGAAAATTGATTATCGTTTATATTTTTTTGCAATTTCTTAACCGATAAGAGCCGATATTGAACAGAGAACTGTTACTGCCGACCTTTGTCACTTTTCTGAATAGCCAGGGTGTCGATGCGCGAGGAACCGTGCTAAAACTATCCCAGGGATCTGTCGTTATCGAAGTTTACAATCCCGAATCCATTGCTCAGTTGAGCGAAGTATTATCCAATTTCATCATCTATTCGGGTGAAACCAAGATTTATCAGGGGCGAGCAGTCGTATCCAGCCTTGTCAACACCGGAATGGCCTTGGTGGTTACCGCTACCCTGGTGGATAAATTTTTAACGCAAATCAAAACAATTTCGGATCTTGACGACACGAAAAAGATCGTCAGATCATTTATCAACGAATGGGAAATCTGCAATCGCTTGAATCCAGATTATCGATTGATTGTCGACCAGATCAGTTCTCTTTGGGGAGACATAAATCATTGGATTAGCCGGATTGAATCCACATCGGATTCAAGAAATGAAATAGATAATATATCCCAGTTAGATCGTCTGCTTGATGATGTATTGGATGTCATTAATCCAGAGCTTGATAAACTTTTGATAGAATTTGAAGAGATATCGGCTTCATTATCTTCATCGGAAATGGATATTCATAAAATGTTTGCTCGAAAACACCTTCACCCTTTAATGCTACTGTCGCCATTTCCACATCGAGCAATTACCAAACCTCTTGGATATGCAGGCGATTTTGAAACAATCAACCTCCTGACTGGCCGAAAAAGAATAGGTCCAACAGCATTTGCCAAGCTTATTAATGAAATTCACTTAAATGCTGAAATTGCAGTCGCCCATAAAAATCGGATTAAAATTCTAATTGATTATTTAATTCAAGAGTCTGCCCGAATGGAATTTTCCGAAAGGCAAATTAGGATATTAAGCGTTGGATGTGGACCAGCGCTAGAAATCCAAGCTTTCCTGAGAGAACATAGCTTGGCAGACCGTTGCCACTTTACACTGATAGATTTTGAACAAAAAGCATTGGAGCATGTAGAGAGTAGAATTGCGAAAATATCCTCAGACGTTAATCGGAACATAAAAATAACATATATTCGGCAATCTGTGCAATCGTATATAAAACAGGCAATAAGAAATGATCTGGACAGCGAATCTCCTCATTACGATCTAGTCTACTGTGCTCGTCTTTTTGATTACTTATCCGATAAAATTTCATCAAGGTTGATAAAGCTTTTTTATCAAAGATGTAACAAAGGCGGCCTTGTTATTGTTACCAATGTTCATTTAGAGCACAGAATGCGGTTTTGGATGGAACATGCACTCGATTGGTACTTAATTTATAGAAATGAACAGGGAATGGAAAAATTGTTAGATAAAAAAATTGACTATAGAATTTTTACGGATAAAACAGATGCAAACATCTTTCTAGAATTGCGAAAATAGATCATGAAGGACTCTTCATTACGGGCTGCGTTCTTAGTGCGCGAACAAAAGAACAGACTGTTTTTTGCAAAAATAATCTGTCTTATGGGGCTAGTATTAATTCTTGCAGGATCGGCCCTTGATTATCTGATTTACAGGGATCAATTTTATTGGTTTTTGACTTTAAGAATTTTATGTAATTTGATCTTGGTTATTGGACTGATATTGTATTATACTCCACTTGGGAAAGAGTTTGTTTCTCAGATCACATTCTTTTGGCTTTTAACAGCTCAAGCGATGATGTGTTACATGATATTCGTCACTGAAGGTTCAAATTCAACATATTATGCTGGATTGAACTTGGCTATAATTTCAATTTCAGTCATTTATCCAGGGACTATAACAGAAGCGGTTACATTCTGCGTATTGACGATTTTGCTTTATTTAGCTGCTTGTTTTTATCATGAAGGTTCGGTTTTTGTTTTTAGTAACTTTTATAACAATATGTATTTTATTGTTCTTAGTGGAGTTTCATCATCTATTGCTGGTTTTGTTAACTCCCGCCTTCGATACTCTGAGTTTCATTCAAGCAGATCTTGGTATGAGGCGGAACGACAGAATCAGGAGCTTGCTAAAATCGACAAAATGAGATCGGAATTTTTGGCAATTATCAGTCATGAATTACGAACACCACTTACATTGATATTGGGTTCCCTTCAGAAAATATCGTCCAAAAAATGGAATGCCCCTGATAGTGTTAAGGAGCTTATCCGCTTGGCTCGGGGGAGTGGCAATCGTTTGATGCGGTTGATGAACGATTTGTTGGAATTGATTCGCTTTGATGAAGGTCAGCTTGAGATAAAAAAAATTCCGATTGACTTGACATCCTTCATCGCATGTATTGTCGATTCATTGAAACATTTTGATTCTGACAATAAGTTGCCGAAAAAAGATAAGATCGACGATCGACCGCTCTATGTGATCGGAGATCCCAAGGCGATGGAGCATATTTTTGTCAATCTTTTGGGAAATGCGCTTAAGTTCACCGAAGGGTCGGAGTCGATCGCAATTCGTTTCGACCATACGGACGACAAGGCAACTATCCATATTAGCGACAGAGGAATCGGAATCGAAGAGGAGTTGATCCCCATAATATTTGATCGATTTCGGCAAGCCGACGCGTCGAATACGCGAAAATACGAAGGGGTCGGGTTGGGATTGGCAATTGTCAAAACCTTGGTAGAAAAACAGGATGGCCAAATTGCCGTCGCGAGCAAACAAAATGAAGGAACGACCTTCTCGGTGACTTTTCCGCTAGAGAAAACAGTCGGCGATGAAGAGAGCATAATCGGAACAATTGCAGACGAGGAAACCAGTTCCCTTACGACGGCACTGAGGGAAATGAGTGAAACTTCCCAAAACAGAGACAAACTGCTTGAAGGCAATGTTGCCGAGAAATCGGACTTGACAGATGGGTTATCCGAAGAAAAACGCACCGTACTTATTGTGGAGGACAATCGGGAAGTCATCAAATATTTGGAAATTCTGTTGGAAGAGCAGTTTCATACACGAGTCGCAACCGATGGTCCGAGTGGTTTGGAGGCGGCGAGACATCACCATCCCGATGTGATATTGTTGGACCTCATGCTGCCTGGGATGGACGGATTGGAGGTTTGTCGCAAAATCAAGCAGGACTCGACCATGGAAGACTGCAAAGTGCTTTTGCTCACTGCTAGAGTGGATATCGAATCGAGATTGACCGCTTTAAGGAACGGTGCCGACGACTTTTTGACAAAACCCTTTGGTGGAGCGGAATTGACAAACCGGATTGGAAATCTAGCCAAAGCTTCCCAATTGCAAAGAGGATTAAGGCGGAAAAATGAGATCTTGCAGAAAACCCTGTCCGAATTGAAAACGACGGAATCCAATTTGATCCAAAGCGAGAAATTGAATGCACTGGGAATCCTGGCGGCAGGTTTTCTTCATGAGATTAACAATCCCATGAACTATAGCAAAGTGGCCCTGTCGGTCGCCAAACAGGAAGATATCGTTCAAAAAAATCCGGAGTTGATGGAGATTATGGAAGATATCGAACATGGCTTCGAACAGATCAGTGGAATCGTCGGCGATCTCAGAGTGTTTGCCTTTCCTTCGGACAGGGAAAAGGCGAGGATATTTCCTATCGGCAAAGTGATACGGCAAGCCGAACGGTTTTTGATGGGAGAGATCGAAGATATTCGCCTGGAAAATGGTTGCGGGGAGAAAACGGTTTTTGCGGCACCAAAACATCTGCTGCAACTGTTTATCAATCTGTTTTCCAATTCGGCCAAGGCATTGAAAAACAATTCTCCAGAAAGGGAAGCGGTTATTCAAATCCATTGCGAAGACCGGAACAATCGTCGATTGATCAAAGTTAGAGATAACGGTCCCGGCATTTTACCGGAAAACCTATCGAAGGTATTCGATCCTTTTTTTACAATGAATGAGGTCGGCGAAGGAAGTGGGTTGGGACTGAGTGTTTGCCACACTATTGTCAAACAATACAATGGAAGACTCACTGTCGATAGCCACTATGGAGAGTGGACCGAGTTTTCCTTCGATTTGCCAACAACATCGAGCGACGTAAAAACACAGGAACAATGGAAAAGCGCGCAATAGAGCGAACCGAATATGACAATCGCTTTTCGATCCTTTTGGTGGACGACGAGGATCGAACGCGAAAATACTTCAAAAAGATGCTTCGAGGGAAATTTGAAATCCTCACGGCGCCCGATGCCCGTAGCGCTCGTGAGATTTTAAGACAAAAACATGATCGGATCGCGGTTTTGATTTCCGATGAGAGAATGCCTGGCGAAAGTGGTACCGAACTGCTGAAAAGCACGGTCCGGGAATATCCGCATATCGTGAGAATTATGACGACGGCCTATTCGAGTGTCGATCATGCCGTGAGTGCAATCAACTCCGGGAATGTCTATCGTTATCTTTTGAAACCTTGGGATTTGGACGATTTGGTTGATAGTCTGTCTAAGGCAATGAACAAGTACCAAACACAAAAAAAGGAGAGGGCGCAGTTGGAGAGGAGGAATGAAACCAGGTTTGAAGCCGTTGCGGAACTTATTCACGATATATCCACACCGCTTGCAACATTGGGGATGCTCGGCAGTTTTTTGAGGACTCAGATTCCCAAGTTGACAGATGCCTATCGACAGGCAAAAGAGGCCGAATTGCCGGTGCCGGGAATGTCTGCCTTTCATTTCAATGCTCTTTCGACTATTGCCAGATCGATCCGCAACGCAACGGATTATTCAAGATTTTTAGTGAAACACTTTTTGGACCTGCGGAGTACCTCTCAAGTCGATCCCGGTACTTTCGAATCCATTTCGGCAACTGAAACGGTGAAACGGGCAATTGATTTATACCCTTTGTCACGACGTAAAAAAGAGGGTATTTTCGAATCTAAATTGGATGAGGACTTTCAATATTTTGGCTCGCAACAAAGCATACTTAGTGTACTGCTCAACCTGATCAAAAATGCTGTCGCAGCATCCTCGGCGGTGAAAAATCCTACAATTGCGATTGCCGTCGAAAAGGCGGGGCGGGAAAATAGGATCGTCGTCAACGACAATGGTGCCGGAATATCCGAAGACATTTTGCCTCATATATTTAATGAGTCCTTTTCCACAAAATACACTGCGAATAAAGGGAAAGGACTGTATTTCTGCAAACAAATCCTGCAGGCTCACGGAGGTGATATCGTTTGTCGGTCGAAGCCGTTTGGGTTCACCTCTTTCATAATTTCTCTGCCACCGTTTTATCGAAAGCCAACGAATGAACGATAATCGAATGGGTGTACTATTGGTCGACGATGAAGAAAAAACACTGAAATATTTCGATAAAGTATACTCGAAGTTCTTCCCTGTATTTTGCGCTCGAAATGTTGAAGAGGCAAAACAGGTGCTTAAGGACAGTTCGGATAAAATCGGCGTGTTGATTACCGACCAGCGAATGCCGGGAGAGAAAGGAACGGACCTTCTTGCCTACACAAAAGCTACCTACCCCGAAATCGTCAGGATCCTAACGACGGCCTTTTCCGACATCAATGAAGCTGCAAAAGCCGTGAATCAGGGTGAAATTTACAGATATATTCTTAAACCATGGGATCTGGATGAAGTAAAAAACCAACTGTTAAAAAGCCTGGAACATTTTACCTACAACCGAGAAAGAGATCGTTTAATCAATGAGAAACTTTCCGTTAAAGAGGAATGAAAATGTAGATTGGCGTGAAAAGCCGAGTTTTGCATCGAACCGCCGGATATCCTTCATGTGTTAGTCGTTCCCCCCCCTTTTTCATAATGACAATCTGCGAAATTTTCGACTTTTTGCCGGTCTATCAAAAATGACTCCACATTGATCACAATAAAGGATGGAGGTATTTTATGAAAAGAAACGCGATAGTTGGATTGACGGTGCTGGTTGCATTGGCTTTGGCCTCATTGTCCGTTTCATTACCAACCATTTTTCTTTGGTTGGCAATCCATCTTTTTCATAGTTTTTACCTCCTTGCTTCAATTGATAATCATTTGCTAAAGCCTCTTGATTTATGGGAAATAGCGATAAAAGGACTTCCTATGAAAGACGCGCATCATATCAACGGACTTTCCATCATAAGCAAATCCGATCCGGTAGTCACCGATCCTGACTCGGTACCTTCCCGGATAATTGGTCATCGCTTTGACATTGCCGAGTTCACTCAGAGTTTCTGCAGCAGGTAGAATTTCAAAGGCAAGTTCAACGATCTGGCGATAAATAGTTTGTTTTTAAGCTTTTTTAGCTCTTTTAAAAAAATCTTGCGATACCTAACCTCCACAGATCAGTCCTCTAAGTATTTTAAGGCTTCTTCCCGACTTATGACCGGACTATCTTTGGCTTCGTCCATGGCTTTATTCAGACAGTAGTCTTCAATCTCTTCGCGTATTTTTTCTTTAGCTGCCGTGTTTTCCTTAGCCAGCAACTCGCGCCAGACATCGATGGGAACCACCACCGCTTTGGGATTTCCCTTGTTATCGGTTAAATATTCAAAATCAAACATCTTTTTTCCTGTTTGTTTGGTTGAGTCCCTATAGTCGAAGTCTAGGCAAGCCGATGGCTGGAGAAACGGTTTTCAATGGGGCAGATCCCTTTAAAAACGCTCTCTTTTTCCTATCGAATCTTCCGGAAAAAAGCAATCGAACCCTACCTGTGGAAAGCGATTCGTCAACTGGAGACGACGGGTAGAAATTTGCAGTCCTGGTGAATTCCCCTCACGCGACGGATCTCCTCTATCGCACTGAATACGCATTGTTCGGTTGTGGCGTGCGCCATGACGTGCACCTGACCGAGGCCCGGCGAATTGGGAATCAGTTCCGCCGAGGTATTGCTGACGGAGATGTCGTGGTTGCCGAGTATCGTGGCGATGGCGCCGATCAGCCCGGGCCGGTCGTCGACGGTAAACCGCATGTAGTATTCGCTCGTCGAACCGGCGGAGGGGAGAATCCGGGCGGGTTTGGCATTTTTGGCGCGAAAGCCGGATGCCACTGTCTGCCGCTTGTGACAGATATCCATGATGTCCGCGTAGATTGCGCTGGCGGCAGGAAGGGCACCCGCTCCTTTTCCCACCAGAATCGACTCCCCGATCGAATCGCCGACCAGCAAAAAGGCGTTGTACTCGTTTCTGACATTGGCCAGCGGATGCTGTTTGGGCAGCAGCGTCGGTTCCACCTTCAACTCCAGTCCCTGTTCCCTCTTTTTTGCTTTGGCCAGCAGTTTGATCGTCATCTGCCGCCGTTCGGCAAAATCGATATCGGAGGGCGTCAAATCCGTGATGCCCCGGCAGGTAATCTCTCCCTGGGGAAAAACGCCGTCGCAGATATAGGCCGCCAGAATCCTCAATTTCTGCTGAGCGTCCGTTCCATCCACGTCCGTTTCGGGATCGGCCTCGGTAAAACCGGCATCGTCCGCCATCTTCAGCGCTTCGAAATAGCTGAGGCCCTCTTCCGCCATTTTCGTCAGCACATAGTTGGTGGTTCCGTTTACGATGGCCAAAACGGAGACGATGTCGTTGGCGACAAAACTCTCCCGAATGGTCTTCAGCACCGGAATTCCGCTCCCCACGGAAGCTTCCGCCAAAATGGCCACCCTGTTCCGTCGTGCCAGTTCCATCAGCGCTTCGCCCTGTGCCGCCAGCAGCGCCTTGTTGGCCGTGACCACATGCTTTCCGTTCGCCAATGCCGACCGCACGAACCGGTCCGCCGGAGACTCGCCTCCAACGACTTCGACGACGATGTCGATTTCGGGATCGTTCAGGATGAAGTCGGGATCGCTGTCCAGCGCTATTTCGCCGGTATCGACGCGACGTTTTTTGGCCGTATCGCGTACTACCGCCTTGACGATTTCGAGAACCGTGCCGTCGGTCCGCTTCAGCTTTTCCCTGCGGTTTCGGATCAGTTCGACCAGTCCGCAACCTACGGTGCCGACGCCGAACAGTCCCAGTCTTACCTTGCGGTATCTCATTTTTCCTCTCTCCTCCGCAAATCCTTCAGGAGGCCTTCGGTTCCGAATGCGCTCCCAAAAACCGCACAAGGATGCGGTCGAGCTGATCGAATTCGATCAAAAATCCGTCGTGGCCGTGAATGGAGCGAATCAGGGCGAACCGGCAGGAAACGCCGCTCGATCTGCAGAGTTCGGCGGTCTTTTCTATCTCCTCCGGCGGATACAGTATGTCGCTATCGATCGCTACCAGCAGAAGATTGCTCTTTATCTTGGATAGCGCCGTAGGAAAGTCGCCGCTGCCGTCGGACAGATCGTGGGAGTCCATGACGTGCGTCAGTTTGATGTAGCTATTGGCGTCGAATCGGTTGAGAAGCTTCCGTCCCTGATGCTCCAGGTAGCTTTGAATCTGAAAGTACTTCTCCCTTTCCCTGCTGGGATATTGCGTATTGCGGCCGAACCGTCCGTCGAACTCGACCGGATTGCGGTAGGTGATCATGCCGACCTGCCGCGCCAGGCTCAGCCCCCGGTTGGGTTTCGGGCCGGAATAGTAGCGTCCGCCGTTGTAGTGCGGATCGTTTTCGATGCACTTGCGCTGAATGTGGTTGAATGCCAGCGCCTGCGCGTTGTGCGCTATCGGGGCGGCGATCATTACACCCGACTCCGCCAATTCCGGATAGTTGACGATCAGTTCGGATACGACCATGCCGCCGAACGATCCTCCGATGGCGCATTTTATTCTCTCGATATTCAGCCACTGCAGCAGTCGATAGTGCATCCTGGTGATGTCCCGCGTGGTGAGGGGAGGGAAATCGGGTCCAAGAGGATGCTTGCCTCCCACGACAACGTCGCCCGGACCGACGGAACCGTAGCAGCTCGACGGATGATTGGGGCAGATCACGCAGTAGTCCCTCCTGTCGAAAATCGCTCCCTTCTCGACCAGGGTGCTCCACCAGCCGGGTACGTATCCGTCCCGATCATAGTATCCGCCGCAGTTGGCATCGCCGGTCAGGGCATGAAACACCACGACGATATTGTCGCGCTTCGGGTTGGGCTGTCCGAACACGCGGTAGGCCAGGCGATAGTTGATCAGCTCGTCTCCGTTTTCGGACAGGAACGAATCGAAAAACACGGTGTGCCTCCGATTCTCCCGGAAGCGTTCGCCGAACTTCGTTTTGCCGGTGCCGTTGACAGGGAAAAGAAATTTTCTGGGTGCGGAGCCCATTTTCCGCTCCTATATTTTGTCCAGTGCCTGATCGAAATCGGTCTTGATGTCCGTTATGTTTTCGATGCCGACGGAAACCCGAACCATATCGGGCGTCACTCCGGCTTTGGCCTGCTCCTCTTCGTTCAACTGCTGATGCGTTGTCGACGACGGATGGATCACCAAAGTTTTGGCGTCTGCCACGTTGGCCAGCAGGGAGGCCAGCCGGGTATTCTCGATAAAACACTTGCCGGCCTCCGAGCCTCCCCGCACGCCGAAGGTGAAGATCGATCCGAACAATCCGGGGGTGAACTGCTTTTTGGCCAGTTCGTGGTTGGGGTGATCGGCAAGTCCGACATGCTGTACCCAGGCCACTTTCGGGTGCTCCTTCAAAAACTCCGCCAGGGCCAGAGCGTTGGCGGAGTGGCGTTCCACGCGCAGGTGAAGAGTTTCCAGACCCTGCAGAAACAGAAAGGAGTTGAACGGACTGATCGCCGGTCCGAGATCCCGCAGCAGCGTGACGCGCGCTTTGATGGCGTAGGCCAGGTGGCCGAAGGCCTCCGTATAGACCACGCCGTGGTAGGCGGGGTCCGGTTTGCATAAGCCGGGAAATTTGCCGCTGGTTTCCCAGTCGAATTTTCCCGAATCGACGAAAACGCCTCCGATGGAGGTACCGTGACCGCCGATGAACTTCGTGGCGGAATGGACGACGATGTCGGCGCCGAACTCGATGGGGCGGCAGATGATCGGCGAGGCGAATGTGCTGTCGACAATCAGGGGAATCCCGTTTTGATGGGCGATATCGGCGATCTTCTCTATGTCGGGCACGTTTCCTCCCGGATTGCCGATGGTTTCGATGTAGAGCGCTTTGGTTTTCTGCGTGACCTGCGCCTCGAACGTTTCTGGCCGGTCCACGTCCGCAAACTTCACGGAAATTCCGAATTTGGGCAGAGTATGGTTGAAAAGGGTATGGGTGCCGCCGTAAAGACTGCCGGAACTGACAATCTCGTCGCCGGTGCCGGCGAGATTGGCGATTGCCAAAAACTCGGCCGACTGCCCCGAAGCGAGGGCAAGAGCCGTAACGCCGCCCTCCATCGCCGCCATCCTATTCTCGAATACTGCCGTCGTCGGGTTCATGATGCGCGTATAGATGTTGCCGAACTCCTGCAGGGCGAAAAGACGGGCGCCGTGGTCGGGGCTGTCGAAAACATAGGACGTGGTCTGATAGATCGGCACGGCGCGCGCTCCCGTCGTCGGGTCCGGCTCCTGACCTCCGTGCACGGCAAGCGTGTCTACGTGATAGTTTTGTGTCATGGGAATCTATTCTCCGTAAAAGGTCGTTCCCCCCAATTTGCATCCCTTTGTCGGTGCGGAAATCGCATGTCGGATCGGTTTTTTGGGGACTGTTCGGGATTTGATCGACAATAGAAAACCATCATAGACCCGGAGGACCA
>CAZLTI010000095.1:0-10703 GCA_964562335.1 uncultured Pseudomonadota bacterium | reverse complement strand
AGTATTCCGTCGTTTGCAGGCGGAGTTTAGGTAGAAATATAAAGGAGCGGCACAATGGATCTTTTGGTATTGCTGAAACCGACAGCCACCCTATTTTCTTTGGCGCTGTATTTTGTCATTCGCTCCATGGTGAATTCCGCCATTGCAAAATTCAGAACGAAACAGAAGTTCTCCGAAAAGAGAACCGCATACATCAAAAAGTTCTTTACGCTGTCGCTGTTTTCCATCCTGCTGGTTGCAGTCGCTTTCGTTTGGGGAATCGATATCAGAGGCGTGCTGATATTCGCCTCCTCCTTTTTTGCCGTTGTCGGCATCGCTCTTTTTGCCTCCTGGTCCGTGCTGAGCAACATCACTTCGGGGATCATCATATTTTTTTCCTTCCCCTATAAAATTGGCGACACAATTACCATTGTAGACGGAGACAATTCCGTGAGAGGCGAGGTGATGGATATGACGCTGTTTTGCATTCAGATCAAGGACGAAAGCGGAAATTTGACCTCCTATCCGAACAGCCTGGCGATACAGAAGCCGATTACGAAACTGCGCTAGCAAAACACCTGAACCTTTCCATCTCCCTGTCGGAAAAGGGCGCGCAAGCGTTAGGCGGAGGAGAGGGGAGACCCATCAGCCGATATTTGTCTCGGGCCAAAGGATTGAAGTTGAGCAGCTCGATTTCTATGTCCTGCCGGATGCCGTGCACAAACGAGCCGATATTCCGTATGTTCTCTTCTCCGCTCGTATAGTTCGGAATCATCGGAATCCTTACCAGAATGTCGACATTGGCGGCAGCCAGCATTTTGAAGTTGGATTTGATAACGGCATTTTCTCTACCGGTGAACTCTTCGTGAAGGGAGGGGTCGGAAATTTTCATGTCGACGATAAAAAGATCGGTAACGGGCAGGAACTGCTTCAGCACGTCCGCTCTCGCAAACAGACAGGTCTCGATGGCGGTATGCAGTTTTTCCGCTTTGCACCGTTTCAGAATTTCCAGGTTGAACCGGTACTGAAAAAGGGGATCGCCGCCCGTAACCGTAACGCCGCCGTTCGAGGATTCGTAGAAGACGGTATCCTTCATAAGCTCCTCCATAACATCCTCGACGGTCATTTCGCGGCTGTCGAACGTCAGGGCTCCCGTGGGGCACAATTCGGTACAGATTCCGCAGTTGTCGCATGCGGTTCTGTCGATGACGATGCGGGACTCTTCGTCTGCTGCGATGGAGAGGGCCTTTCGAGGACACTCCCCGATGCAGGAGCGGCACCGGATGCACCTGGTGGCAAAGTGCCACAGAGCGATCCGATTTTCCCAACCCTCGGGATTTTGACACCAGACGCATCGCAGGGGACATCCCTTCGTAAACAGGGAGCTGCGGATTCCCGGTCCGTCATGTACCGCGAACCTTTTGATGTCGAACACCATGCCTTTCACCCTTGCGCTCCATGACAGGTGCGCCGGATGATTTCATCCTGCAGGTCCCTCGCAAGTTCCGTAAAAAAGGCGGTATATCCGGCTACTCGTATCGTCAGTCCACGATAGGCTTCGGGATTTTCGCGGGCGGCTTCGAGCTCTTCCGTTCGAACGACGTTGAACTGCACGTGATTGATCTTGAGCCTTACGAATGCCTTTAAAAGGGAGGAGAACTTCTTGCGGTCGTTCCCGTCGGCGAAGAAGCTGGGGAGAAACTTCAGATTGAGAAGCGTACCGTTGCTTCCCAGTTTCGAGTCGATTTTTGCCACCGACTTGAGAACGGCAGTCGGTCCCTTTCGATCCCTTCCGAACGAAGGAGACAGCCCTCCGTCGGCCAGCGGGGTTCCCGCCAGTCTTCCGTCCGGTCCGGCACCTACGTTCGCTCCCATGGGAACGTGGGCGGAAACCGTGTACAGCCCGACGTGGTATTTGCCGCCCCTGGCGTTTTTGCGGGTTTTCAACCGGTCCGCGAAAAACCGGATCCACTTTGCTCCCAGCCGGTCCACCCACTCCGCGTCGTTGCCGTATTTCGGCACACGGTTGAGAATTCTCTGCCGCAAAACCTCCCGATCCCTGTAGTTGCTTTGCAGGGCTTCCAGCAGTTGTCGAGCCGACAGCGTGCCGTCTTCGAAAACGAGCTTTTTTATCGTTGCCAGGCTGTCGGCAATGTTGGCGACCTGAATCGCCTGAATGCCGCTGAAGTTGTAAAACGCGCCGCCCGCCGTAACGTCGATCCCCTTTTCGAGGCAGTCGTCGATCACCGTGGACAGAAAGGGAGAGGGAAGAAATTCCGCGTGGAGTCTGTCGACGGTATCGCAGAGTTCCGTCATTTTTTCGATAAAAAAGTCCAGCTGTTTCTCGAAGGCCTTTTCGAAATCCCGGTAGGAGGAGAAGTCCGTCAGGTATCCGGTCGCGGGTCCCACTCGCTTTCCGGTAAGGAGACATTTCCCGTTGTTGAGGGTTAGTTCCAGGGCTTTGGGAATGTTGAACATCGCTGCGTCGCTCCACCCCAAGTTGTTTCCCTGCGTCGTCAGCTCCACGCATCCTACCGCAGCGTAGTCCATGGCATCCCGATGCTCGACTCCCTGGCTTTCGAGTGCCGGAATAACGCTCTCGTCGTTGAAAACTTGGGGCATTCCTCCGCCAAGCCCGATTACGCGGCTGCATTCGTCGATAAAGGCGTCGGACGAACCGCGATGCAGACGCACCGAAACGTTGGGCTGGGGCAGCCCGACGTGATCCTGCGCCTTCAGGCACAGGAAGGAGAGCCGGTTGGCGGCATCCCCTCCTTCTCGCGTCTGTCCGCCCAGCACGATATTGAAGCCGATGGGGAATCCGGCGAAGTACCTGGCGCTTTCGGAGTTTCTCAGGTAGACAATCTGATTGAATTTGATCCACAGCGCCTCGATCAGTTCGAGGGCCTGCGGCAGGGTCACTCTTCCCTCTTCGATATCCCTGTCGAAAAAGGGGTGGAGATATTGGTCGATACGTCCCGGAGAGAAGGAGGAGGCGTTGGATTCGAGCTGCAGCAAAACGAAAAGAAACCATAGAGACTGCAGGCTCTCGCGGAACGTTCGGGGAGGGTGTTGCGCCAAACGGTTGCAGACCGTTTGAATTTCATGCAGGTTTTCCCGTTCTGCGGAGGATGCGGATTTTTTGCCTTTTTCCGCCGCAAGGTTTCCGTAGCGCTGGAGAAATTTTGGGTAGGCCTTGAGAACGATGATTGCGGCCCGATAGAACTCTTTCCGTTCGTCCGCTGCCGCCGCGTACCTTTTCCGCACCCTTTCCAGCAG
This sequence comes from uncultured Pseudomonadota bacterium, assembly GCA_964562335.1. Taxonomy (GTDB): domain Bacteria; phylum SAR324; class SAR324; order XYD2-FULL-50-16; family XYD2-FULL-50-16; genus CAZJUM01. Next base: position 7,445 of record CAZLTI010000095.1, on the reverse strand, counting down.
GCGGACGGGTCCTTCGGTTAGCCACGTCGCTACGTTCGGGCAGATGTGCCCCTGGGCATGATCCGTCTGGTTGATCTTTACGACGGCACCGATTGTTTCGATATCCCTCCCTATCCGCGTTTTGACGGCATCTTCCAGGGACTTCCCCTGCCAGTAGGGAGCAATCGTCTTTCTGAACTTCCCGATATCCTCCCTTCTTACGCGGAATCGGTCCTGCGGGCGCGTCGGGAGCGTCTCCAGCTCTCTGTCCACCCAGCCGATACCCGCCTCCGGAGAGACGACGCCCGCTCGGATTTCCGCAGTGCGGTTGCCGACGATCAGCTCTTCGGGATCGATATCTATTGCGATCGTTTCCAGGGCCAGAGCAAGTGCCCTGGCTCTTTTGACGATTGTCGGCCGTCCTTTATCTCTTTTGTAGCTTTCCGTGACGATCATTCCCTGCTCGACGGAGAGAAATCGAGGCTCTTCCAGCGTTTTCCGTTTCAGGCGTTCGATTCTTGCGGAGATCCTAAGATCTGCGATTGCCCGAAGATCGGCGTTCTCCACGTCCGCTTTTTTCGTCATGGAAAGGTTCTTTCAGATATCGAGCGCTTCTCCCGACCCTTTGTATTCGTTCAGTTTGTTGCGGAGAGTTCTGATGCTGATACCCAGAATTTCGGCGGCTTTCGTACGGTTGCCGTTCGTTTTGGCGAGCGTTTTGTATATCAGCCGTTTCTCGGCTTCATACAGGGAAACTCCTACCTCCAACTCCAGAGTGCCGTCTTTTGCGGCTCCAGTCAGTTGATTTTCCGCAGTTTGAGGCTTCTGGTCTTCGCTTTTGTGCGCAACGGAAGCCGGATTCATCAGCAGGTCGGCAGCGGTAATGATCTTCCCGTCGCAAAGTAGAACCGAACGTTCGATGACGTTTTCCAACTCCCTGACGTTTCCCCGCCAGTTGTAGTTTTCCAGCAGACGAAAGACGCTTTCGTCGATCTTTGGTAGCGTCCTACTGCCGAGTTCGACATACTTGTTGACGAAATAGTCCGCAAGCAACCGGATGTCCCCCTTGCGTTCCCTGAGAGGCGGCAGCTCCAACGGAATTACGTTCAACCGAAAGTACAGGTCTTCGCGAAAGGTGCCCTTCTCGATACATTCCAGCAGGTTGCGGTTTGTTGTCGCCACAACGCGAACGTCGACCGGAATCGTTTCGGTTCCCCCAACCCGATCGATGGTATATTCCTGCAGCACTCTCAGAAGTTTCGCCTGCAGCGAAAGCGGCATTTCGCTGATTTCGTCCAGCAGTATGGTGCCGCCGTTCGCCTGTTCGAATTTGCCGCGATGTTCGTTGATGGCGCCGGTAAACGCTCCCTTTTTATGACCGAACAGCTCGCTTTCCAACAGGTTTTCGGGCAGAGCCGCACAGTTGATGGCAACGAAATTGCGTTCGTGTCGGTCGGATTGGTTGTGTATGTAGCGAGACAGCAGCTCCTTTCCCGTTCCGCTTTCCGACTGGATCAGGACGGTGGCCATGCTTGGCGCGATACTGGCTGCGATATCCAGCAGTCTTTTCATACCCGAATCGTCGGTAATGATCTCCCGGTAGCAGTTTTTCGTTTTTTGTCCATCGGACGGCGTTTTTGGTCCCTTTTTTCCGTCCCCGACTTTGACGGGAGGCTTGTCCTGCTCCTTATGGTAGGTCAGCGCCCGTTCGATCAGAAAGATGAATGTATCGAAATCGAACGGTTTCTGCACATAGTCGAAAGCGCCATACTTCATGGCGGAAATGGCGGTATCGATCGTGCCGTAGGCGGTGATCAGGATAACGGGGATATCGGGGACGAGGGTTTTGATATCCTTGAGAAGTTCCAGTCCGCTTCTTTTCGGCATGGTCATATCCGTAATCACCAGACTGTATTCGTTTTTCTTGAATTTGTTCAGTGCATCGATGGCGTTGTGGGAAAGCTCGACGGGATATCCGCACTTTTTCAATGCCGTCGACATTGCAATGCGCATTTCAACTTCGTCGTCCACGACTAGAATCGGATTTTCAATTACCATTTTACATTCGGGTTGAGATGTGATTGCGCTTCGATTTCGCCTGCCGGTTTGGGCGGCAAACGCATTGGATCGTATGGGAAAAGGGTCTTTCCTTGTTACACCAGCTACTTTCCGACTGCAATCGCAAACCGGAATGGAATGGATTTCCCGGTTCCCGGTCCGTCAGAAGTTCCGTAGAGCGTTTATTGCCAGGAATGGGATTCTCTCCAGGATGGATTTCTTTTCGATATAGGAGACCTCGTAAAGATCGAACTCCTTGCTTTGGGAAAGGAGGAAATCGTCTCCGGTTTTGATCTCGTCCACCAGGTTCAGCTCCAGTGCTTTGCTCCCGTACCAGTGCTCTCCCGTTGCGATTTTCTCCATATCGAGATTTTTCCGGCTGCTGCGGACGAAGTCCTGAAAGAGGGCATGGGTCTCTTCCAGCTCCTCTTTCATTTTTTTTCGATCCCTTCCGCTGTTTTTGCCGAACATCGTCACCGTTCGTTTGTATTTTCCCGCAGTGAACTGTTCGATATCGATATTGCGCTCCTTCAAAAATCGGTTGAAATTCGGAATCTGAGCCACGACTCCGACGGAGCCTAAAACGGCAAACGGCGCCGCGATGATCCGATCCGCCACACAGGCCATCATATACCCGCCGCTGGCGGCCATTTTGTCGACCGAGACGATCAGCGGCACCGATTCCCGTTTCAGCCGCTGCAGTTGGGAAGCGGCCAACCCATACGCATGAACCATACCGCCGCTGCTTTCAAGTCGCACCAGAACCTGATCGTCCGGCCGGACGACCGTAAGAATTGCCGATATTTCCTCTCGCAGAGCGTCGGCCGCCGAAGCTTTTATGTCGCCGGTGAAATTGAGAACGAAGATTCGGTTTTTCGCATCGGCGGATTCGCCCCTCCCCGTTTTTTTTCTTTCCCGTTTTTGCTGCGCTTTTTCCTGCTTCACTAGCTTCTTGTACTCGTTTTTGGGCAGCACCACGCTATTGATCGAGTGGGCAAACCCTTTGAATTTGTCGTTTAAATTTTTGATTTCGATATGGACCTTTTTCGATGTCCTGCCTTTCGCAAGCATGGAGAAGATTCCACCGGCGATAAATAGGACGGCAAAACCGATTGTAATTGTTTTAGCCAGGAAAAAACCATATTGTAGCAGCAGATCGACCATGGAGATATTCGTTTGGGATCGGCGACGGAAAAAGGCAAATTGTGCCAGAAAGGTCGTTTCGGCACGAAATTCGGAGTCCTATTTTCGGCGGCAGTGCAAAGAGCGGGAAGCCTCTCGGCTCTTGAAAAGAGATAACATCTCTAACGCATTTTTTGAGTGATGGAAAGGACAATTCATGGAAGTTGAAGTTTCGCGGAAAAGATTGCCGGAGAAAAGGCACGGGGAGGAGTCGTGAAAGGCCTGCCCGTTTTTGTCTCCCTGTTTTTTCTGTTCTCCGTTCCCTTTCCGGAGGACGGGATACCCGGTACGACGGCCGTTTTGCGGAACAGTTCGATTGAAGCACTGGAGAAAAACGAAAAATTGGCGGCAGCCACCTTTGCGGGAGGCTGTTTCTGGTGCATGGAGTCGGACTTCGAAAAGGTGGATGGAGTCGTAGAGGTTCTGTCCGGATATACCGGAGGAGATACGGCGAATCCGACATACGAACGGGTGTCTGCGGGAGGCAGCGGACATTTCGAGGCCGTCCGGGTATACTACGATCCCAAAATTGTGACCTATGCGGAGTTGCTGGAGCTATTTTGGATGGCGATAGACCCCGTCGATGCCGGCGGACAGTTTGCCGACAGAGGGGAGCAGTATCGAACTGCCATATTCTTTCATGACGAAAGACAGCGGCAGCTGGCCGAAAAATCGAAAAAAAGACTGGAAGAATCGGGCAGGTTCGATCGACCCATAGCCACCATTTTTGCCGACCGGACGGCGTTTCACGAAGCGGAGCCCTACCATCAGGACTATTATCGGAAAAATCCGGTCCGCTACAAGTGGTATCGCCGGAATGCGGGGCGGGACCGATTTTTAGAGCGGACGTGGAAAACCAAGTGGAAAAAGAGAGGAAAAATGGCAGGCAGTAGGAAAAAGTGGTTCAAACCGGACGACAAAACCATTCGCCGCAGACTGACTCCGCTGCAGTACAGAGTGACCCGGGAGGATGGAACCGAATCGGCTTTTCAAAACGAGTATTGGGATCACAAAGAGGAGGGCATTTACGTCGATATCGTCTCCGGGGAGCCGCTGTTCAGTTCGACGCACAAATTTTCCTCCGGCACGGGATGGCCCAGCTTTACGCGGCCGATCGATCCCGATCTAATCGCAGAACATAGGGATACGCGGCTTTTTATGGTGCGGACGGAGGTCCGCAGCAGATACGGAGACTCCCACCTCGGCCATCTTTTCGACGACGGCCCGGAACCTACCGGCAAACGGTACTGCATCAATTCGGCTTCATTGAGGTTTGTCCCCAAGGGCAAAATGGAGGAGTCGGGGTACGGAGCTTTTTTGTACCTGTTTGAGGATCGAAAAAAGTAGCCGCTCCCGTAGTCACTTTGAGTATCTCCGAAAAAAGCGCAGGGAACCGCTCCTCCCATTCGGAAGTACGGCGTCGGCTCGATGTCGGCGCTAGGGAGAGGAAAGGCCGTTTAGCGCCTTTACCACCAGTTGGATTTTCCGCACGCCGCGAAACAGGTTTTCCTCCAAGGAGCACGCGACTGTGTATTTGTCCGCTTCGCGAAATTGAAACGCGCCGTCCCAATAGACCATTTCCAGGTCGTGCCTCAATTTCCACTTCAGATGCTTTCCGCTCATCACCTGCGGATTCCGCAGCCCGATTCCGCTGAGCATGAAGAGAGGTCTGCGATTTTTCATGCCGAAAGGCTCCAGAATCTTCAGATATTCGCAAAGTGTCGCATTCATCATCTCCGGCGTAACTTCGATGTCGGTCGTAACGATATCCGGCGCTCGCGATGCCGCAAGCCGGGCGCAGGCTTCGTAGAAATCCTTCCGAAACAGTTGGAGATCCTCCTTGCGAAAACTGCAGCCGGCCGCATTGGCATGCCCCCCATACTGCAGAAGATGCGCATCGCACGCTTTCAGAATTTCGAGTATGTCGGCATGTTTCGAACGGCAGGAGGATTTGACGGCTCCATTTTCCCCTTCTGTCGCAACGATGGTAGGAAGCCGAAACCGATCGGACAAACGGCCGGCAACGATTCCGATCACTCCTTCGTGAAACGTTTCGTCGTATATCAAAATTCCCGAGTGCAGATTCGCCTCCCTCTCCGCCTGCGTTTGCGCCCTTTTCGTCATGGATTGCTGGAGCCGCTTGCGTTTGCTGTTGAAGCGGTTCAGCTCTTTCAGGTTTTTGCCCGCCTCGGCTTCCGAATCGGACAGCAGAAACCGAACGGCAAAGGATGCGTCGCTCAGGCGTCCTGCGGCATTCAGCAGGGGCCCCAGGTAGAAGCCGATGGTGCTGCTGTCGAAAGAACGAATCGCGCGATATGCGGCAAATGCCCGCAAATAGAAAAAAAAACGGCTGGCCCGTTCGCATTGGACCCGTTTGGTCATCTGCTCCAGGCCGTGCCGGACAAAAATGCGATTCAGACCGAGCAGAGGCACCTGGTCGGCTACCGTACCAAGAGCTACAAGATCGAGGTGCTTCAGCATGTTGGGTTCGTTTCGCCTATCGGGCCAAAATCCCCGATTTCTCAACTCCGTGCGAATGGCAACCAGAAAAAGATAGGCGACGCCGACGCCGGAAACCTCTTTGAAGGGAAAGTCGCATTCCGCCTGTTTCGGATTCAAAATTGCGCAATTTGGCAGGCGCTCCTCCGAGGGTGCGTGATGGTCGGTCACAATCACATCCGTGCCGCGTCGCAGGAGGCATTCGACCTCCTCTTTAGCCGCGATGCCCGTATCGACCGTGACGACCAGATCGGGATTCAGGTCCAGAACCGACGGTAGCGCTTTTTGCGTCAGGCCGTACCCGTGATCGAATCTGTTGGGGATAAAGTGGCGAAAGTTGGCATGGCCGATCTCCTGCAGAAACCGAACCATCAAAACGACGGAGCAAACTCCGTCCACATCGTAGTCTCCTACGACGACTATCCTTTTTTTGTCGAAAAGCGCATCGACGAAAAGCTGCGTTGCGATCCGAACGTCTTTTAGGGAAAGTGGGGAGGGCATGCTTTTTATGGAGGGGTTGAGGAAATCCCGCAGATTTCGGCGATCCGATCCGTCGAGAATGGTCTGGACGATCGTCTCCGGTATTGTAGACGGATCGATACGATCCGGCCGATACCAGTCGGAAAGTTTGCTTCGGGCGACAATTTCGGCGGGTGGGATCATTTGCTGCCCTTTACCACCTTAAATCGGCTCAATTTGGACCGTTTCGAATCCAAAACGTCGCAGAAATAGTCGGCCTGCTCCAAAAAGGTGCTTTTGGGCTCCTTGACGGGGCGGCTGGAATTCTCTTTCAGTACCGATTTGAAGAAAACGCGGGCCTGCGCGAACTCCGAGAGTTTGTAGTTGGCAAATCCCATCAGAAACAGCCATTCGATCCTAAATTCCGACTTGGGCTCTATTTTTTTCAGGACTTTGTGGCACGATTTCCAATCCTGCATCGAGCGGTAGGTCCGCACCTGCGTGATGTGCATCCGGTACAGCGATTCCGGATCGCATTGGGGATCCTGCTCCGCCTCCCGTACAAAGTCGGCGAACGATTCCGGCGTGAAAACCCGGTCCTGAAATTTCGGAAAGTCGATCAGCGAGATTTTATAGCGGAACTGTCCGCCTTTCGAATGGAACGGCGTTTTTACGATACGGTCGACTCTCGATTGCAGCAGAATTTCCTCCAGTTGGGAATCGTCGATACGAAAGGGGAGGTCGGCTCCGCAACTTTTGCATCGAATGGACTGGTCCGTCCAAACGTCGTTCTGGGTGAGCTTGCCGGTTTTTAGGGTCGCCTCCTCGTCTACGAAGATGATATCGACGGAGTATCGGTATGTATTGTTGCAGAGGTCGCAGCCGATTCGAATGCGCTGTTTGATGCCGGTTTGGCGGTGTTCGGCAATATGTGCCAAATCGTTTTGGATTTCGTCTGGAATCGTAAGATCGAAGATATCGCAGATGACCGATATCCGGTCCGCTATTTCGTATTCCTCCGGCCGATACTTGTCTGCAAGCAGGGGATAGAACTTCGGATCCGGCAGATATTCGATGGTTTGGTACAGCAGCTCCGAATGGTATTGGCTGAGGTAGTCGAAATGCGTACGGAGCGTTTGAATCGTCTCCCTCCGGGGAAAGAGGCAAAATAGCTGAAGCGCGTAGTCGACGGCAATACGGTGGTTTCTTTCGATGGCATTGTCAATTTAGTATAGATGAAAGGTTGCCGTTCCACTTGAGCATGAAAA
>CAZLTI010000094.1:0-11059 GCA_964562335.1 uncultured Pseudomonadota bacterium | reverse complement strand
CCGGCTCATAACCGGACGGTCCCTGGTTCAAGTCCAGGTGGACCCATTTATGCAACTAAGACGAAGGTCCAATGATTTGTCGGGCGACCACCCAAAGGTCTCTGTTGATCGAGCTTTACGGCATCAATTCGGGAAGCCAAACGCATCTCCCGCTTTGATGCTTTTTTTTTGTACCGCGCGAGTATTTTGCCGCCGAAGGGACTTTGGGAACCTCGGAAGTTCCCAAACTGCCCGGCGGCAGTTCCGGCCGAGATATCAGCCATGCCTGAAATTTCAACCGAGGCAAAAATGCAGGAATCTATCGACGCAATTCTCCTACTGTCCAAAGAGGATAGACGTGTTCGCTCCAATCGCAAAACTCTGGAAGCCTTTCCCGAAAAAAAGAGACGCTTGGCATCGCCTCTCAACAGGGTCGAACATCAGATTGTCGAGTATAAAAGGCAGATCGGCGAATTTGCGCGGCAGATAGGCGAAAGAGAGCGGTTAATAGCGGTGGAGAAGGAGAAGATCGTCAAGTCGGACAAAAAAATGCTGTCGGTAAAAAACCAGAGGGAGTACACCGCCTCCCAAAAGGAGATTGAAACGGCAAACAAAATCATCAAAAACGTCGAAGACCAGATATTGGAATTCGAAGTCAAGAAGGAGCCCATCGAGGAGAAGCTTTCCCAGATCACCGTGGAGTACGAAGAGGAAAAAACCGGTATCGATGCCATAATAGGGGAGATGGAAAAGGAGGAGGCCGCCGTGATGGAGAAGATCGAGCGGTACAACCACCTCAAAGTCAAACTAATCGCCAAAATCGAGCCGACACTGCTGGAAAAATACAAGATCCTGTCGAAACGCAAGATCGTTCCTTCGGCAGTGGAAATCAACGCCAGCACCTGCATGGGATGCGCCATGTCGATTCCCGAACAGATGTTCAACGAAATCATCCAATTCGGCAAGGGGGAGTGCCCCTACTGCGCCCGCCTTCTGTTTTACAAGGAACCCGAACCCGCCGCAGAAGCCAACCCCAAAAAAAAAGAGACCAAAAAGAGAAGGACGAAGGCAGGCAAATCCAAAGGCAAGGCAACCAAGTAGAAGAGCACGGCACACCGAATCTCCACAAAAAGAGACCAATTGACCACGGGCATACTCGTTTTAGTTCTGCTGATAGTGCTGTCGGGCTTCTTTTCGGGCATGGAGACTGCCTTCATATCCATCAGCGACATCGAACTGATAGAGATCGAAAAGATCGACAGCAAGAACAGCAGGATACTTGCGAATCTGCTGCGCAACAAGGAGCGGCTTCTCAGCACCATTCTCATCGGCAACAACATCGTCAATATCGCCGCAAGTGCCCTGAATGCCGCTTTGGCGACAATCTACGCCCCAATTCTGGGTATTTCGGAAGGGATGAGCATCTCCCTGTCCGCCGGTGTGCTGACCGTCGTTATCCTGCTTTTTGGCGAAATCGCGCCAAAGTCGCTGGCGATACAGCACAACAGGAAGTTGAGTCTGCTGTTCGCTCCGGTCATTTTGACGTTTAGCGTCGTTCTCGCGCCGATCGGCACCCTGTTCGACAGGTTCAGCAAGCTCCTGAACAGAATCTTCAGCGGAAAGGGGAAGAGAGGTCACACCATATCGGAATCGACGGTCATCAACGTCGTATCCAGAGGGGAGGAGCTGGGTGTGATCAACGAAACGGAAAAGAAGCTGATTCAAAACGTGTTTCTTTTCGACGAAAGAGAGGTGTATCCCATCATGACGCCCAGAACTTCGGTATTCGCCCTGAAGGATTCTCTGCGACTCTCCGAAGTAAAGGACGAACTTCTGGAGAAGCAGTACTCCAGAGTTCCGATCTACAAGGATACGATCGACAACATTACCGGCGTCATCAATTTGAAGACCCTCTTTAATGCCATTTTGGATCCCGAGAGCGATGCCCGCCTGATCGATCTGGCGCAAAAGCCCATCTATGTATACGAAACCCTGACCATCTCCTCCCTATTGGAGCAGTTCCGTTCCAAACGGAACCATATGGCGATCGTCGTCGACGAATTCGGAGGAATGGCCGGTCTCGTCACTTTGGAGGACGTGCTGGAGGAGCTGGTGGGAGAGATCTACGACGAAAAGGATGAAATCGACACTTCGATTCGTCAGGTCGAACCGAACAAGTGGCTGATCAGCGGAAAAACCGACATTATTACGATCAACAAGAGCATTCGGGGCCAGATTTCTCTGGAAGGGGAGTTCGAAACCCTGCAGGGCCTGATCATGTCCTACCTGAAGCGAATACCTGCGGTCGGAGATTTTCTGTTTGTCAATCCCCACCGGTATGAGGTAATAAGCATGGATAAAAACGAGATCACCTCCGTATTGGTCGACTACTGCCCGCAGGACCGGGAAAAAAAAGAGGGCGGAGACGGTTCTTCCGATCCCGACCGGGAATAGCCCCTCCCTTGACGATAGCGAAACCTCTGCCGTAAGAAACCCAATACCATTCAGAATACGACATGAATGCGCTAAAAACCGCCATAATTGCAATTTTGCTCTTTAATGCGGGCATTTCGCTGTACGGTTGGCTGGCAGGGGGAGAGTCCCCGTCCGAACCCGAACTCCGATACGAGCGGGTCGATACCGACGCATCGGAGGGACTCGACCTGACGGCATTGACATCGCTGGTCAAGGAGGTCCGGTCGGGGCAGGAGTTGGAACGCCGACTGAACGAAAAAGAGAGCATCAACAATCTCGATCTGAACGGGGACAGAAAGGTGGACTACCTCTCGGTTTCCGAATTCGGAGACGTGCAAAAAAAGATCGGCTACTCCCTACTTGCAGAGCCGGCGAAAAACGAAAGCCAGGAGATTGCCGCAGTCACCGTCGAGCGCAACGGAGACAGGGCGGAAATTCAGGTTGTCGGAAACGAGCAGATCTACGGCGACGGCGCCGTCTGTAACGACTGGACTCCCGTCGAAAGGCAAAAGGAGACGCAGCATTCCGGCACCGGATACGGCTTTCCGCTCCTTGCCAGCTATTTTTTGTTTCGGCCGCTTTGGATATCGCCATGGTCTTTCGGCTACTATCCCCCCTACTTCTCCCCCTACCCAATGGCCTCCAGGGGAATGTATGCCAACAGAGTCCAAGCGAAAAAATCGCCGACGGTTCGCAAGGGGGCGAACAGCTTTCAGAAAGGGTCCGGCACTTCGATCGCCAATCCAAACAGAGGAAAAACCGCATCCAGAGGCATAACGCGAAGCCTCAAAAAACCCACGTCCACCCAGAGAAGGTTTCAGACCACGCAGAGACGCACGTTGAAGTCCGGCGGATTTGGCCGGTCCGGAAGCGGGTCGGCGAAGTCGGCAGGTCTCTTCGGCTCCGGGCGGACGGGCTCTTTCCGTTCCAGCAGTTCTCGATCAAGGAGTTTCAGCTTCGGTGGAAAATAAGGCTATGAAGGAGGATCGGGCAACTACTATCGACCGTCTATTGGGCGCACTCCCCGAAAATAGCTACGGGCTACGGGGAGATGCGGGTCAACCGATCTCTTCGGTCGAATGGGACTATAAGAAGGTCAGGAAGGGTTCCCTGTACCTTTGCATAGAGGAGGAGGAGTTTCAGGAGGAGCATATCGGATCGAACAGCTTCTCCTACTGGACCGAAGCCGTTCGGGCGGGTGCCGTATGTCTGCTGGCGAAAAGAGGAAGAATCGAACGGCTGCCGCCGGACGTGGCGCTGATCGAGGTCGAGAACGTCAATTCCGCCGTTGCCCTTATTTCCAGGGAGTTCTACGGAAATCCGCTTTCGGAGATGAAAGTTGTCGGCATCACCGGAACCAACGGCAAAACGACGACCACGCAGATGCTGGATTCGGTGCTTCTTCACTCCGGGCATACGACCGGCGTGATAGGGACCATCGGTATCTTCTATCCGTCGGGAAAGGAGGACGCCACCCATCTATCCAATCCGATGGCCCCGGAACTGTTCAAGATCGGCCGCCAGATGAGATCGGAAAACGTCGACTGCCTGATCATGGAAGTCACAAGCCACGGCATGGCCTTCGACCGCAACGAGGCCATCGATTTCGATATTGCGGTTTTCACCAACCTGACGCAGGACCACCTGGACTATCATCTCACCTTCCACAACTACAAAAACGAAAAACTGAAGCACTTTAAACGCCTCGGCAGCCAGTCGAAAAAGGCTTTCGGCATCGTCAATTTCGACGATGCGACGGGAAGCGAGTTCGTCAACGCCGTGGGCAAAAAAAGCCTGGCGGCGGGCAAAGTGAACATTCTTACCTACGGGATCAGAAACAAGGATGCGGACCTGGTGGCATATCCCAAACAGATGACCGGAAGCTTCAGCGAGTTCGACCTCTTTTTTCGGGGGAACCACCTGTGCACCGCTTCTCTTCCCCTGCCCGGCCTGTTCAACATCTACAACTCTTTGGCGGCATTCGGATCGGCCTTCGCTATGGGAGTCGATATCGAGCGAATTGCGGAGGGACTGGCAAAAGCCAGGCAGGTAAGCGGACGTTTCGAAAGAGTGGAATGTCCGGAAGACTTCGACGTGTACGTGGACTATGCGCACACCCCGGACGCCCTGGACAAGATACTGAAAGAGATCGAATCGGTATCGAGAAAGCGGATCATCGTCGTGTTCGGGTGCGGAGGAGACCGGGATCGGTCGAAACGCCCCGAAATGGGTAGAATTGCAGCCGAAATCGCCGACGTGTCTATTGTCACCTCCGACAACCCGCGTACCGAAGAACCGGATAGGATCGTTCGCGACATCGTTTCGGGCATTCCGCAAGAAAAACGCTCGAACACGATCATCGAAACGGACCGCAAAAGGGCGATCCATACGGCTTTGGAAACCGCAACGAGAGGAGATGCGGTCCTGATTGCGGGCAAAGGACACGAAACCTATCAAATTATCGGAAACAAGGCGCATGCCTTTTCGGACCGCAAAGTCGTGCGGGAGTTTTTCATCTCCCGGCAGACCACATTTTCCCGCGCATGGATCGAAATCGACCGAAAAATCCTCAAGGAGAACTTTCGGCTGATCTTTAGGGACAAACCCGACAGTCTCAAAGTTCTTGCCGTAACCAAGGACGATGCTCTCGGTCACGGAATTGTCGAGTTCGCTATGGAGGCAAGGGAGGCGGGATGCGACTGTCTGGGCGTCGCCTGCGTTTCGGAAGGCATTTTGCTGAGGCAGGCCGGTTTCGACAAAATACCGATCCTAATATTTGGGGAGCGCGCGGACGAGGAGATTCCGGTATGCGTGCAGAACGACTTCTCCCTACAGGTTCAATCGAAAACCACTGCGGAACTCATCTCCAAATATTCGCGCCGGGTTGGCAAAGTGACGGGGATTCACTTCAAAGTCGATACCGGAATGGGAAGATTCGGCGTCCGGTGGGACCGGGCAACGGAGGTGTATCGATCGCTGCTGGATCTCGAGGCTATTCGGCTGGACGGAATTATGACGCACTTCGCCCAGTCGGACGAAGCGGACAAGGAGTTTGCAGTTCGGCAGCAAAAAAGGTTCGAGCAGGTCGTAGAGCAGTTGAGGGAGGGAGGGATTCTCCCGCCGTTGGTTCACTGCTGCAATTCGGGCGGATATCTCGATCTGCCGTCCGCCCACGGCAACATGGTCAGAATTGGAACTCTGCCCACCGGCGTCTATCCCTCGAAGGTCTGCCGCAGAATCCGAATTGACGGTCGCGAATTGAGACCCGTTATGAGCGTTTTCACAAAAGTTGCATTCTTAAAACGGCTGTTTCCCGGAGATTCCGTCGGATACGGAATGCACTATGCTGCCGACAGGGAGAGGGTTATCGCGGTATTGCCGTTTGGATACGGCGACGGATATCCCAGATTGAGAAACCGGGGACATGTTTTGATTCGCGGGAACAAGGCCCCGATTGTCGGAGGAAACTCCATGGATGCGACAATGGTCGACGTGACGGAAATACCGGATGTGCGGAGAGGCGACAAAGTCGTCGTGCTTGGCCGGCAGAAGGAGAGGGAGATCACGGCGATGATGCTGGCGGACTGGGCCGGGACCGTTACATACCAAATTTTGTCGAATTGGTCCCCGCGCCTGAACCGCTTTTTCCCGTAGCCGATCGAGGATTCACATGCCGCTTCAATTGACCCAGGGTTCGCTCTTCAAGGTAATTATGGACAGCGGCACATTCTCGCTGGTCATTCTTGCCCTTCTGCTGCTCATGTCGGTGGTTTCATGGGGATTGATAGTCAAAAAATGGCTCCACTTCTTTTTCTCCATGCGATCCTCCCGGCGCTTTTTGAAAAGTATCGACCCGGAAAAGGGGCTCTCCGAAATCGTCTACCAAGCGGAACTCTTCCAGAAGACCTACACCGCTAGGGAGTTTCGGTCCGTCTACTCGGTTTTCAGCAAACAATTCGACAGCGACGGTTTTCAATTGACCGCAGACGAACAGCAGAAGATGGCAAACAGAATCGAGCGCACCATCGACAAAAGCATCATGCGCCAAAACATCGAGATGGAAAAGGGGCTCGGCACTCTTGCCAGCATCAGCAGTGCGGCTCCCTTTATCGGACTGTTCGGAACCGTCATCGGCGTTATCGACGCATTCTACAGCATCGGATCGCAGGGAAGCTCCAACATTGCCGTTGTGGCACCCGGCATTTCCGCAGCCCTGGTAGCTACCGCCTTCGGCCTGTTTACCGCAATTCCGGCCCTGATGGCGTACAACTCCTTTCGGGACAAAACCAGAACGGTCGGCAACGAGATGAGGGAGTTCGGTCTCCAAATCCTGGATTGGCTCACCGAAGACATCTATGTTGAATAGAAACAATCAATTTCACGAGCCTATTAGCGAAATCAACGTCACGCCTTTTGTGGACGTGCTGTTGGTCCTGCTGGTGATATTCATGATCACTGCGCCGCTCTTCACCAAAACCATCGAGGTCCAACTTCCGCAGGAAAACGTCCGGTCGGCGGACGTCAAAGATACCCGAAAGTTCGAAGTCACGGTTTCGAAAAAGGGAGAGTACTACATCCGGGGGAAAAAATACTCCGAAAGCCAACTGCTGGCATATGCCGAAAGTTGGAAAGAAAGCAACCGGGACAAGACGGCCTACATTCGTGCCGACAAAAGCGTGGACTACGGCAGGGTGACCGCGCTGATGGCTATTTTGAAAAACGTCGGAATCCAGCATCTGGGACTTCTGGTTGAAAACAAAATGCGCAGGTAGAAACCTGCCGGCATCCGTAGAAAGCCGGTATGGCATGGAGTAGTTCCCGATGGCTTCCAGTCTCTCCAAAAACATCGCCGCATATGTGCTGTCCATAGGTGGACACCTCTCTCTTTTGGCAGTTCTGGCCGTCAATCTGCAGTACGCGCCTCCCAAACCCGATCCGATCATCCAGGCGACCCTGTATTTCGACCAACCCAAAAGATCGGTCACACCGAAAACGAAAACTCGCACGGCGAAAAAAAAGAGCGTCAAAAACGTAAAAGGGGGAGAAACGGCGAAAACAATCGTTAAACCAAGAATAAAAAGTTTGGACAAAACCGCATTCGACACAAAAAGTACCGCAATGAAAAGCCGGCAGCCGACCGCAAGCAGCCCGCTCCCGTTGAAGGGATTTTTGAGGGCCAACGATTTCACAAGGAAGAAAAACCTCCCCCCTCCCCCGAAAACGAAAGCAGGCGTTGCTCCGAAACCGCCGAGTCTGTCCGAAAAACAGGCGGCGTTTCAGGTTCCGAATCCGGCCGTACCAAGTTCCGCCACGCAAAAACCTCCCGAGCCGACAGCCGCCGAAAAACCGACGTCGACGAACAGCGAGACAAAAATTCCGACTTTCGATATCGATCCGGACTCCGAATTGGGCGGCGATTCCGTTTTTTCCCAGAGGTGGAGAGAGCTGTCGGAAACCAAAATACACAAAAAAACCATCGCATTGAAGGTCTCCTCCAATTGGACGATACCGCCGATCGCCATATCGCAATTCGAAATACGGATCGCAGTTCATATCGACAAATACGGAGTAGTCAGGCAGCAGGAATTTGTGCAATCAGCGGATTTGGCAATATTGAACGTCGCTGCCGAGCGTGCCATCAAACTGTCCGAACCGTTCGATCCACTGCCGGATTCGATCGCAACCGGCAAGGAGACGTACAAAGTGGTGCTGCGTTTTGTACCGGACAACACGGCAAACTAACTTTCCGCATGACACACCTGCCCATTGCGAATCTACGGAAAAGAGCCGGGCGCTTTGTTTCTCTTTTCTGTACGGCCGTCGTACTCTTTGCCGGACCCTCGAACTCGACCGAACTGAGCAGGGAGGTTACCGTCGAAGGTCTTGGCTATGCTCAGTTCCTGTTTTTTATCAGTGTCGAACCGACGGGGCACGAAAACGATCCGGCTTTCGTCCGCTTTCGGGAAAAGATCGAAACGAACCTGCTTTGGTCCGGATTGTACCGCCGAACGAAGGACTCCCGCAGCAGCGACGTGGTCGTCGAACTGAAGTACCTGCCCAATCAAAAAATCGAAGCCCATATCGATTCGAAATGGGGGAGAAGATTCATCACCTTTGAAGAAACATTGCTCGACAATCAATCGGATGTTCTGCAGAATGTCGTCGATCGGGTCGTATACCATCTTACCGGAGAGCGGAGCCACCTGGGCAACGCTATCGTTTACGTGGAAAAGGGGGATTTCCCCGGCTACCGCATCGTTTTGACGGATCTTTTCGGCAAAAGGAGGAGGGTACTGGTCGACGACGGGAACTTGAACATTCTCCCGCGCTGGAAACCGGACTCCACCTCCGTTTTGTTCACCTCTCTCGGCAAAAGCGGCAGCCGGTTGAAACAGTTCGACTTTCTCGACAACCAAACGAAAACGTTTCTCTCCAGCCGACATAAACTCAGCGGCGGCACATGGGGCAGGAATAACGAGATCATTATCACCATGGCGGAAGACGGCAACTCGGATCTATACAGGATCGATCGGAGCGGCAACATATTGGAGCGGCTCACCAGCCGGACTTCGACCGAATCGAACCCTCGCTGGTCCCCGGACGGAAAACGGCTTCTCTTTATTTCCAATCGTTCCGGCAGCATTCAAATCTACCAAAGGATGATGGAGACGGGAGAGGTACACCGCATGACATACGAAGGAGGTACAAACGTGGAGCCCAACTGGAGCAGCAATGGAGCATACATTGTGTTCGCAGGGCTGAGAAACGGCAGGTATCGGATTTTTCTGATGGATAGAGAGGGCGAACAGGTTCGGCAGATTACGGACGGATCGCACTCTTCGGAACAGCCGGTCTGGGCTCCCAGCGGCCGACAAATCCTGTTCGCATCCAAGAGCGGATACGAATCCAAACTCTATCTCATGAACGCCGATGGCAGCGGCAGAAGAAGAGTTACGCAAAGCGGACCCGGGATCAACGAATTCAATCCGACCTGGACGGCAAATTTCCAATGGCCGCCCGATCCCGACCATTAACCGCACTCCATTTTAGACAATGAAAAGACGCCCCAACCAAACGGCAAAACCAAACCGATCCGTTGCCGATCGCTTCCGGTTACATTTTCCGCAAGGCAAAGGAGCTGCGCAATTCGTCGCAATAGCCGTTTTTGCGCTTCTGATAGTCGGATGCGCTCAACTCAAGACGGAACCAAGCTCCGGCAATATGGAGGAAAAAATCGACCTGTTGGAGAGACGCGTCGCGGAAATGGAACAAAGTATGGATCGCCAACAAACGGATCGCGAAAGGGAACTTCGGGAATTGACAACCAGTTCGGGAAAAAAACTGGCCAGTTTGCGTCGTTCGCAACAGTTTTTCCTTTCGGAATTGGATCGACTGAAAGAGGACATACAATCGATCACAAACGAAAACGAAAAAACACTGCAAAAAATCCGAACCAACAGCCTTGCGGACAAAAATCTGCAAAAGAGACTGGGAGATCTGATTATCTCCATAGACGAACTCAAAGATTTCTTTCGCGCCAACGTGAACATCTCCTCCATTGCCGCAAAAAACGGCAAATCGGACGAATCCGACAAAGTTTTCAAAACCGCCTATAAGCTGTACAAAGGCAAGCGGCTGAAGGAATCGCGGGAACTGTTCAAAAAATATCGTCAAATTGCGCCCAATACCGACCTGACCGACGATTCCGTCTATTTCGTGGCGTATATCTACTTTCTGGAGCGCAAATACGACGAAGCGATCCTGCACTTCTTCGAGCTGATCAATCAATTCCCCAAATCCAACTGGTTCTACGATGCGAAATGGTGGCTGGCAGTCTCGCTGGAAAGGACGGAAGATACCGTCGCCGCGATCGATATCTATCGCGAATTGGAGCGGCTGAATCCAGATCATCCGCACCGCTATCGGGCAAAGAACCGATTGG
This sequence comes from uncultured Pseudomonadota bacterium, assembly GCA_964562335.1. Lineage (GTDB taxonomy): Bacteria > SAR324 > SAR324 > XYD2-FULL-50-16 > XYD2-FULL-50-16 > CAZJUM01. The sequence continues at coordinate 663 of CAZLTI010000094.1, read as the reverse complement.
CAGAGCTGGAAGGAAAATGAAAAAAATCGCACTCGTTCAGATGACATCGACGGAAGACAGGGAAAACAACCTGAAAACGGCCCTGTCCCTGCTTGCCGAAGCCGTCGACAATCGGACGGACCTGATCGCCTTCCCGGAGAATTTTCTGTATTTGGGGAGTTCCAAAAACTACGGGACGGTCGCCTCCCCAATTCCCGGCAAAACTACGGAGATTTTTCAAAACCACGCGGCTAAGCAGAACATCTCGATTCTGCTAGGAAGCGTTATCGAAAGCCTGCCGAACCGGCCGGACCGCTACTACAACACCTCCGTTCTGATCGACCGGCAGGGAAATTTGGCGGCCCGATATCGCAAGATCCACCTATTTGACGTAGACCTGCCGGAAATCAGGCTGCAGGAATCTCGACGCTTTCTGAAAGGAGAGAATATCGTCGTCTGCAACCATGAGGTAGCAAAAATCGGTCTTTCGATCTGTTACGACATTCGCTTTCCGGCACTCTACCAAAAGCTGGCGGAAGGGGGGGCCGAACTCGTCTTCGCGCCGGCCGCTTTCACTATGCAGACCGGCAAGGATCACTGGCTGCCGCTGCTACGGGCCAGAGCCATCGAGAATCAGATCTATCTGGCTGCTCCGGCGCAGTACGGTCGGCACGACGATCGGCG
>CAZLTI010000093.1:0-11065 GCA_964562335.1 uncultured Pseudomonadota bacterium | reverse complement strand
TCGTCGTGATCGACACCTTCCGGCAACGTCACCACCGTGCAGTCGACGTCGTTTTCGATAAACAGCCGGGCCGATCGGTCCGCAGCCTGCACGCCCGCATGGTCTCCGTCGAAAAGCAGAACGACATCCGACAGGTTCAGCCGTTTCAGCAACCGAATGTGTCCCTCGTTCAAAGCGGTTCCGCAGGTAGCCACGCTTTCCGTCCAGCCGTGTTCGTGCAGACGGAGCGCGTCCAAATAGCCTTCGACGACAATCACCCGCTTCCGCCTGCGAATGGTCTCGTTCGCTTCGTACAGCCCGTATAGGATGTTTCCCTTTTTATACAGCCCGGTTTCCGGCGGATTGAGATACTTGGGCAAATCGTCCGCGATGGCTCTTCCGGCAAATCCCAAGATGCGCCCCTGTGCGTCCCGAATCGGGAAGATCAGGCGGTTTCTCAGTCGGTCGTAAAATCTGCCGCTGTCGCCCTTTTTGATCAAACCGGCACTGTCCTGCAGGCGGCTGTCTATTCGGTTGCGATTCAGGAAGTCGTGCAGATTGCTCCATCCCGGCTTGGCGTATCCGAGCGCAAACCTTTCCGCCAATTCGTGCGGCACTCTCCGCTGCCGTATGTACTCCCGGATCGGATCGGTATCCTTGGCACTCTTCAGGTTGCCGACATAGTAGTCGAACGATTTTCCGAGACACTCCGCAAGTTTCGGCTTCAATCCGGACGCGGCCCGTCCGCCGCTTTTTTTGCGGATCTCTATTCCGCCGCGGTCGGCCAAAAACAGCAGAGCTTCCTGAAACCGGTAGTTTTCCTTCTCCATTAAAAACCGCAGGGCGTCGCCGAACGCTCCGCAACCGTAACAGTGGTAGTTCTGCCGGGCAGGCGACACTACGAAGGAGGGCGTCCTTTCGTTATGAAAGGGGCATAGACCCAGATAGTTCTTGCCGGAACCCTTTAGCCGGACGTAACCCCCGATCAGCTGAACGATATCCGTTGCCTGCAGGATTCGTTCGATTGTCTCCTTCGCAATGAAACCCGTTTTCGTAGGCATGCGACCACTATGGCAAAAGTATCCGAAACAGGTCGGAAAATCGGATGGTACTCTGCATCTGCATCGTCCGATCCGATTCGTAGTCGAAGATCGCGGCAGTTTTCGGCAGGCTGTCGGCGCCGAATGCGGTTCGGAGAATATCCGCTATCCTACGTCTGGCGTAGCGCTTTGTTTAACTTGACGGTTAGATTCGATTTGTATCTGGAAGCCGCATTTTTATGAATCACACCCTTTGTGCGGGCTTTGTCGATCGTCTTGTGAATGTGGGACAGGAATTTTTGGGCGTCTTCCAACCTCTGCTCTCTAATCATCTCCAAGAACTTTTTGATCTCGGTTCTGTAGGCGGATCGCACCATCCTGTTTCGCAGACGGCGTTTGACGTTCTGTCTGGCTCTTTTTAGGGCCGATTTGTGGTTGGCCATTTTTACCTCGCTGGCTTGGACCGATTGGGGATTTCTCGTCAGAATGCGTTTTCTATATGCTCCAACGTAAACCGACGGCTATCTTGGATTGTGATGCCGACTACATCGAATCTCGGCTGCATGTCGTACAGGTTGAAGGACTGGATATAGTACGTTCCGAGCTGCCGCAGTTTTCTGCATTTGGATTGCGTGACCGATATCATCGGATCGATCTCTTCCCTGCCGGCGTTTCTCGTTTTCACCTCCACAAAAACCAAATACTCCTCTTTGGCCGCGACGATGTCTATTTCTCCGAACCTGCAGCGGAAATTCCTCTCGATAATCCGGTAGTTCCTTTCCTTTAGGTGGCGAACGGCGATCCGCTCTCCTTCGGTTCCGGTTCGGCTTTTGCTTCTGCCTCGGAATTCCGGCGGTCGGCGGAGCATCTATTTCGGTTTCAGCTTTTCCTTGATTCTCGCCGCCTTTCCGAATCGCCCCCTCAGATAGTAGAGCTTGGCCCGCCGCACGCGGCCGTAACGGAGCACCTCGATCTTGGCGACCCTAGGAGAGTGCAGGGGGAAAACGCGTTCGACGCCGTACCCCTGCGTTACCTTTCTCACGGTAAAAGAGGCTTTAAGATTTTTGGGACCGAAATGTTTCGCAATGACGATTCCCTCGAACGGCTGAATCCTCTCCTTGTCTCCCTCCTTGATTTTGTAGCTGATCCGAACGGTGCAGCCGACGTCGAATGCTTCGCGCTCCTGCAACTGTCGGTTCTCAAGGGCTTCAATCACGCTGCTCATCGTTTGTCCTCCGGACTGCAAAAGGGTTCTGGATTGCCGAACGGCTTCTATTCGGTTTCGTTTTTCGCAAGGTATCGATTCAGCAGATCGGCCCGTCGCGCTTCGGTCTTGGCAAGGGCGCTTTTTTTCCTCCACTTGGCTATTTCCCGGTGGTTGCCCGATATCAGCACCTCCGGCACCCTCTGCCCCCGAAACTCCGCCGGTTTCGTGTATTGAGCGTATTCCAGCAGATCTCCGCCGAACGATTCCGCACACAGCGAATCGCTGTTGCCGACGACTCCCGGCAGCAGTCTGCCAACCGCCTCGACGATTGCCATGGCGGCCGTTTCGCCACCCAGCAGAATATAGTCGCCAATACTGATTTCCTCGTCGACATGGGAGCGAACCCGTTCGTCGAAACCTTCGAATCTCCCGCAAATAAAGGCGATAGGCAGGTCGGAGCGACTGAGCCGCTCGGCTTTGTCTTGCGTGAATCGCTCTCCCTGCGGCGACATCAGCACTTTGTGCATCTTACCGCAGGGAGCGGAACGTTCGCTCTCCTCCAATGCCCGGACTATCGGCTCCGGTCGCAATACCATTCCGGCGCCCCCTCCGTATGGAGTCTCGTCCACCTTGCGGTGCTTTCCCAAGCCATATTTCCTCAGATCGACCGTCTCTATCGCTATTTTTCGATCGTCCAAAGCTCTTTTGATCAACCCATGGCCGACGAAGGAGCCGAAAAATTCGGGAAATATGGTAATAATCGTAAATTTTAGCACGTGCGGAGGGTCAGCGGTTTTTGCTTCCGGATGCCTTTCGGTTGAGTTCCTTCAGATTGGGCAGCAGGCGTATGACGACCCTCTTTTCCGATCCTACCTCCTTCAGGACCTCCTTCGTCGTCGGGAAAAGGAAGCTGCCGTCCCGATCGCGAACCTCGCAAATGCCGTGTTCTCCGTTCTCAAAGTAGTCCGTTATGATCCCCAAATATTCGTCTTCCGTAGAGTATACCTCTGCCCGCAAGAGATCGGAAATCCTGAATTCGTCTTCGGCTAGGGGTTTCAGTTCGCACTCCTCCACGAAGATCGCGGAGTTTTTCAGCATTTTGGCCTGGTCCAGGCTTTCGATTCCGTCCAATTTGAACAGCCAGTGATCCTTTGCGGCCCTGGCTTTCGCAAGCGGGTACGCGACTCTCTCCTCCCCTTCGATCAGGATCACTCTCTTTACGTCGTGAAAAATCTCGGGATAGCTGGTCAGGGAGGCCACTTTGACTTCGCCTTTGATGCCATGGCTGTTGAAGATTGTGCCGACCTGCCTGATTCCCTCAAGATTCATTTTCTTTTGGCGCTTTCTCTTTTTTCCTTTTGGCTCTTCCTCTTTTCTCCTTTTTTTTCCCGTCGAAGGGCAGTTTGAGGTCGAAACCCTGCCGAATCAGCAGCTTCGTGACAGTCGTGCTGGGAGAGGCACCGTGCGAGAGCCATTTCTCGATGTTTTCCCTTTTGATGGAGAGCTCTTTCGTCAGGGGGTTGAACGTCCCCAGCTTTTCCAGAAACCTTCCGTCTCTTTTCATCCTGGCGTCTGCCGCCACGATTCTGAAGAAAGGTCGTTTTTTGGCACCGCCTCTAGCAAGTCGTATTCGTACTGCCACTGTCGTTCTCCGTTTTCTGTGAGTGATAACCGTTTGCGGGGAGGGATGTCCCGCAGTGTAAGCATACCCCTATGTTCCGGTTTTTCCGGCGAAAGTCAGAATGCGCCGAATCCTCCCGAACCCATCATCTGCTGCATGGCTCGTTTTTGCGATCTCCTGTCCCGCCCTACGCCGGCGAATTTTTTCATCATCTTTCGCATCTGGTTGAACTGTTTCAGCAGACGGTTGATGTCGCTCACTCGGGTGCCGCTTCCTTTCGACACGCGCACTTTTCTCGATCCGTTCAATATCGCAGGGTTCTCCCGTTCGGATATCGTCATCGACGAGATGATGGCGTCGATTTTCGTCAGGGAGCTTTCGTCGATTTCCGTTCCCGCCGGCATCCTGCTGCCGACGCCCGGAATCATCCCCATCAGATCGGACAGGGAGCCCATCTTGCGGATCTGCTTCAGCTGATCCTGAAAGTCGGCCAGCGAGAAGGAGTTGCGTTTGATTTTCTCCTCCAGCGATTCCGCTTTCTCCTGATCGAAATGCTCCTGCGCCTTTTCGATCAGTCCGACGAGATCGCCCATTCCCAAAATTTTGGATGCGATGCGCTCCGGGTAGAAGGGCTCCAAATCCTTGATCCTCTCTCCGACGCCGATGAACTTTATCGGTTTTCCCGTAATCGCGCGGATAGACAAGGCGGCCCCTCCCCTAGCGTCGCCGTCCATTTTGGACAGGATAAACCCGGACAGGCCGATGCGATCGTGAAAGGATTTGGCGACATTGACGGCATTCTGCCCGGTCATGGCGTCCGCTACGAAAATCGTCTCGTGAACGTCGACATGCTCTTTGATATCGTGAAGCTCCCTCATCAGAGCGTCGTCGATCTGAAGTCGGCCCGCCGTATCGAGAATCATGTAGTCGTCGATCCTCGCTTTCGCCTCTTGATAGGCCCGCTCGGCTATCTCTCTCGGCTTCATCTCCGTTGCGCTGTCGAAACAGGGAACGTCCAGGTCGCCCGCCAATGTTTGCAGCTGGTCGATTGCCGCCGGCCGATACACGTCGGCGGGAACCAGGCTCGCCCTCTTTCCCTCCCTTTTCAGTCTGTAGGCCAATTTGGCAGCCGTAGTGGTTTTGCCGCATCCCTGAAGCCCTACCAGCATCACGATGGTAACTCGATTGGCGTCCTGCGGCAGTCCGTGGTTTTCCGACCCCATCATTTTTGTCAGCTCGTCGCTCACGATTTTGATGAACTGCTGACCCGGACTGAGAGAGCCCATCAGCTCTCTCCCCAGCGCCCTCCTTTTTACGGACTTCAAAAAAGCGTTTACGACCCGGTAATTGACATCGGCCTCCAACAGTGCCATTTTTACCTCTTTCAACGAAGCCGCGATGTTTCCTTCCGTCAGAACGCCCTTGTTGGTGAGCTTCTTGAACGTTTCGTTCAATTTGGAAGTGAGCGATTCGAACATCGGACCTCGAAGGAGCCTGTAGGGACGCGTATTCAGCAAAAGACGAACTAAATAGTTTAATCATGAGATGCGGAGCTGTCAATCTCTTAGTCGCCGTCTGCTGCACTTTTTCCCTTTTTTTCTCCGGCTGCGGTTTTCAGCTGAACCGAAACAGAGTTCGGCTGATCAACGGCGCCGCGTCCGTATCGATATTTCAAATTGAAAACGGCAGCTACACCTCCGGTTTGGAGATCGATCTGAAAAACAAGCTGATAGGCGAGCTCAAGCAGCGGTCGGTCGCTCTCTCCGGCCCCCAAAGGGCCGATCTCGTGCTCTCCTGCGAAATCCTCTCCCTGAAGATCGACAAGTCGAAATACTCGTTGGATACGGAGACCGATGTACAGACCTATCGGTTCCGATTCGACATCGAGGGAAGGTTGACCGTCCTGGACAACCGCTATCGGGAGGAAACGCCATCGGAGGCGGGTTCGAAGGCGGCCGGGCGGAAGAGCGGCCAAGTTTCGGCGAGCGGGAGGTACCGCGCTGTAGACGGTGTGCCGGTAGCGGGCTCCTATCTGCTGAAGACGGCAAACGAGGATCCGAGCCGAAACGAGCTGAAAGAGGGAAGGGAAAAGGCCGTGACCGATCTGAAGGACAACATCGTCAAGAGAATTTCTCAGGTTTTCTGAACCCCTTCGCCAGTTCCGGCAGCATTACGGGAATTCCATCCCGCACTTCGTAGGTCAGCCGACAGTTTCTGCAGACGATTCCCTCCGCCTTCTCATATTCGACTCCGCCCCTGCAAAGGGGGCATGCCAGGATTTCGACCAGTCTTTCGTCCGGTAGCGGCTTTCCGGCGGTGTCGGCTTTCATTGTCCAAGCGGTTTCGTAGGTGGATCTTTAGCGTTTCCGGTACTTCAGATAGTACTCCATCTGGCGGTTCGTCGATTCGTCGTGGTTTTCCCGACGAATCCGCCTCTCCTCCAACTCGCGGAGAATTTTGGAAGCCAACTTCTTCCCCAATTCGACTCCCCACTGATCGAACGAGTAGATATCCCAAACGACGCCCTGGACGAATATCTTGTGCTCGTACAGGGCGATCAGACTACCCAGGCTTTCCGGCGTGAGTTTGGGGGCCATAATGCATGTTGTCGGCCGATTGCCCGCAAACGTTCTGTAGGGAATCAATTCGGGCGGAACGCCCTCCTTGCGCAGCGTCTCCTCGTCCCGACCGAACGCCAGAGCCTCCTGTTGGGCAAAAAAATTGGCCATCAATTTACGGTGATGGTCTCCAATCTCGTGCAGCGGCTGCGCAAATCCGATAAAATCGCACGGAATCAGCTTCGTTCCCTGATGTATCAGCTGATAGAATGCATGCTGTCCGTCCGTTCCCGCCTCTCCCCAAACGATGGGACCGGTCTGATGCTCGACGGGCCGCCCCTGCCTGTCGGCCGATTTTCCGTTGCTTTCCATATCCGCCTGCTGCAGATATGCCGGCAACCGCCATAGATACTGGTCGTAGGGAAGAACCGCATAGCTTTGGGATCCGAGGAAATTGTTGTACCAGATTCCGATCAGGGCAAGAATGACGGGAAGATTCTCCTCGAAGGGGGACTCCCGGAAGTGGAGGTCCATTTTATGGAATCCCCATCGGAGCCGATCGAAATTTTCGGCTCCGAGAGCCAGCATCAGCGGCAGGCCGATCGCCGAGGCGAGAGAGTATCTTCCTCCGACCCAGTCCCAAAACTCGAACATGTTGGCTTCGTCGATACCGAACTCCCTCACCTTTTCCGCGTTGGTCGAAACGGCGACGAAGTGCTTGGCCACCGCCTCCTTTTTGCCGGTCCGCGTCAGAAACCACTCCCTCGCACTTTGCGCGTTGGTCATCGTCTCTTGAGTGGTAAACGTTTTTGAGGCAATCACAAACAGCGTCTCTTCCGCATTTAAGGGAAAAACCTGCTCCATGAATTGAGTGCCGTCGATGTTGGATAGGAACCTTACGTTCAGATTCCGATCGGAGTAGTGCTTCAGCGCCTCGTATACCATCAAAGGGCCGAGATTCGATCCCCCGATTCCAATGTTGACGATGTTCCTGATGCGCCTGCCCGTATATCCCCTCCACTCCCCGGAACCGATGCGACCTGCCAGATCCGCCATACGGGAGACGACTCTTTCTACGTCGGCTTTGACGTTCTGTCCGCTCAAAACGATTTCCCGTCCCGTCATGTTGCGAAGCGCGGTGTGCAGCACGGAGCGATTCTCCGTAACGTTGATCCTTTCCCCGGCAAACATTCCCTCTATCTCCTCCTTCAATCCCGATGCGGCAGCCAGATCGAACAGCAGCCGCATCGTCTCTTCGGTCAGAAGATTTTTGGAGTAGTCCACGAACAGACCGGCCGCTTCTGCGGAAAGGGTTTCCGATCTGGTTTTGTCTTTGGCGAAAAGATCTCTGAGATGGACCTTGCGAATATCCGAAACGTGCCTTTCGAGCAGTTCCCACTCTTTCGATTGAATTGCTTTCATAGCTTGCGTAAGATTCGATGAAGTTGGCTACGGGGATCGCTGATCGTTGCGGACACACTATTACGGCCGGGTTTTTTTTTCCACAAAAAGTTGTCGAATCCGATAGAATCCGATTGATTTATCTGGCGGCGGAGGAATAGAATGCAGGCAGTCGAGTGAATAGCGGCAGTTCGTTTCCAACTTCCACCCATCAAAATGGACATGAATTTTTTCGACATCGTTTTTGCGCTGGTATTTGCCGTTCTGACCATTCTTGGATTAAAGAGGGGATTTCTGCGGGAAACTCTTTCCGCCCTGGGATTCGTTTTGGGATATCTGGCTGCGGTGAAATACCACCAGACGTTCTTTTTTCACCTGCTGGCCTATATCGACAATCAAACGTATGCGAAAGTGATCACCTTCGTTGTCATTTTTCTTTTCGGAGCGGCCATCGGAATGACGCTTTCCAGTCTGGCGCACCTTATCTTCAATTCGGGTAGCCCCACCTTTGCCAGTCGGGTAGTCGGCGGCGGCTTGGGGTTCGTGAAAGGGACCTTCCTCTCGTTGGTCGTCATCCTCATCGTCCGGAATCTGCTTTCGGACTCCTTCGGAGACGATCTCAACCGTTCGTTTTTTTTGCCCCGGCTGCTTGAGCTGAAGGATGCGATTGTCAGACTGATGGCTATCTAGGCGGCACTCTGCGGATCGAAATGTACGCTGTCGACTTTATATGGTGTCGACTTTGCTTGTACATCGAAACGGGATTGTCCGCCGTTTCCGCTTCGGTTGAAGAACTCTTTTTTTGCATGTCCCACTTAAGTTCAAGCCGCCTTGCTACGATGTTCGCCGAAATGCCGCGCAGAGGAAAGTTTGCCGCCTGCTGCGTTTTTGCGTGTGTTTTGATTTCCGGCTGTCGGCTTTCGAATCTTCGGGAAGGGCCCGAACAGGAACGGAAAGCCAAAGTCCAGTCTCTCTTGCAGTCCGTAAAATCCGTCTATGTGCAGAGTTTCACCGGCATTAACGTTGTGCCGGTGCGCGATGCGCTTTTCGCAACGCTTGCCGAAAGCGGCGCATTCAAAGTGACCGAACTGCTGCCGGACAGTTTGGAAAACCTTGCGGTGCTGCGGGTTGCGGTGAAGGACCATACGCTCTGGGAAAACGAGGAGGTGCCGACGGACGGCGAAACTTTGATCCGGCGGAACGCCCTGATCGGCGTCCGGATTTCGCTTTTCGACGCGAAAACGGGATACCCTCTCGTTCGGGAGAATATTTCGCAGGCGTTTCAGCAGATCTATGCGGGGGAAAAGGAGGCGAAAAAGCGTATTCCGGAAAAGCGGGAGATGTCGCGGCTGAGGGAATTGCTGGCCCAAAAGATCCTCGCCAGACTGAAGCATAGGAAGGAAAGGGAGCGGAAATTGGACCTGAAAGCGGGCAGGGGTGGCAGTTGGCTGTTCAATTCCGGGCTCGAATTTGGTAGCCGGAGAATCATCAAGGGGAACCGAATGGCCAGAGCGGGCAATCTGGAGCAGGCAAAAAGGATTTGGAAATTGGTGCTGTTCGCACCCCCTCCCGCAGAGTCCTCCGATATCCGACGACTCAATATGGCATGCGTCTACCATAATCTGGGACAGGTCTACCGGCAGCAGGGACACCATCTGCTGGCAGCCGAAATGTTTTCCAGGGCGAACGGAATCGAAAGAAGGGCGGAATATGCACAAGCCTGGGGAGACAGCATGCTGGCCTATATAGAGAAGGAAAAAAAACGGAGGGGAGCCTCAAAGGGTGCGGAAAGCGGGAGAGAGGTCGAAATGTCGGCCGTTCGACCCGCTTCGGCAACGATGGGGCGGGACCTTCCGTTCGATGGCAAAATGCTGCTGAACCCCAAGGTTCTCTGGCCGCTCGAACCGATCGTCAAAGAGCTGCACATATGAAAATCCCGCACATCTTTTCCCCATACCAAGGAGCAGACATGAGATGGTTTAACCCAGGAAACCCCTATTCGGTTGCGGTTGCCTTGTTGCTTTTGCTGCTGTTTTCGGTGGGCTCCGCCGAAGCCGGAACGATAGGACGGGGCACCGCCAAAATCTTCAACGACAACGAGGTCCTGGCAAGGGAGCAGGCCGAACGGAACGCGCTGCGCAACGCGGTCGAAAAGGGCGTGGGATTGATCCTGGAATCCAAGACGAGAGTGGAAAACTACCTGGTCATCAACGACCACATCTACTCCAGCGCCAAGGGTTTCGTCACCAACTACCGGGTCGTAAGGGAGGAACGGAGAGGAGACGTTTGGCACGTCGAAGTCGATGCGGAGGTGTCCGAGGCGAAACTGAAGAGCACTTTGGGACACCTGCGAATCCTTCACAAAAAAATGGGACACAAGCGGTTTATGGTCGTCTACAGTCCCAACCATCCCCAGGCTCTGGATACCCGCCACGGAGCGGCGGAAGCGGCCCTTGCCTCTATTCAAAACGAACTGATCCGGGAGGGATTCAGGCTGTTCGATCAACGGGTTCTGGCGGATATCGTCGATCGGACGACTCCTGCGGGAAACGCCGACAAAAAAAAGGGGGACTGGATTCGAATCGCAAATTCCCATCAGGTGGACTTTATCGTCGAGTTCGAGCTGTTTCCCCTCGACAAATCCGCTATCTCCGATTCCAACTTCAATCTCCGGGCCGTTTGGGCGGAAATTCGCCTGAAGGCATACGACGTCTCCACCGGACTTCTGATCTGCGCCATCGCGACGGAACAGAAAAAGCTGACGACCGCAAGAGAGGGCAGCATTGCCTGGGAAGGCGACCTGACAAAGGCGGCAAAAACCGCCGGAGCGGCAATCGGTAGGGAGGCCATATTGAAAATAGTCGACTACTACGAATCGGTGGGCGACATGGGAAACAGCTATTTGATCACATTGAAGGATTTCGACGACAACGATACCGACATCATGCTGGATATATTGGAAAGTCTGGAAGGATATCAGTCCCTGACGGAACGCCAAACCGCTCCCTACGTCGTGGTCGAATACTTCAGCACCCTAACGAGAAGAAGACTGTATCGACTGTTTAAAGGGGAATGCCGCAAGGAGGGAATTCGCATCGACCGCAAGCTGGAAGGGAACCGCTGGCTGATTACTCCGGTAGCCAAATAGGCGGCCTGGAAAAGGTTCCGGCCGTTTCTCGTATGGAAATCGCCGGAACGCTGTAATATGGGGTGTAATATGGGGTCAGACCAAGTTAATATATTGATTTTATTAATATAT
>CAZLTI010000092.1:0-11220 GCA_964562335.1 uncultured Pseudomonadota bacterium | reverse complement strand
TTTACCGCTTCGTCATATATGACTTGCCAAAATTGACATTCCGATCTAAAAATCAAGAGATTTAGGATATATCCAATACTATAGATGGTTATAACCAAAATGTCATGCAGAAAGTAGATCGGCCCCGACATCATGTCAAGAAATAAAATCGCATATGCAATCTTTTAAGGAATTCGCTCCAATGAATACAAACCAAAAACCGCAAACGCTCTGCGAAAAGATACAGGAGGAGATCCGGAAAATGATAGCGGTCAATGCCGGAGCCGAAAACGAGAGGCTACCCAGTGAAAGAGTCCTGGCCGAGAAAATGGGGGTCAGTCGCATAACCGCCAGAAACGCCTATCAGGCTTTGGTAAATCGGGGACTGCTACGTTCCGGTAAAAGAGGATACAGGGTTAGAAAGAACGCCTACGAAGGAGTGCTGACTCTAGACGGTTTTACGCGGGGTGTGGGGGAGCAGGAGAAGGTTCGGACCAAAATACTCGGTGCCGAAACGATAAAACCGGAAAGGGAAATTATGATTGCTTTGGGATGCGGCCTACATGACGAGATTCTTCGGATAAGGCGTTTGCGGTTGATCGGCGGCAGGCCGTGTCAACTGGAATGGTGTCACCTGGTGCGTGGAAAATTTCCCGATATAACCGAAAATCGCCATATGCTGTCCATCTATCGCACGTTCGAAACCAAATATGATACCCGCATTGTCAGAGCCGAACAGATTCTCTCCGTCATCAAAGCGGAATCGGAAGTTCTGGAGCTATTGAAACTCGAACCCGGAGAAAAGATGCTGTTTCTAAAAAGGACCTCTTTCGACCAAAGGGACAACCCTGTGGAATATGTCCATCTCTATCTGAATCCGCAGAATCGGGAGTTCTATATGGAGCTTAAACGGTAGGAACCTCTAAATTATTCCGGGGAAAATGTCCCGCCAATTCGAGACCACGGTTCCGGTTCAATGCTGGCATTGAGCCGTGCCGTGTTTCAAAAGGGCCAAGCTTCGGCAGTATATCGGGTTTTCGAATGCAATCTCAAAAATAGAGCTTTTTGACTCGTTGGTACACCTTATCGCGCTTTTCAACAATGGTTATATAGAGCAACTCATCGTCAAACTCGTAGATGATACGGTAATCGCCTTGCCATTTCGGGGGAACGCGCTATCAACTTTTCAACCGATTTGCTCGCTTGTATCGTGAACTTCAGCCTACGCATTTTTCATGCGCGTTAGCAATCTTTCGGATGCATCAGTACTGATAGATCCCTCTTTCTTTGCCGTTTCCGACATTTCTCCCCACACCTTGTCTTCAATCGCATCGTTCCGTATACGATCCGCAAGAGTGTCATACACAAAATCTTGCAGGGTTTTCCCCTGTGCCACTGCCTGAATCTTCAATTCATCATGGAGGTTGAGAGGGATATCGATAGTAATCTTAGCTGTCGATTTTGCGGACATAACCGCCCCTATAGGGTATATTATGATAACTCTGAAAAACCTAAAAGGAAGCTATTCGTCTGCTTGGACGTGAGGTTCTCTAGTGCGTATAGAAATGGCTGATCCAAAAAAAAAGGGTCGCAATTCAAAAGAACTGCGACCCTTTTCTTCAAACCAACTGGATGGTTAAGAAAACAGACTAGAACTCATACTTCAGTCTTGCACCAAGACCGCCGGTCGTCAGAGCATCGTCTTTGTCTGTGTTATACTCAGTTCCATCGATCTTATATACTTCCTTATCTTCCGTATGGCTAAAGTAGGCAACATGGAGAATGGCACCTGCCAGCGGCATTACATAGCCGACGTAGGTGTCCGTCAGGGCGGCATCTTTTTCACCATCAAAAGTCTTCTCATAAGAGCCGTAGATCACGGTGATCCCGGAACCTTCCGAGATGGTGTAGTCGAAAGAGGCGGCAAAACCGGTTGTCTTGGTTTCTTTTCCTTCCACTTTCGTCGCCCCTTCCCCAACATCGCCGGGAGTTTCCGCCGTAATACCGTAGGCGAAATTGAAGCCCATATTGTCCATCTTGTATCCAACTCCAAATCCCATATCGGAACCTGTCGCTCCGTCCCGTATGTTTTTTTCCACGTCACCGGCATCCTTTTCAACGCTTCGCGAATAGGTTTCGTACATGGCGGCATAGGTCAAACCGGCTCCAGCTCCATCATACCTAAGGCCCATATCGGTTTGGCTCCAGGTATCCTTTGCATCATCATCCGTTTTCCGGTTTTGAGCGTACATCACGGTCACTCCTGCCTTAGGAAGGGCCACCTTAAGTTTGGTATGGCCTTTGTCCAGGTTGTCCCCGATTTCTCTGGCATCATCGATCCAGTTCTCATACGTCGCGCCTTGATCCACATTGTCCAAGTCGCCATCTTCGATGCTGACCGTTACGTCGTCATTGGAGACCGAAAACGAGTATCCGTCCGCCTTCCACCCTTCCGCATCTGTATTTTCGTACAGAATATCGAGCTGGGCCGAAGCGGTCCAGTCGCCGGTTTTGGTCGTGGCGTTAATTCCGACCAGAGCTGCGCTTTGCATATCCATGGTCGTGACGGTGTCGCCATACTTATAACCAGTTGCTGTTGTACTGGCTGCGGCGGTTGTTTGCTTGAGTCCACCCCAAGCGTTTCCGGATGTTGTGAAAGTGGTTTCAGCAGCAGACGCCTGAGCTGCCATTGCTCCCGTCATCGCCAAAGCCAAACACAATTTTAATGCATTTTTCATTTTTTACTCCAAATGAATTTTGCCGCCAATTTCGACCTTTGTCCTCAACAGCGGCGATTCCGTATTGAGATGTCACAAGACCGACATTCCGATCTCCTCGCGACATCTCAGTCAGAAAAAAAGATATTGTCAAGACATCTCTTTTTTTGGTTCGGGCTCTCGCTCTCACCTCAAATCGTGCTCTCCTTTTGGCACGGAAACAATGACCGATCCAGCAAAACTGCTTCGATCACTCACGTCGTTTCCCACAAATATCGGAATAAGAAAAAAAGTAAAGAAAAAAAATCAAAAAAAATGAAAAAAAAGAGAAAAAGTCCGAAATTGCGCTGAAGCGTCATTCCAACGGAAGTGAGAATCCAGTAAAATCAATTAATTATAGAATCCCGTTCTTTGCTCAAAATATCGCAAATTCAGTGCGGGAATGTATAGACGCAAAGCTTTTTTCCGATCCATCACCCGATTTAATCCCAATATCTATCCAAAATCCGGGTTTCGAACGACATCGATTCCAGTCTCGACAGGCAGTTTTCGAGCAACTTTTCGCTGTCTACCTTCGATTCCTCCTGCCGTATCCGTTCCACTTCGCCGTGGATCTCCGGTTTTCTGGGTTGAAAAACCGTACAGCAATCCGGAAAGGGTCGAATGCTGATGGGGAAGGTACCGATCCTTTTCGACCACTCGACGATTTCCGCCTTTTCCAAACCGATCAGCGGCCGCAAAATGGGAATCTCCGCCGCATCTTCCGTACAGGCTATGTTTTCCATGGTTTGCGAGGCTACCTGTCCCAGGGCCTCCCCGGTAACGTAGGCTAAAGTTTTGTATTTTTTTCGCACGGCGTTGGCAACGCGATACATAAACCGCCGATAGAGAATGGTGCGAGACGACTCTTCGCATTTTTCCCGTATGGCCTTCTGGATATCGGCAAAGGGTACGATCAGCAGTTCGGACCGGGGTTGAAATCGGCTCAGGTGGACCACCAGGTCGATCGTCTTTTGCCGACTTTGTTCGCTGGTGAAGGGAGCGGAGTCAAAATGGACAAACGTCACGCTGCATCCCCTTTTCATCATAAACCAACTGGAAACGGGACTGTCGATGCCGCCGCTGAGAAAGGAAAGGACGTTTCCCGCCGTTCCGACCGGCAGACCTCCCTGCCCCGGTTGCTTCTCCAAATAGAGAATGGATGCGTTCTTTTGCCAGATTTCGATGCCCAGTCGAATTTCGGGGTTGTGCAGATCGACCTTCAATTGGGGGAAGCGTCGGATCAACTCCCCGCCAATTCTGGCGGAAAGTTCAAGGGAGTTCATCGGAAAACGTTTTTCGCTCCTTTTGGATTCGACCTTGAATCCGATTTTCCCTCCGGGGTGGCGTTTTATGCGGAAATCTATCAAAGCGGCCGCTTTGGCGGAGATATCCTCGATATTATGAGAAGCCGATTCTACGAAGCTAAAATTGGCTATTCCCGGAACGTATTGCAGGATGTCGGCAATGGATTCGACCGCACCCGGTGTTTCGATGAGTATCCTCCCATATATTTTTGTGACTTTGCATTTCTCCAGGGCGGATAGATGTCTGCGGATATTGCGAATCAGCATATCTTCGAACCAGATGCGGTTTTTGCCCTTCAAGGCAATTTCCGAATAGCGGATCACAATATATCGTGGTGTCGTATCGGTTTTGTTTATTGTATGCATTGCTGCTCTATCGCGTTTGGAATATTGTTGAATCGGCCTGTCTTTTCGGTTTCGGCGAACGTCGTCTGAAGAAAATTTCAACTTCGACCGAAGCGAAACGAACTATGATTGAAAATCGGCGAATATGTAAAAAGTTGGAGACAAAGCCCAGCAATTTTGTTTAGGTAGACACCGCTAGGATCGCAGTGACGTTCTGCTGCGCTCGCCATTACCTGACGAAGACACGATCGAAAATGGGCATACTACACCGGGACTGAAAAAATGAATGAAATTCTATACAAAGAGCGGCTGTCGGACAACGTCTATCTGATGAGAGTGAAAGCCCCCCTGATTGCGGAAGAGCGACTTCCGGGCCAGTTTATCATGCTTCAACTGGATACCGACTACGGCGAGCGCATACCCTTGACAATTGCCGACGCCGATACAGAGGAGGGATCCATCACTCTGATTTTTCAAGTTGTCGGAAAGACGACCACCGATCTGTCGAAATTGGATAAGGGAGACGGCATCGACAATCTGGTCGGTCCTCTGGGACAACCGACGCACATCGAAAAATTCGGGAAGGTGGTATGCGTCGGCGGTGGAATCGGCGTCGCACCTTTGCATCCGATCGCGCAAGCCCTGAAAAAGGCGGGCAATCATGTAACGATAATCGTGGGCGCCAGAACTCGGGAGTTGATGATCCTGGAGCGGGAGATGAGGGCTATCGCCGACGAATTTGTCGTCTGCACGGACGACGGCTCCTACGGAAGAAAGGCATTGGTGACCGAGCCTTTGAAAGAGGAATGCGAACGGGAGCCGAAGCCGGATATGGCGATAGCGATCGGCCCTCCGATCATGATGAAGTTTTGCGCCGAAACAACCCGTCCCTATCGGATTTTCACGCAGGTATCGCTGAACACGATCATGGTTGACGGAACCGGAATGTGCGGCGGCTGCCGCGTGAACGTCGGCGACGAAGTGAAATTCGTCTGCGTCGAAGGTCCGGAATTCGACGGCCACAAAGTCGATTTCGACAATATGATTTCCCGCTTGGATTCCTATAGGGAGCTAAAGGCGGAAGCCCACAAATGCAAATTGGACAGGGAAACCGAGCAAATCGAGGAGAAGAGGCAATGAGCTACAGATCGGCGGAAGAGCTTCAGGCGGAAGCGGCAAAGCTTATGAAGGAGCTCCTACCGAAGAAGGATACCATGAAGGCCAAGGAACGGACGAGGATTCCACCCCAGGAAATGCCGACCCAGGATCCCAAAGTCAGAATCGCCAATCTCGAAGAGGTGGCAACGGGATACACACCGGAACAGGCCAGAGTCGAGGCAATGCGATGCACGATGTGCAAAAAGGCCAAGTGCCGCGACGGGTGTCCCGTCGGAATCGACATTCCTCGGTTCATTCAGCATATCGCGGACGGTGAGTTTCAGCAGTCCATCGATGCGATCAAGGAGACCAGCATTCTACCCGCGATTTGTGGTCGGGTATGTCCGCAGGAAACGCAGTGCCAACTTCCCTGTACCGTCGGGAAGTCGTTGAAGGACGTCAACAAGGCGGTCTCGATCGGCCGGTTGGAAAGATTCGTTTCGGACTGGGAGAGGGAACGGGGGAAAGTGAAAATACCTCAAATGAAACCCCCGACAGGCAAAAAGGTGGCGATAGTGGGAAGCGGTCCTGCGGGATTGGTCGTAGCTACCGATGTTCGCAGGGAGGGGCACGATGTCACGATATTCGAGGCATTCCATAAAACCGGAGGGGTTGTCCGTTACGGAATTCCGGAGTTTCGGCTTCCCAATGAACTTGTGGATGCCGATATTGAAGTTTTGAAAAAAATGGGCGTGACCATCGAGACCAATTATGTCGTCGGACGTACGAGAAAACTGAAGGATCTGATGAAAAAGGATGGATTCGATGCCGTCTTTATCGGATCCGGCGCCGGTCTGCCCATGTTTATGGGCATAGAGGGGGAAAATCTGGTGGGTGTGTTTTCCGCCAACGAATACCTGACGAGAGCCAATTTAATGCGGGCTTTTGAAAGGGGAGCGGCCGATACGCCGATATACGCCTCCAGAAAGGTGGCCGTTCTCGGCGGCGGCAATGTGGCGATGGATGCCGCCCGCATGGCAAAGAGACTCGGAGCCGAAGAGGTATACGTAGTCTATCGGAGGACCGAGAAAGAGATGCCGGCAAGGGTGGAGGAGGTGGCGCATGCAAAGGAGGAGGGGATTGCCTTTCACTTTTTGCAGAACGCCAAACGCATTATCGGCGACGAAAAGGGCCGGGTCAAGGCAATGGAATGCCTGCGGTACGAACTGGGCGAACCGGACGATTCGGGACGCAGAAGACCCGTCGAAATAAAAGGGAGCGAGTTTGAAATCTCGGTAGATACGGTTCTGGTCTCCATCGGAAACGGCAGCAATCCCCTGATACCTCAAACGACGGAGGGGCTGGAAACCAACAAATGGGGGAATATTGTTGTCGACGAAAACCAAAAAACGTCAATGGATCGCGTCTATGCTGGCGGCGACATCGTATTGGGTGCGGCGACCGTAATCCTGGCGATGGGAGAAGGTCGGCGTGCCGCAGCTTCGATCAACAGCCTACTGGCGGGAGAGGAGTAGATCCAACCTATCCTTTTTTCTATTCGATCCAACTCAAGTCCGCATCTCCCGCACGAATCACTTCGGCGGGAGTTCGGGAAAAGTCGATGATGGAGGACCTCCTTATATAGATTTCGCCGCTATCCGCTACGCAGTCCACCACCTTCCCATACGCCTCATAAATCTCGTAAGGATCGTGAATGTCGGTTTCCTCCTTTACCGGTACGCTGCTGCTCAATATCGGTTCGCCGACGCTTTCCGCCAGCGTGCGGGCAATCGGGGCGTCCGGAATTCTTACGCCTATGGTGGAGCGAGGGGATAGCATCACTTTCGGCACCTCTTTGGAGGCCTGAAAAATAAATGTGTAGTGACCCGGCATAAGAGATTTTATTTTTCTGAATACGCGATTGTCGATCCCCCTCGTGTACTGCTGAAACTGCTTGATGTCGCTGCAGACTAAAGTCGAAGGTCGGTTCTTTTTTATGCGTTTAATCCGATAGAGACGTTTCATCGCCTTTTTGCTTCTAACGCGGCACCCGAATGCATACGTCGTATCCGTCCGGTATACGATAACGCCATCGTTTTCCAATATGTCTGCGATTTGGTCGACAAGTCGCCGTTGAGGATTGTCGGGATGGATTTCTAGTAGCATCGTAAATTTTATCAAAGTTGTATTCGATGATCAGATATTCTTAAATCCTTGTCGATTCCGTTCTACCAGCTCCGCATATTTCAAACCCGTTCCGCCGAAAATATCGAGAGCGCTGCCGACCGTAAAGTCGATTTTTTTTTCTCCCAGCTTCCCAATCAATTCGATATCTTCCCAAGAATGTATCCCGCCGGCATAGGTGACCGGTATTTCGCACCATTTTCCCAGCATCCGAACAATTTCCCGTTCGATTCCCCCGCACTTGCCTTCGGCATCCACTGCATGAATCAGAAATTCGGAGCAGAATTCCGAAAGGTCGTCCAAGGTCTTTTTCGATACTGTCACGTTGGTAAACTTCTGCCAACGATTCGTCACGATCCAATAATGTTCCTCCCTTTTTCTGCAACTTAAATCCAGCACCAGCCGCTCCTTTCCAACAAGACGATTGAGCCTTTTTAGTCCTTCGTAGTAAATCTTTCCATCTCGAAACACGTAGGAGGTCACAATGATCCTGCTTGCTCCTTTTTTCAACCAGGAGAGAGCATTTCGGTCCGTAATCCCGCCCCCGATTTGCAGCGCGTCTGGCCAGGCTCGAAGCGCCTCCTGCGCCTGTAGCTCGTTGCCGCTGCCAAGCTGTATCACGTGGCCTCCTGTCAAAAGATCGCTTCTGTACAGAGACGCGAACCAGGAGGCCGGCAGTTCGCTGGCGAAGTTGGTCACGAGCGAACCGGAATTTTCGTCCGCAAGTGTCGATCCCACAATCTGTTTGACTCGGCCTTGGTGAATGTCGATGCAGGGGCGGAATTTCATTCGAAGCGTCGGCAGCCTCTTTTTGGAGTGGATCTGTTTTTTTGAGCTTCTTTACGGCGCAGTCGATTGGATATTGAAAATTTCGGAATCCTATGATCTGCTTCCAGCCGGATATCAACCTAAAAACAAAACGATTTTTTGTCTATTTTTTTATCGGCCGAAGATACAGGGTCGAGCGGAGCCGAACCCGGAAGGTCGCACCTTCTCAAATCGTTTCGGCGCTGTAGTACACTGTAAGCCAAAGTACTCGATGCGGTCCATTTATAACGTAAAGAACTCGGTTTCACTGGACCGCATTCCCTTGGTGTCGGTCGCTATCTGCTTCCTGGGGGGGGTGATATCCCATCTGATCGTCTTTGCGGCTTTACCGAAAATGGAGATTCGAGACCTGCATAATCTGGCTCTCGGTATTTGCTATGACCTGATGAATGGTTCGGCAATAGCCATACTGGGGATCCTGATCTCGGTTGTGGGAGCCGGTAGACTAAAAAGAACCATTCACGCAGTGCTGGTTACTCTTTATCTTTTTTTCCTTTTTATCGATATCAATTACGTACAGCAGTTTGGAACGCATCTGCCTTTTTCCACAATCGAGTATTTGGACGAGTTGGGAAGTTTTGGCTCGACTATCGCTACCGTACTCGTGAGTCGGAATATATGGCTGGTTTTTATTTTTCCTCTTCTACTCTTTATATATATCGTAAGAAAAGTCCCGGTGCAAAAAGCTCGGACTGGTTATTCCTCTTTCTGTCGCACTTTTAACACCTCCGTTGTTTTGATCCTGCTGGCGGGTGCATCCGGCGTCTATCCCAACTCCTACGTGTCGAAAAACTTGAACGACCCGCTGACCTCTTCCGCCGCTCTGTATTTCTACTGGTCCAAAGACATTGAAAAGGAGACCAAAGTGGCGGAACCGAAAGCCGAACTGGAATTTATTGCAAGCCTGCTTGCGGGGGAAAAAAGCGAACTTGCGCAGCATGCCGATCTGCCCCTGGTTAGAACGGTCCAAAAAAGGAGCTGCGAACGTGGAAACGAAACCCGTAGTCTTGCGGGAAGTCTGTGCGGTAGCGAAAGGCCCAATATTCTTTTTTTGTTTTTGGAGTCGTTTCGGGCGGTCGATATCGGAGTCTACGGAAGTAAATTGAAGGTTACGCCGTTTTTCGATCGGTGGAGCAAAAAGGGGATTTTCTTCGAAAACTTCTATGCCAATGGATTCCAGACGAGACACGGACAAGTCGCAGCCTACTGTTCCGTTATACCCAACTACGGCGCTGCGGTGATGAAAAAATATGCGAAAAATCGCTTTTTCTGTCTTCCCCAACTCTTAAAGCTCCTGAAATACGAAACCTCCTGGATGTTTGGTTCCGATGCGGCGTTTGACGATCAAATTCATTTTCTGCCTAAAATCGGAATCGATAAAATATACGACCGGTACTCTTTTAAAAGCGATGCCGAAGTTCTCGGGTGGGGAGTTTCCGACCGGGAGTTGTATCGAAAATGGATTGAGGTGCTGGACCAAGCGAAAGAGCCCTTTTTCTCCTCGGCTCTGACGATTACCAATCATCATCCTTTCGACGTTCCGGAAAAATATAAATTGCACCGGGGACAGAACGACATGCAAAAATACCATGAAGCAATGCACTACACAGACGCTATGCTGAATGAATTTTTGACTGCCGCCGAGCGAAAGCCCTGGTATCGGAACAGTTTGATCTTTGTCTTTTCGGATACGGCGAACTACCAACAACCGCAGGGGCCGTACAAGGACTTCGAAGATTTCATTAAAACCAGAACGCAAGTTCCCATGTTGATTGTCGGAGGTTTGGTAAAATATCCCTACGTCGAAAAAAGGTATTTCAGTCAGATCGATCTCCCTCCTACGGTCTTGGATCTGCTGGGGGAGGAATATACGGCTCATTGGATCGGAACCTCTATGCTGGACCCGTTCGAGATCGGGTTGGCGTTCGTCAACCGTCCGGGAAACTATTGGGGAGTCATGAGCGTCAAAGGACGGTTTTACAAGGAGGAGGAATTGGGTAGCCACTATTTCGGCTTTTCGGACAAACGCCTGATGGACAGATACGAACGGTTGGGAGAATCCTGGATTAGGGTGACGCAGTGGCTTCTGCAGGAAGATCTCTACTGGCACGATTAGAGTTCGGTACGGAAGTTCGCAACGACGGCTCGCCTTCCGGTCCGATGCCAATGCTGTATATGTATTGTTGCGTTTCGTTATTCTTCGTCAACTTTGTCTTGACTATTGAAAAATCGTTTGGTCTACTTCCTTTGCGTTTGGCGAGGTAGCTCAGTCGGTAGAGCAGGGGACTGAAAATCCCCGTGTCCCTGGTTCGATTCCTGGCCTCGCCACCAGCAAAATTCCAGCCTTGCAGGTTTATCCTCTCTGTTTTTCGGAAGTTTTTTGCGGCCCGTCCCGTTTTTTTGCGGAATTTTGCGTTCGAAGGATGCCATGCAGAAAAGCCTGTCTATCCTGCAAAATGTGGGATCGGATTTGATACGGGACACAAGAAATATCTTGACTACCTCAAAAGCTGTTCTCTAAGCTGACAAGTTGGGCAGGAATAAAATCTCGCCCAACCGTTTGCAGTACGGGATGTTTTTAATAGGCTCCTTTGGAGCGGGGGAGGCGAGGCTGTCTTCCCCTGTTCGTTGAAAGCGGAATCGGATCGAAGGCGGGTCCTCGGCCCGGCAGGAAGAGGGCGGGGAGGCTTCGGCCCCCCCGCCCCGAGAGCCGGCCCCGCCCC
>CAZLTI010000091.1:0-11224 GCA_964562335.1 uncultured Pseudomonadota bacterium | reverse complement strand
TGAATCTTAAATACTCAAAACTCTCTTTCGTAAGCGTTAGACCCGGGAGAATCGCCGCCTTGAGAACCTTGCCTCGACCATTGGGATCTGAGCTAGGCACGTTTTTTGCGGAAATGTGTTAAATCTAAAAAAATAGCAAAAAAACAATATTTAAATGAAAATATTGCTCGATTTTAGATAATAAATATTTATAAATCAAACTATTAACTTGGTCTGACCCAAATACCAAACATATGGCTTGGCTAGTGGCAGTTGGTCAGGGGATCAGATGTGTTGCCAATATGGGCAAACCAACTGGCCAAATTATGGGAATAATGGAATCCTGTAGCTTCTTCACCCCAAAATTAAGTCGAGTAAAAGATGGTAGTATAAAACCTCAAGGCAAATCATGAGTAAACTTGAAAGGCTCTCGACGTTGTTTAGAAAAGGTTTCGACACGGAATCAATTGAACATTCGAAAGATTGTGATTTCATCTGTCCACATAAAGATGAATGCAAGGTGAATGATGGCGATCCCATCTTCACTCCCTATATCGGGCATGAGGATACTGATGTTATGATTATTGGAGAAGCCCCAAGCCGATCTGGTTATATTAATAACCAAAAGTTCTGCAGTAAAAAGGCTAGAATCGGTGGACTTATGAGAGACGCCATTGGGGATTCAAATGATGACAATCAAAACACGAATACGATCAGTCAATTGAATCCTTTTGTAAATTTCGTCGAATTCGTGAAAAACAATTATGCTGCACTAGTTGATAGTGATTCTGTCGATTTCAAGTATCCCTACTTTACGGATATTATGAAATGTGGATTTAAACTGCAGTCAGATAAAAATGCAGGAATATTGAAGGCACGAATAGAAAACTGCACGAAACAATTTTTATCAGAAGAGATCAATATAATGCAGCCGAAGGTCGTATTGTGTATCGGTAGAATGGCCGCCGAAACAATTAAGCCAAGTTCCTTTGCCAATATCTTCCAAAAAACACGAATCATTAATCTGTTGCATTATAGTGGAAGTGCTAGCTTGCCTTTGATGAAAGATTCAGACCGAGATATCAACGATAAGCATATCATATGGAAAATTCAGGCCGGATTGGTCGAAAAAGAAAATATACCGGCTGAACTAATGAAATTAGGATTCATAAGAAATATTACTGAAGGTCAATCATGAGAAGACGAGGTACCGCAATTGTGATCAGGGATGACAGAGTATTATTGGTTCGAGATCGTAAGAAGACGAAATATTCCCTCCCAGGAGGAAAAGCAAACAAAAATGAGCCAACTATAGCAGCCGCTATCAGAGAACTATATGAGGAATGTAGAATGACAACCGTTTCGGCTTTAAGAATTCCAGAATGTGATTATCAGGGAAGTATCAATCAACATGAGGTATCATTACTTAGCATGACTGATGATGTCGTTTTGAATAAGAAAGAACTGGATGAATACATTTGGTGGGATATGAAGATAGATATTCCCCGTTACCCTCATGTCGATGCGATTGTCAGCGCATTTTCAAAGTCTATAACTCGCTCAAATACACATCCTTAATCTCTTGTGGCTGGATGCGTAAATAATCCAGTGTTTGCTTCTGGCTTGAATGATTATACATCACCATTAAAGTCGGGATATCAACACAAAATCGTTTCCTTTGATGGTAACCCCATGTTTTCCTTAATGAGTGTGAGCCATAGTTGCCCGTGAGCAAATTAGGGTCGGACCTAGTTATTATACTAATATTATTTAATTTTTTTGTAAATATTAAGCAATATAACATCTTAAAAACTCATATTCTTAGATATAAAATTGAACCTTAAATACTCAAAACTCTTTTTCGCAAGCGTCAGACCAGGAAAAATCACCTACCCTGAGAACCTTACCTCGACCATTGGGACCTGACCTAGAATCGTTTTTTTTGCGGAAATTTGTTAAATTTTAAAAAATGAAATAAAAAACACTATTTAACTAAAAATATAGTCAAATTTTCGGCAATAAATAATTATAAATCAAATTATTAACTTGGTCCGACCCTAATATATCAGATTGTATATACCGCTTCTTCATTGATGTCGAAATAATGGTGGCTGATTACGTCTCTAACACCTTTAGCACCCTTCCAGTCCACCTCTGGGTATTTGAGAAGGAGTTTCGAATCAGTAATTTTATCAAGCTGCTTCAGGTTTTCTCCAATAGCGATAAGCATCATGCAAATAGCGTCAAGCCTGTCAACCCCTT
The DNA here is from genome assembly GCA_964562335.1 of uncultured Pseudomonadota bacterium. Taxonomy (GTDB): domain Bacteria; phylum SAR324; class SAR324; order XYD2-FULL-50-16; family XYD2-FULL-50-16; genus CAZJUM01. Next base: position 8,983 of record CAZLTI010000091.1, on the reverse strand, counting down.
CATCTAAAGCGAGAAAGTCTTTCGGAGAAGTGATCTTCGTAAATCGCCTCTCAATTCTTTGAGACGCAATTTTTATCTGTCCTAGTATGTTGAGAATCAACTCCCTATCATACATAAATCGCCTCTGCGTCAATTCTTCGTTTTAGGAGTTCATTCATTGAATCTCGATACTGAACAATGTCCACAGGTACTTTGAACGCTTCTTCAAGTTCCTCTTTTACATGAACTAAATAAAAAAGATCTGGTTTTATCATTTTCACTACGATGTCAATATCACTAGACTCTTGATTTTCAAAACGAGCTGTCGAGCCGAATATTCCTAAATCGGTAATTCCGTATTCTTGATTGAATCTATTTTTAAACCGCCGCAATGTATTTACAACGAAGTTTCGGCTTCGCATTTGTAATCTCCAGAATTAGCAGCTAACGATCAAATACTATCTTGAAAAGAATACTGCCCATTTGAGATTTCAGCGTATCTCAGCCATACTCCAATAAAATAATATTCTAGGTGGGGAATAGGGTGGGGAACCGAAAAATTTTATTCCTATAAAACTAAAAAAGCCTTTACTAAAATCGGCTGCAACCGGCTTTAATAAAGGCTTTATGGAATGGAGCGGGAAACGGGGCTCGAACCCGCGACCCTCAGCTTGGAAGGAACTAGGAGTAGAAAATTCATAAAACTCTTCAAAGGTAGGAATAGTCAGCAAATCCAGTGTTCAATGCGTTTAACCAGCAACACAGGGTGTCAGTCAACCACGTTTCGAGTACGCTCAAATACGCTCGAAAACGTCTTTCTGTTACTATTCTGTTACTAAAAATCCATTCGAAAAGTCGCGAATGGCGAACCTTTGGAGAGAAAAATGAAACACACCTTGCTCGTTTTCCTGCTGGCTGCGGTCTGCGCAGCCTCCCTCTTCATGATCGTCGAATCCGGCGACTACTACTCCACCTTCTACAAAAACGACTACCGGGGCTATTGGGCTGCCTTTCTGGTGGAAACGTTCCTGACGCTATCGGCCATGCTGCATTTCGTCAAACGGCCTAAGCTGAATACGGCCGTCAAGCTGGCCATGATTCCGCTGTTTCTGGTCGTGGTGGGCGGAGCTTCCCTGAAGGTAGCTGCTCCACTTTTCGACAAACTGGCGGATGCGGAAAATCGCAGCCGGCTGGTCGAATTTCTGGCGCAGGAGAATAGGCAGAGCCGGAAAAGTTTGGCTTTGGTTGCCGGGCAAAAAGTGAATACGGCCTTGGCGGTCAAGCATCAGCGGGAAGTTGCCAGAGACTTGAAGTCCGCACTGGGAAAAAAAAGCCTGCCTGTGTGGACAGTTTGGATTGCCATTGGATTTTCGACTTTTCTTAGACTGGCGGTTCAGTTGTCCAATTTGATTCTGGCTCACTGCCTGGGCGTGGTCTATCGGGATGCTTTTAAGGGGAGGGGGAAAGAGTCGCGAAGACCGGTCGGCAGACCGAGGAAGAAGCGAAAATACACCAAAAGGGCAGGCAGGCAGTGAAATCCGCGCTAAAGGCAGTGGGTAGTCAACCTTGATTTTACAAGCAGCAATTTCAGACCGGAAATGGGCTTGACGTTCGGCAAGTGTCCCCGCCTTTCCGGTCGGTTGCGAGATTTTGAGCGCACTGCTGTCACTTCTATCTGCCGGGTGTTTTCCATTTTGAAGCGCGATCCGAAAGGCGGGCGGTCAAATGGGAATGGCTGGCAAATGCTTAATTTCGACAATTCCTGCCTGCCAAGTTTTCTTTTTTATCCAGTCCGCAATTTTGTCCTTGCTATTTTCCGGCCCACGTCTCCGATTCCTTTCCAATCTCCTTTTTTCATTCTCCTCTTTGGAAAATCTACTGTAAATCCGTAGATTGTCGGGATAAAAAACCGCCAGTTTTTGGCTTGGCAAGGGGCAGAGAGATGGAAATCGTAGTTCCAGGCCAATTTCGCTGCTGAAATTGGATTTTGCGGACATCGCCGTCTCCGATTCAATAGTTTTAGGTAGCGATCAATGTAAAACAATTTTTCGTTGCTGAAGATCGAATCGTTGTTGTAGGGATAGATACGTTCCACGGCGTGGAGCTGTTTTATTCCTAACATTTTCAGCATGTCAAAAAATGTTCTTTGGCAATCGATCAAAAAGTTGAAAAGCGGAGAAAACTGCCGGTCTCTAAAATGGCACGTATTGAACTACGTACAAAAATACTATCGGACTGACGACGAGATCGAAGTGTTTTTCGACGATCTGTTTTATGGCGGTTGTGCTTCAGGTATGATCGGTCATTTGATCTACTACCATGATACCCATAAGTTCTACGACCGCTACTACGACGGGATCGATGAACTGCGGGACGAACTGGAGGATAGCATTGGCGAACCGCTTCGAGTCAAGGGCGACTTGAAGAACTGGTACGCCTGGCTTGGGTTCGAGGAGACCGCCCGAAAGGTGGCGGATACTCTCGGCTTGAAGAGTTGACTTTTCGACCGGTGCTTTGCAAGTACTGTCAGATTGCCGAACCTAATTGTCCCCAAAGCCGAAAACAGGTTTTGGGGATTTTTTTTTGCCTTAAGTTCTGCGATAGACTCTTTACGCAATACTCTCCATTGCAGTATGGGTAGGACAGTTCCACGGCGTGGAGCTGTTTTTATCCGTAATTTTTTCAACATGAAAATTATTACTCTCAAGTTCGAAGGACTCTTGCGAGACTTCAGGCGCGGTTCCCAAAAGGCGAATTTCCAAGCCAAAGTTCTGGCCAAGCTCTATAACAATCGCTGGTACGCGAAGTGGTTCCTGATCGAATATGACGTCAACTCGAAAAAAGCCTTTGCCTATGGAATCGGGCAAAGATGGGCTGGCGGTCGAACCGGCGAGATGAAAAAGAGAAACAAAGGACAATTCGAGGAAATCGATTTAAGCGTTCTCGAAAAAAGCGATTTGATCGAGGTCGACTGGTCCTTCCGCCCCAAGAAGCTTTCCGAAGCCTTGCAGGAGGATCGGGAGCAAAGAGAACGAGAACCGAACAAACCGCAAAATTCCGAACTTGCGGCCTGATGTCGGACTGAAAGCGTATCCGCCGGATACGTCCCTTTAAAATCGGTTTTTCTCCCCGAAGCCTTTCAACCGGGTTTCGGGGATTTTTTTTGCCCAAAGTTCCGCAGGCAGCGGACTTGCAATATCAATGAGGAAACTGAAGCCTCCTTTCGCAAAATTGACAAATCCCTTTTATATGCTATTCTAGCCAGCCGGAAAAAGCAGCCTTCCAATAAAACGGAAGACTGCCGAACGTGCCTCCCCTGTCCCTCCTTCGATTTTTTTCGGAAAAGCAATTTAACGCTAACTTCCGCACTCCTTGAAAGTTCTCCTATGCGAACCGCAAGTCCTGCTCGCCCGCAGACTTGGAAAAAATTTGAAAAAAGACGGCTTTGCGGTCTCTTTGTGCTTCGAGCGCGAAAAAGTCCCAGGCTATTTCTTCCAGTCGCGGTTCGGATTTCTGGTGCTGAGTCTCGACCGCGAACTGGACAAGACCAACTCGGCGATTCGGCAAATCAGGAAAAGGGACAAAGACTGCAAAATCGTTGCCGTCATCGACCGGCCCGTTTTTGAAGTCGGGGAGACTCTTCGGCTGGGAGTGGACGACTATATAAAAAGAGGCGAGCTGAACGAGCTGGGCATTAGGCTTTGGCTTTTGAAAAGGCGTATTGCTCCTATAAATGCCGGCCAAGTTTTTTTTCACGGAGATTTTTCCCTGCACGAGGAGCTGTCCCTGCTCCGGTATCGGGATAGGGAAATTTCTCTGTCCAAAACCGAACGGCTCATTCTGTACGAGCTGTTCGGTTGCGGAGGTTCGATAGACTCCAAACTTTTGATCCAAAGAGTTTGGGACGACGACATGATCGTGGGAACGAACCGGCTCCAGTTCCATATCTCCGTTCTGAGAAGAAAAATTCGGACTCTTTCCGAACGGGAACTGATCAGAACGATCAAGGGAAGAGGGTATGGGTTGGTTTAAACTTCTTTGGCAAAAAAACCGAAAAATCTAAGGAAAATCTAAGGTTGGGTTTTTTATAGTGTCCGTGTCTTTCGCAAATCCGCTCTCGATTCCGCACTTTGCTCTTTGAAATCCCGCTCCGTTCGGATTCCTCCAGGTTTGGTGGCTCGCGCCAAACTTGGAATTTTGGTCAGCCAAAAGGCAAGTTTAGGAATGGGCCTGAACTTGGAGGTTGCCCGAACGAATAGATCAGGAGGAAGCATGGCGATTGCGACCCGGGAGTTTATAAGGCTGTTTGAAAAGTATCCGCTCCGCTCCCAGGAAAACGTACCCGATCCGCTGGTCGTGGCGAAACTTTTCGACATTGCCGGAGACGCGACCTGGTATCTGACGGAGTTCGATCCCGAAAGCAAGACCGCCTTCGGATACGTCGCGGGCTTGCAGTCCGACGAGTGGGGATACTTCCATATTCCCGAGTTGGAGGCGATCAACTTTTGCGGTATCCGGCTGATCGAACGCGATCTCTATTTCGTCCAAAAGCCGATCGGTCGAATAGTCGACCATGGAGGCCGGAATGAATGAGGAAACCTCCTATCCGGTCTACGAGGAGTTCAAATTTTCGCGTATCGACAAAGTTCGGAGAGAACTTTCCAAAGGCGATGTCTCGTCCGTGCCCGCTCTGCGGGAGTTGGTGGCGCACTGTGTCGAATTCCACGATCCGGTCGAGGCCTTCGGCTTCTTCGCCCGCCACTGTCCCTACAAATGGGAGCATCACGTCCGCGCCGATTTGGCGGAGAGGTATGCCTTCGACTGGAACCGGATCGTACTGGTAGCGGTCAATTGCGCTCTGCGCTCCGACGTTCTGGAGGATATCGAGCTTTGCGACTGCTATCGGTTTCTGACCGGAGAGAAAAGGAGAAAGTCGATTGTCCTGAAATCCGGCGAAAAGATCGTCTTCGACGAGTTCTGGAAGTCGGAAGCGGACCGGTTCGCTCCGGTGGCTGTTCTTCCTTCCCAATACGAAGGCCGGGAGCTGAAGATTTTCAAAAAGGGACTGGACGATCCGCTGCTCTATATTCTGGAGCATTCGGACTCGGCTCTGGTCTGGATCGGAAGGCAAACTGTTCCGTCTCCGGCTTGGAGCATCGATTTTTTTCTGGAAGGCAGGGTGGAGGCTTTACAGAGGCACGACTGTCCGGTTTGCGAGATCGAAAACGTGGAAATCGTTCCGATATCCGAGTTCGAGAAAACCGGTAGGCGGGTTTCGTTCGATCCGGTGGAAAGTTTCGGTCTGCACGAGTCTCATTTCGTGCTGTCGCATAGGGGCGAAGACGGATCGGATATCGCGAGCGGGTTCAACGACGAGGTGGAGTTCGACCGAGCCTGCGAGACTGTGGCGGAGTATTTGAAGTCGTGCGAGCCGTGAGCCGTGGACTTGCGGTTTAGAACAGTCGGCTATTGGCAACCGAAGGGGAAAAGGCGGGAAAGCTAATTTCTCGCCTACAACCTCCTATTATTTTACATAGTATTCAAGATATTTGGCAATATAATCTTCTAAATCACAGTCATGATCAAAAATATCCTTAACCGCTTGAGAAAAAAAGAACCTTTTTTTAATTGCTTTTTTTTCCCTAAAAATTTGCAATCCATTAATTTTTTCTTTTTCGAATGTAACCTCTCCGGTATATTCGGGGATTCCATGCTTTCTATACCCTTCTGAATGCCATTCATAAACCGAATTCTCTACCAAGTTTAGAATATGCATCAAATAATATCCTTCTATTTTGTCTTCAGGGTCGTTCCAGTTGACAATATTTATGGGGAAAAACTGGATATCCTCTCTGTGTTTATTGATCTCCGCTTTTTCTTCCAGTAGCTTTTTTAGTCTTTCCGACACGCAAGGTTCTGGCAGAGGGCTTTCCACTATATCTCTGACTTTTCTTTTTCTCTCAAAAAAAATAGTGTTTCTTTTGTCCCATTTTTCTATTTTTTTGCATTCAGTTAAAAAACTGAATAGAAATCCGAAATCGTTATATATTTTATCATTAACACAGGATAGATAGTATTCTTCGTTGCACTCCGGTAGATATCTATAATAATTCATAATAAAAACCCTATTCTATACTATCGATCATAGTATCGATATCCGTATTAAAGTCAAATTTTGAAAAAATATTTTCATCTAAGTTTTTCTTCGTTACCATTTTGTCTGAATGCACGGATACGAAAGTCGACAACTTTTCCATTCTGCTCTTGAAATCGTCTAAATCCGATGAATCATCTAACATTTCATCTAATCTATCAGAAATAAATTGATGATATTCTGGGGGATGAGGTCCGGTATGCCCAGTCACGAACCCTTTATTCCAATCGCTATTTTCCAGAAAATTATCGGGAATATCATTGTTTCTAAATTTTTTCCGGATATTATTTAAGTAAATTTTTTCTTTACCTCCACGGTATGGAATAAAATGATGTTCCTGTATTTTGTGATAGTTTTTATTGACGATTTTCTTCCACAGAACCCGATCCTTCCCTGCCGCTGTTTTTATGTCGGGCAGTTTTCCAAGCGTGTTTAATCTGTCGATCACTTTATTCGTCAGCTCAAAGTTCAAAGAGCCATCGGCCTTCAGCTGCCTCAATACCTTCGGATTGATGAGGCACTTTTTGCATTGAACATTTACGTAGACCAGAAAAAAGGCCTTTTTGAGCCAAGGCGGAGCCAGCTTGCCTGTATTTTTCAGTTTTTTGAGAAGTTTGATCTTGGCGGTCGGTAAAAACTCGTGTCCTACGTGAGTCGTAATATAAGTGTAAAACCTGGAGTTTTCGTAGGGAGTCCAGGAAGCCAGTATTCCAGGTAGCTTTGGGACGGTGTCTGCTATTTGTTTTGCCAATGCAACGACGGAATTAGTAGTATCGATTGGATGCAGAATAGCATTTAGCGATCCTTTAATTATTCCTCCAACATCCTCGATCAGAGCGCCCGGGTTCAAAAGTCGCGCATAGTCTTGAGTTATTTCTATGAGCGCTTCCTTTGTGCCGTCGTATATTCCTTTCCGTATTTCTGAAGTTTTTCCTCCATACTGTTGATTTATCTTCTCGATAGCCCGTTCATTTTCATTACTTTTTTCCTCAAGTCCATACTGAACTACGTCCGGTATAAATTCTTTTTGTATAGCCCTTGTAAAGGGTAATTCATTTTTTGGCGCAATTGTGCATTGTTGCCAATTTTTTTGAAAGATATTGGGAAACTGTCCAGAAACGGCTTTGACATTTGGGATGAAAGCACTATCGGCAGATGATGCAAGCGGGTCCGAAGCGGCAATTAAAGCAGAATCGGTATTCATCTTTGAGGTGGAATAGACTAGATCGGGAATCTCGCAAGAATGAGGCGTTTGAGATTTCGGATTCGCTATGAAATATCTATATTTGATAGCGTTGTATTTTTTAATAAGTTCAATCTTCTTATTTGAGTATCCATCTATTATCTCTTTAGCGGAATCTAATAGAGTTAAGATAACATAATTCTTGTGCGGGAAGTTTTTTACTTCAAATTGTGTCGAATTAAACGCAATGCCTGCTTTGGCGAAAGTAACCGATACTTTGGCAGGATAGTTGTGACCGCTTTTTGCGGAGTATTCGACATGGAGAACAATATTGTTTTTACGGTACTTTTTATACGCGTCGTCCAGTTTGGAAACTTCCCTTTTACGATATTTTTGATTTCCAACATCACTTATCCTTATGCCTTCATGGTTGATGTAAGCTGTATCGTTCGCCTTTAGTTCATCTGTGACTTTCCCGGTAACTGCCTGCACCTGCCCTTCCAACTGCGATATTTCCTCGTGATATCGCTCTTCCTCCTCCTTTCGTCGTCTCTTCTCTTCCTCCTTTTCCTTTATAAGCCTTTGGACTTCCCTCTTGTAGTCCGCATATCTGCCTATATCGTAGATATGAATGGCCTCGTCGGTTCCGTGGGTCAGTTCCACATGGGCGGAGTTGCCCTTCCGGTCGTAGACCGTGGCGACCCAACGGACGTGATTCCTCCAGCACTCGCCGTTCAATTTATCCGGTTTTGTCTTAGGTTCCAGATTGGGACAACCTCTCAGGTAGCTTTTGGGATAAGTAAACTCCACCGGCTTATCCTGGTTGCCTAAATTGCCAGTCAGGTAGTATGTTCTTTTACTATTAGTGTTGCGGTGATACCTGTCGAAATCTACCTCCAGTCGGTGGAGATCGGAATCTTGGTCTTTCAGAGCAAAGGAAAGTCGCAGTTTGCCGATATCGACCTTAATGGAATTGGAGGAACTCAACCCCGAAACCGAATTGAGTGAAATGGTCGGCGATAGAGATTTTACTTCCCTCCGCGCCCAGCACTGTCCTGACCTGTTCCCGCCGTTTTCTCCGCTACATCTCCAATACTCGGTGCGTCCTTCGGCGGGAAAACCGGTATTTGTGGAGGAACCTTTGGAGCATTGACTGAACGAGCCGTATCCCCTGTCCGAATAGGGAAAAGTTCTTTCGTGTGCTGTGCCACATTGTCCGTCTATGGGCGGAGAAGTTATCATGATCCACCGGCCGCGCGAGCAGTTGTTGTCCGTGCGCGACTCTCCTCCGACAGCATCGACGCAGACGCCTAGGTAGTATGTACCGGCTCGGTTTATGTACACCGTATCCATTTCGTTCGACGTTTCGCCGGAAGACAGAGACTTTACGTAGTCGTTGTCAAGGTAGGTGTCGGACGTTGAAATCCTCGAGTCGTCCGAACGGTAGTATTTTAAATTGGTGGAGCTGGATTCGCCCTGTCCGACGTTTTTTACGGAGGCCGATATCGTAATCGACTCGCCGGTTTTGGCAGCCGATTTGTCTACGCTCAACGAATGAATCGTCAAATCGGGCTTCGGCGGAGGTTGGGTTACTACAACTCTCGAACCGGAGGAGCAGTTGTTGTCCGTGCGCGACTCTCCTCCGACAGCATCGACGCAGACGCCTA
>CAZLTI010000090.1:2266-11272 GCA_964562335.1 uncultured Pseudomonadota bacterium | reverse complement strand
CATGGCGCTCTTCCATTCGTTGATTCCCCGCAAATCCGCTCGACGGCCGAACCGCTGTCAAACCAATATGCCGGGCGTGAAACAGAACGATCTTCAAAAGTCGGTTGCTGCTATTGCGCAAATCGCAATTATAACCATCCGGCAGAAAATAAATGAAGGAAAAGATAAAATCAAGAACAAATGTTCTCTAATCGGGCGTGGGGTTTTTTGCTGCCGTATGCTTGCGAACTCTCCACCCTATTTTCAGGATTGACACTCGCGAATAATCGAATTATAGTGTTCTATAGTTATATAACACCATAGCTTGGCCGGAAACCTTCCAGACCGGTACCCGCCGATGGGTACCTTGAACAATCGATCGAGGCGTCCTGATGAATCTGCCGAAAATCGACCGTCAATCGGCGATCCCCATCTACTATCAGCTCAAGGAGTCCATCTACCGCAAAATCAAGGATGGCGAATGGAAACGGGGGCAGAAAGTCCCTTCGCTTCGGCAGTTGAGCAAAGAGCTGAAAATTTCTTTGATGACGGCCCGTCAGGCGATAAAATCGCTGGTCGACGAAAAGGTACTCACGCAACGGAAAGGGGAGGGCACCTACATTTTAGGACCGAAGGTAAGAGAAAACGTAAAGACGCTTTTCTCCTTCACGGCGGAGATGCTTCGCCAGAATCACGCGCCGGGCGCCCGGGTGATCGTCAAGGAGGTGGTTCTCCCGTCGGCGGAGATAGCGCGAAAATTGCGAATCGAAAGAACGGAGCGGGTGTATCGCATCTGCCGCCTGAGAACGGCCGACCGGAAACCGGTCGGCGTTCAGCACTCCTACATTCCCGAAGAGTTCTGCGACGGTCTGCTAGAGAGGGATCTGACGGGTTCTCTTTCCGCCATTTTGGAATCGGACTACGATATCTGGTACCAGTATGCTTCCCAGATCCTGACGGCGGACAGGGCGGACCGTTTTGTCGCCGAATATTTGGAGGTTCCCGAAAAAACGCCGACCATGAGAGTGGAGAGGATCTCCTTTCTCGACGACCACCGGCCTTTCGAATTTCTGCTGTCGATCTACCGGGGAGATCGGTACGAATTTGCGGTGGAACTGCAACGCTAAAACCAGGAACGCAACGATGGAAATCAGCACATACTGCCAAAAACGATATTGCATCTCCTGCCAAAGCGAGCAGGAGCATCGATTCGTCTATCTGGACCGATATCTGAAATCGGGAAGATGTCTTACCTGCAACTATGAATTCAACAACAAGGACAGTCTGTTCGACATCTACGTCCACGATACGATCGAACGCATGCTATGCACACCGCTGCAAATTTTCCGCAGCTTCGGACGGTTGAGTGCGGCAAACGCCCGCAGAAGGAGTAAAAGGAAGGGAGCGATCGCCAGATTGATCAAACTGATCGGCAACGAAATTCGGAACGTGAATCAAATTTGGGGCACCTACGATTTCGACAGCAACAGTACGGTGGCGATTCGTCAGACGAAACTGTTTATCTGCCTTACCAAGTTTTGGGGCAAAAAATTCAAATCCGTTCTCAAAAGAATCGCGCGTTAGGCGGTCGCTTCGTCCGGTCCGTCGGCTCTGGTTTTTATTGTGTCGCCCTAGCCGGCGTTAAGCAGAATGACCTTCAGATTCGCTTTGGCGTTCGCCCTGCTATTCCCCTTTTCGACCGTTTCCAGCATCCCTATTCTGCGCCCCGAGGATATGGGCGTATGTCTCTCCCATACTGGAGGAAAGCCTTTCGACCATAGCTTCGAGTCCGCACCGGACGCATCCCGAACTGGCCGCAGGCGGCACCCCGAACGAAACCGGCAAACGTCGATTTGATGTGTGGACATATTCTTGCCGCTGCTGCTACAAGGAGATTTCGTGCGGCGCAGGAGAGGCAGTAGGGAGGAAAGGTACCCCCATGCCGTTTTATGCCAATTTCGGGAAATGCGGAAACACTAGGAGACTTGATGCACAGTAAACACGAGGGCAATAAACTACACAGCATTTCGTTCGTCGGAAGGGACGGCACGGGAAAATCCACATTGGTAGATGCGATCCTGAAGCTGAAATCGAAGAAAAAAGGCAGCGAAATCGTAGAGTATCCGGAGGAAAAGGAGCGCGGCTATACTATCTACAACCGGTACTATCACTTCGACCGCGACGATTTTGCCTACAATCTGATCGACACTCCGGGGAACACCAATTTTCTGCACAGAATCCGAGTTGCCCTATCCGTAAGTACCGGTGCCGTATTGGTTGCTTCCGCCACCGACTCGAACGATTCCGCCTATCGAATCTGGCAGCGTACCGCAGAATCCAAAACTCCAAGGGTGGTCTTCGCCAACGGGTTCGACAACCCCGAAGCGAAATTGGACAGAGCCGTCGAAAATGTGGAACGGGCATTTTCCTTCAAGCCGATCGTGCTGCAGATGCCATGGTACGAAGACGGCAAGCTGGCGGGCGTTATCGATGTGCTCCAAAGGAAGCTGCTCGCAGGGTCCGGCGGATTGCAGAAGGAAAACGAAGTTCCGGATGCGGCGCAGGAGGAGTTGGAAGCCCTGAGAGAGGTAACCGTGGAACGCTTGGCCGAGCTGGACGACGAGCTGATGGAGCTTTATATCGAAGAGATCGAGATCTCCATGGAACTCCTGCTAAAAGCCCTGACGCGGGGAATGGCGGACGGCAAACTGACGCCGCTTTTGGTGGGCTCCGCTGCCGAAGGGATTGGCGTGGAAAGCCTTTTGAGTTTTATTGAAACCTATATCGAATCCTACGAGAGAAAGGGCACCCGGACCGGCAAAGTCGCCAATACCGAGGAGGCGGAAGTTGTGGAAAGAGGGCCCTCCCCCGATGAGCCCTTCTCGGGTATCGTATTTAAGACGCTATACGACCGGTATGCCGGAAAATTGAGTTTTATTCACGTGATTTCCGGGGTGATGGCAAAGGGAATGAAACTGATCAATCTCGACAATTCCACCAAGTTCCAGGCGGGGCGAATCTCGGTCGTTTGCGGCGAAGCGACGGAGGAGATCGAGGCGGCCTATCCGGGGGATATCGTCGTGATCGAAAAGGAGGATGCCGTGGCTTCGAATCAGACCGTCAGCGACGCCAACCATCCGATCGTCTACGAAAAGCTCCTCTTCCATAAGCCGAGATACACCAATCGGCTGATCCTGACCAATACCCACAAGGACAACCGGATCATGGACGCTTTGAACAAAGTGAGGGCCGAAGATCCGGCCATACGGCTGCAGCACAACAACGATACCAAGGAGATTCTGCTGTCGGGCGTCGGTTTGATGCACATCGATGTCACAAAGGAGCATCTCAAGAAGGTCTACGATGTCGAAATCGAATTGGGAACGCCGAGCATCGGATACAACGAAACCATAACCAAACCGGCGACTGTCCAGGGAAAGTACAAAAAACAGAGCGGAGGCCACGGTCAATACGGCGATGTGCACATCACGATAGAGCCGAAACCGCGCGGTACCGGATTTGAATTCGTCAATAAAATCGTCGGCGGCGTCATTCCGCGGAACTATATTCCCAGCGTGGAGAAAGGGGTGCTGGAGAGTCTGTTGACGGGCAGCTTGGGAGCCTTCCCGGTGGTCGACGTCAAAGTGACTCTGTTCGACGGTTCCTATCATTCGGTGGACTCGTCGGATTTCGCCTTTCAGGCTGCCGGCAAATTGGCAATAAAAAAGGCGTTGCCGGAGGCCGGTCCCGTGCTGCTGGAGCCGATTATGGAGGTCGAGGTGGACGTAGCGGAGGAGGATGTCGGAAAGGTGTCGAAAGACGTGAGTTCCAGACGGGGAAAGATCAATCAGTATGCCTACGGAGAATTCGCTTCGATCGTGAATGCCGATATTCCGCTGTCGGAAATGCTGGACTATACACCCTCCCTCCGCGGAATGACGCAGGGAATGGGGCTGTTCTCGATGAAACTGAAGTCGTACGAAATTGTGATTCCCACACTTTCCGGCAGAATTTTGACGGAACGGAAGAAAAAACTGGCAGAGAGCAGTTAAAGCCCGCACTCTTTTTTATCCCGGCCGGCGAAAACGGATTCCGCCTGCCAAATTGGCCGTGCCGGAAAACCCCCCTACATTTTGACCGGCCCGCTTTTGGCGATTGCACCCGCCCTTCCCGCCTGCGAAAACTGCTCCCGGTTATAACCTATTGAAATTGTATCTTTTATCCGTTTGGCATTTGCTTTGCAGGAATATGCGGATATTAAAAAAAGAGCCGAATCGATGAAAGAACCAAACAGAGGAGAGCTGTGATGAAAAGAAAAGGATTGAGCAACATTATGGAGATTGTCGACGCCTTTCAGGATATGTTCGAGACGAAATTCGACTACGAGGATTTTTCCGATTTTCACTTTGGAGGCCGTCGGTTCCCCAGAACGAAAATAAGCAGGGAGGAAAGTGAGGTTCGATTGGTGGCCGAAATCCCGGGAGTGCGGAAAGAGGACATCAAACTGGAAATCAAAGGCGACGTGTTCACGCTTTCGGGAAAGAGAAGCAGTCCCTTGGGGGTCGATGCCGAAGGCGGGGAGCCGAAATGCAAAACGTTCAGAAAGGATGTCAGACTGCCCTGCGGTGTGGATGCGGATAGAATAGACGCCAAATATGAAAACGGAATTCTGTTCGTGACGCTGCCGATCAAGGAAAGCGAAATGCCGAGAAATATTACCGTCAACTGAGTGTGCCTTCTATCGCGTAAAAGGCATATCGCCTCTAAATCGGATAGGTTTGTAGAGGATTCGATCTCAGTATGGTTTCGTCTCTCTTGACAATCTCTTCGCTGGTGACGGCCGAAACCGAGGGTCGGGTGGACAGCCATTCGGTTCCGGCCGTTACCAAATCGTCCGCCGTGCAGGCGAGAATGCGCTGGCGGTAGAGATTGCGGAACTCCCTGGTTTTGCCCTTCCTTTCGGTGATATACTCCCTCAGTGCATGTCCGGCCGGAGAGGGAGGTTTATCCATTTTGCCGCAGGTCGACAGTATCGCCTCTTCGACTTCCCGCCGTCCGAATTCTCTTTTTTTCAGCCATGGAAGCACCCGTTCGTAAACCCGCATGGTTCTTCCCAAGTGGGGATCCCGGAACGATACGAAACCGAAAATGCCGTCGTCCGGACTGTAGCTGCACGACGATCCGTAGGCTCCCCCCTTCTCTCTGATTTCGCGATGCAGAAAGCAGGAGTTGATCAGCGTCGCCAACACCAGCAAAGCGGGGCTGTCCTCATGTCGGTAGTCGGCAGTTTTGAAGCAGTGAGCCACGTGGGAAATTGGAGTGGTGATCAGGCAGGCCTCCCTCTGGTAGGAGAGTTCTTGCGGCGCGTAGGGCAGTTGGTTGGCGGATTTGCTCTCCCGTGGACATTCGCTTTCGAGCGCTTGCAGAAGCGCTTCCGTTCCTTTTTCGCTTGCCCCGAAATGCCTCTTTTCCCCGACGACCAGAATGGAGAGGTTTTGCGGAGAGAAGAGTCTCTTTAGCAGCCGATCGAATCTGGCCAGCTCCTCTTTCAGAGCGTCGTCCGGCATGCGACTCAGCTTGTCCATAAAGCGCACCTGATGTATCCCGCCGTAGATCTCCCCGATCGCACAGGTTTTGTCGAATCCTCTGCAAGCCAGACTGGAGGCGTAGCTGTTTCCCTCCTGCACGACGGAGTTACGGATCCCGTTGGCACGCTGCGCGATCAACGTCCGAACTCTTTCCATGTGGGAGAAATCCCAGCCGGTAATCATTCTCTCCGCAATTTCGAAAAATGGCGCTACGTTGGCACCCAGCGATTTTCCCGATAGGTGGAAGTAGTCGCTCAATTCGCCTGCGAAGCTCCTTTCGATTCCTATGCCGGCGGAGAACCCGCCGGTATGGCGGTCGATCAGGCGCGCCATGCTTTCGTACGACAGTCCGCCTGCGCCGACATTCGGCAACAGGCTGCCTATTGTGGGCATCCATTCGCGATCTTTGTCGTCCAGCTGCGGATTGCGAAAATAGAAGGAGTGATACTGAATTCCGTTGGTCGGGCGGTCGTAGAAGGTGATGTCGACGGTGCGATTCCTCTGGGGCAGAGGGTCCAAAAACCGTATTTCCTGCGGTATGTCTCCCACTTTTAGCGTCGGCAGACAGTCTACGCTCTCCTCCCGTTCCTGCAGAGCTTTTAGGTTTCTGCTCTCCTCCAGGATGGTTTCGATCTTGCCGTGCGAAAGCACCGATCCCTGTTGGGCAAGCTCTTTTTGAACCTTCTCTTCGTTTCTTCTTTCCATCTCCCAGTCCGGTTTCAGCACGACCGTGACGCGGTGCCGATTGTCCAGAAGAAACTCCCGAATTCGATTTTCGAAATAGCGGGGCTCGTCCATCTTCGCCTTCAGTCGATCGAGCGTGCGATCGAAATCGATCGCATCGGCCGGGTCGCCTCCGTGAATCCAGGTGCCGAAAAACCGCAGCAGCAAGTTCAGACCGTAGGGCAACCGACCTCCGCCGACTTCTCGCGTATCCAGTTCCAGCCGATGAATGGCCGAATCGATCTGCTCCCTGTCGATGCCCTGCTCCACAATCTCCTGCAGGGTCGAAAGAACGAGCGACTCGACCTTTCCCAGGTTCCTTTCGGCGACTCCCTGTAGGCCGACGCTAAAATAGCTCTCCCTGATTTCCTCCTCCAGTCCCGTGGAGTCGGTGAGTGCCTTTCCCAGATTGGATTCCAGGAGCCTCTTTCTTAAGGGCGATCCGGCATGTGCCAATAAAATCAAATCGACGATCCGCAGAGTCAGCATATCCAGGGGCTTTTTGATGTCGGCGGTCAGCCACGCCAGGGCAATCTGACACTTTTTGCCGTCGTCTTCGGACTTCCCCAGCGGATAGGACAACGAACGGTATTCGGGTTTCGAGTAGCGTCGCTCGTCGGATATGCCGGGAGGCACTTCGATTCGGTCGAATTCGGACAGTACAAGCTCGTTGATTCGCTCCGTATGCTTGCGCAGAGGAATATCGCCGTAAGTATAGAAAAAGGAGTTGCTGGGGTGGTAGTGCAGTTTGTGGAAATCCACCAGTTGCCCGTGAGTCAGTTTCGTGATCTCTTCCGGCTTCCCCCCCGCGTTGAAACGATATGTGACCGTCGGAAAAAGCGCCTCCTCCAGACCGTGTCCCAGGATTTGTGCGGGAGAGGCCATGGCCCCTTTCATTTCGTTGTAGACGACACCCTTGTAGGTAAGAGCGGACTGCGGATTGCCGATCTCCTCGAATTCCAGACGATGTCCCTCCTGCTTGAAGCTCAATTCGGTCAGCCGGGGGAAAAATGCCGCATCGAGATAGACCTGCATGAGATTGAAGAAGTCGGTCTCGTTTTGACTGGCAAAGGGATACATCGTCCAATCGCTCGCCGTAAACGCGTTCATGAACGTGTTCATACTGCGTTTGATCATGGAGAAGAAGGGATCGCGCACAGGATAGCGCCGCGAACCGCAAAGCACGGTATGCTCAAGAATATGGGCAATACCCGTGGAGTCCTTCGGCGTCGTTCGAAAGGCGACTGCGAAGCAGTTGTTGCTGTCCTCGTTGCTCAGGTGTATCAGCTGGGCGCCCGTTCTTTCGTGCTCCAGCCGATACATGACATTGCCGAGTTTCGGCAGGGCATCGATTTTGCGAATCCGGAACCCATCCAGCAATCGATCGATCTTCAATGCGGTATTGTTGCCGTTGCTTTCCATTTTTCCCTATCCTTTTTTATTCTTGAGTCCATTCCGCCAACTCCTTTTGTTGCCGCTTCCGCAGAAGAAAATGGGTCAAGGTGAAAACGACTCTTTCGAGACCCTCTATGGAGACCTTCGGCTCTTGAGCCCTTCGGAGGCTCCCTAGCAAACATTGATGGACCGCATTTGGCACAAAGAGCGGATGGCCGAGTCGAGAAATTTCAAAAAATTTCAAATAAACTAGATGGTTGCGCGATTGTCGACGCACGACCGAAAATAATTTCGACTGTTTTTCCATGATTGGCATTAAATAAGCAGGTATGAAACGCAACATATAAAATCGAGTTCAATCCGAAAAGTCCTTTTATCGTCCCTCCCTCTTATTCTCGCAAGAGCGGGGAGAAGAGGAGGACGAAAGGGAATGGCGACAAATGGGGCACCAGTTTTCGGACTGGATTCAAAATTGCCTAGTCAAGCTTTTCCGGCCGACGGGATTTGCTCCCCTACCGGGAAGGGAAGTAGAGATTTTGATCCGAAAAGTCCAATTGTCGATACAACGCAGGAGCCAATTATGAAACAGAACTTTTTTATCAAACGCGCCGGAAGAAGAAAAAAGAAGAGCGTCCGTTTTAATCCGAGTCGCGAATATTTGGAAAATGCAATACGGGATTATATCGAAAAAGGGGGCAAAATAAAGAAAATAGAGAACGAACTGGAAGAGTATGATATGTTCATTAATCGGTACCGATCTCGTGGGCTCGAAGATATCGACAGCTACGACTAACGTCGTGTCGACAGCCGGTTGACGCTTTCTCCTTTTCGCCGATCCTCGTTCGGGCCTCCGTCGATCAAAAGCCGTTCGATTCTTTGCATATCCTCCCAGACCTGCCCTGCAGCCGAAACCCGTTTGAACAGATATGCGGGGTGATAGGTCGGAACGACCCGGATTCCCCGATAGGAGCAGTGCCGTCCGCGCATGAGTGCGATGCCCTTTGCTTCCGGGATCAGCGCCTTCGTTGCCAGGTTCCCCAATGTGACCAAAACCGCCGGTTCGATTAGGGCGATCTGCCTGTCCAATATAGGCAGGCAGGCGCGAACCTCCTCCCGCCCCAATCGATATTCCGCTGCCGGACGACATTTCAACAGACTTGTCAAAAAGACCGCGTCCCGGTTGATTCCGATCGCATGAATCATTTGGGTCAATAGTTTTCCCGCCCGGCCGATGAACGCCATGCCTCTCCGGTCGTCCTCCTCCTCCGGATAGTCGCCGACAAACAGCACTTTGGCGTGTCGATTTCCCTGGCCGAACACG
>CAZLTI010000090.1:1843-2256 GCA_964562335.1 uncultured Pseudomonadota bacterium | reverse complement strand
ATTGCGAATTCTTACGTTCAGCGAATCCAGGCTGGTTGCCTGCAGAGGCGGCAGCTCCCGGTCGCGCGAAGAACCGATGTCGGGCGGCACAGTCGCTTTGGCCGGTATTTGTCGGATATGCGACCTATCGGAAACAGGGGCTTGGATTTGCGGGGGTTTCGGTGATATTTGTCGGATATGCGGCCTATCGACTTTCGGCTCTGCCGAGCGCCTTTTTTTGCCCGAAGGGGAGGGTTTCTCGACGATTTGCTCTGGGGAGGAAACTTGGGGAGATTCCGCCGTTTCGGTCGAAACGATGTAGCGACCGAGATTGTCGGCAATTTCCCTTTTTATCGTTGTATCGATGGATTCCAGCGGTATCCAAGAGAAGCCGGAACCGGCAAGGCGGAGAATCTTTTCCAGACGGCTAAAAA
>CAZLTI010000090.1:0-1808 GCA_964562335.1 uncultured Pseudomonadota bacterium | reverse complement strand
TCGGAGGGGAGCATCGTTTGTTATAGGGAGCGCACAATCCGGCAATGTATTCGCAGTGTGATCTCCGCTTACGGTAGCGCTATCAACCGGTATCCGCAAATCGTTTTTGGCAATCCTCGAAAACGGAATCCGTCCGCCATTGCCGATTCGGGCAGGCCGTTTCGACAAAAAGGGAAACGTCTCCTTTTGTACCGAACGCACGTGGTTTTCCACAATGAACCGAACGCACGTGGTTTTCCACAATGAACCGAACACACGTGATTTTCCACAATGAACCGAACACACGTGGTTTTCCACAATGAAAGGTGTGCTGCAACCGGAGCATATGTAGGGGCTACAGGGGCTCTGCAAAGTGCGGCGGACCGGCCGGGTGTTCCTTTTCGGAGACGCGATTCAAGTTTTGAGATGGATTTAATTCATACAGTGCGATAGTGGTTGAGAGAAGTTTTGCAATGGCGTTTTTCGCAGGTTTTTTCAAAAGGAGCGATCCCGACGGGACCCCTTTTCGGCGGGATGAAGCTCCCTGCGGTTTTGAAACTCATGGGGGGTAAGCTCGCGGAGGCGGTCGCGCCGCCAGGAATGGGGCCGTTCGAGTAGCTCCGAAAGGAAAAAAAACAGTTGAAAATGGAGGTACAATTGTTGGGAAACAGGGAAGCCGGAAATGGCGACGGAAAGGTTCTGCGGATCGGGCTGCCGAAGGGCAGTCTGGAAAAATCCACCTTTTTGCTGTTGGAAAGAGCCGGATACAAATTCTCCCGTAGCGAACGCTCCTATTTTCCCGCATCGGACGATCCGGAGCTGAGTGCGGCCCTGATTCGGGCTCAGGAGATTGCAGGGTACGTTCACAACGGCATGTTCGATGCCGGAATTACGGGCAGGGATTGGATTTTGGAAAACGAGGCCGACGTAGTGGAGGTGGCCGAACTGGAATATTCCAAACAGTCCATGAGACCGGTACGCTGGGTGGTGGCCGTTCCCAACGGTTCTCCTGTCAAATCGTTGAGGGATCTGCAGGGCAAAAGAGTCGCGACGGAACTGGTGGGGGCGACTAGGCGCTATCTGTCGGAAAAGGGAGTCGACGCGGAGGTCGTTTTCTCCTGGGGGGCGACCGAAGTGAAGGTCCCGGCACTTGCGGACGCGATCGTGGAGGTAACGGAAACGGGTAGATCGCTGAAAGCCAACAACCTTACCGTCATCGAGACAATCCTTACCTCCACTCCCCGGCTGATCGCAAACAAAAGGAGTATGAAGGACAACTGGAAGAGAAGCAAAATCGAAAGAATGGCTCTATTGATCGGCGGAGCGATCAACTCCATTGGGCGGGTCGGCCTGAAATTCAATCTTAGGGCCGATCAACTGGAAGAGGTGAGGGATCTGCTCCCGGCCATGAAGCGGCCCACCGTCTCCTCCTTGACGGATAGCGACTGGGTCGCCCTGGAAATCATCGTCGAGGAGGCGGTCGTCAGAAAGCTGATTCCCGAACTGAAGCTGGCTGGCGCCTGCGACATTATCGAGTATCCGCTGAACAAGGTGATCTACTGAGGAGATTCGGCATACGCTATCTGTGTTGGCACCTCATTGTGCACTGCGAACGGATCCCCTTTGCGTTTTGCCATCGGAGCAGCCGCAGTCAGAACCTCCCTATTCTGCAACGACTCTAACTATGCCAGCATTGTGCCACAAGGAACCAAGCGGTATATCCGGGATATATTGGGGTCGGACCAATGTATACTATTGATATGCTGGGGTCGGACCAATATATACTATTGATACTATATATTTTCATTATATATAAGGTCTATATTTTT
>CAZLTI010000089.1:4797-11541 GCA_964562335.1 uncultured Pseudomonadota bacterium | reverse complement strand
ATCAAGAACTGAGAGTGCTGAGGGAGGAGGTCGATCCCTACCGATACGTTATCGGTCGCTAATCGTTAAAGAAAAAAGCGAAAGACGATTGACACTACCTATCAATAAGATAGTCCAAATCAGTCCTGTCGTCTGCCGATTTGAAGTAGCAAATCCATACGGAAGTATCGATTAGAACTTTCATCGACGATCTCTTAGTTTATTGAGATCGATACCCAAATCCACTTTCCCTTGATACCTCTTCAAGGCTGATATTTTAGTTTTTCTAACCAGCTCTTCCAAAGCGACGGTTATGACTTTCGTTTTGGTTTTTATACTTGTGACTTGCATTGCTTCATTAAGCAATTCCTCTGACAAATCCAATGTCGTTCTCATAATTATACCTCCTTATATATTGAAATGAGGTTGTGAAGACGAATCTTTGTTCTTGTAGTCAAATGCGTTTCGAAATACCATTGTCGGCGAGTACGGTCGCTTCAACTACGGAATCCCATACCCGGAAACGAAGGATGAGTCAATGAAAACAACTGTCGAGATCCCAAGTGAAGAGCTTAGTCAACTAATCGCGTATACCGGTGCGCAAACAAAAAAGGAAGCAATCAATCTTGCCATAAAAAGCTATAACAAGCGACAGCGCCTGACAGCATTGGCCGAGAGGCTGGGTACGTTCGAGAATTTTATGGAAGCAGGTGAATTGAATTCAATGAGGAAGGAATGAGATGCAGCCACTCGTATTGATAGATACTTCCAGTTGGATTGAAGCTTTTCGAGTCGATGGGAAACCCGAAGTGCAGGAAAAAGTCAAAGATTTGCTTATGGAAGGAAAAGCAGCCTGGTGCGACATGATTTTGCTGGAACTTTGGAATGGAGCACGAGGCAATTCCGAACGAAAAATGCTTAAAGATCTGTCGGAAGAGATACCAATGCTGCCTATAACAGGTTCGGTTTGGTCATTGGCAAAAAAGTTGGCACAAAAATGCCGAAAAAAGGGAAAGACGATTCCATCGACCGATATTTTGATTGCGGCATGCGGATTTGAACACGAGGTGGAGATCGAACATCAAGACAGGCATTTTGAGATCGTTCTGGGTATCATCTAAATTCACCGGGGAAAAAAGCAACGATGTCCTGCGCGTTGCGGGAGGAGATGCCCCTGATCGACTTCAACTCCTCTAAACTGGACTTGCCAATTTTTTCGATGCTGCCGAAGCGTTTCAGCAGCAGCTTCCGTTTTTGCCTGCCGATTCCCGGAATCTCCTCCAATTCGGAATGCAGTCCCTTCCTTTCCCTGGTCTTTCGATGATAGGAGACGGCGAAGCGATGCGCTTCGTCGCGGACATTCTGAAGAAAATGGAGAGTCGAAGAGTTCCTTTTTAAACGAATTGCATTTTTGCGATTCGGCTTTACCACATACTCGTAGTCCTCCTGCTCCTTTTTGATGCCCGCTCTTTTTTCCGTTCTCCCCTTGGCCAGTCCGATCACGTCGAAACGGTCCGCATCCAGCTTCAATCTTTTGAACGTTTTCAGAGCGCTCGACAGTTGTCCCTTTCCCCCATCGATAACGATCAGGTCGGGCAGGTTTTGCGCTTCGTCGATCAGCCGTCCATAGCGTCGGCCCAGAACCTCCTCCATGGCGGCATAGTCGTTGGCTCCCTCGAAGGATTTGATTCTATACTTGCGATAGTCCTTTTTGCAGGCCCGATTGTTTTTCCAAGAAACCATGGCCGCCACGCCATCGGTTCCGGCAATATTGGATATGTCGAAGCACTCTACCGTTCGGGGAAGGTTTTTCAGTCTTAAAAACGATCTCACCTCTTCGAGCACCAGTTCGTCGGACCGAACGGAAGACAAATGGACAGTCAGGCTCCTCTCCCCGTTTTTCCTGGCCATTTCGATCAAGTCCCTTCTTTCGCCCCGCTTCGGCACGACGAGCTTTACGGCCTCCCCGCGACGGGAGAAAAAGTAGTCCTCCAGCATGGATGCTTCAGGATACTCGAAGGGCAGGAGAATCTCCTGCGGAAGAGGCTTCGACCCCGACACGTACAGCCTGGAGAGTGCGGAGCGCATCAGTTCCCGGTCCTCGTACCGGTCGGCCTGCCTAAAGAGGAAGGAGTCGTCGCCAAGCAGCAACCCACCCCGTACAAACAGCGCCTGAACGTTGGCAAATCCGCCGGAGCGGACGAGGGAAAGGACATCGCGGTCGATCTTGCGTCTCGAAACGATGCGCTGCTTTTGCAGCGTGGCGGTTATGGCACCGATTCGATTCCGCACAACCGCTGCCTCTTCGTATCTCATGTCTGCGGAAAGCCGCTCCATCTCTCTTTTTAGACTCTTTTTCAACTCCCCGAAGTTGCCGCGCAGCAGCTGGTGCACCTGACCGACCAGCCTGCCGTAGTCCGCTTCGGACACTTTCCCCGCACAGGGCGCCAGGCATCGTTTCAGATGGTAGTTCAGGCAGGGACGATGGGACTGAGAACCGTCGATGGCGAATTTGCTCTGGCGCAGGGGGAATAGGCGGGAGATGGTCTTTTTCACGAGACGCGCCTGACCAACGGCCACATAGGGGCCGAAATAGAGAGAGCCATCCTCCTCGATCTCCCTTACTAGACTAAGACGCGGAAATCGCTCCTTCACCGACAGTTTGAAGTAGGGATAGGATTTGTCGTCCTTCAAACGGACGTTGTATTTGGGGCGGTGGGTTTTGATCAGCTGATCTTCCAGAATAAGCGCCTCCGCTTCGGTATGCACGACGATCCATTCGACATCGGCGATGTGAGGCAGCATATTGACGATTCTGGCATCCCGCCTGTGGGAATCCATAAAATAGCTGCGCACCCGTTTTTTGACGCTTTTCGCCTTGCCGATATAGAGGATCCGTCCCGCTTTCGATAGAAACTTGTAAATCCCCGGATCGTCGGGAAGCAGGCGGAGTTTTTTATCGATATCGGACATGTTTCCAACTCGTTCGGTTCGATGGGAAAAGGGTGCAGGCAGCGTCGCTTGAACCGGTGCGGCGGAGTTTCGATACTATCCGAAGAGAGAAAAGGCGGCAAGCGTTCCGATGCGGCCGTAGCGATTCGGCGGGGGCGTTTCCCGGCGGGAGTTTTACGGGAGAAGAGGTGCGACGTTAGGTTCCACGACTAGTCGGAAGTCGACTCGGCAGGGGATTGGTCGGATCGCCTTTTCCAGAGCTTCAAGAGCATGTCGGGCAGTTTTTCCCAACTTTCGGAAGAGAGGCGGCGACCCGGAAGTTCAAACGGTAGCTCCGACATGTCGGATGGAAAAAGGGGATCGTCCATATGTAACGGATGGATTTTCGGACGGAAGCCGAGGCCGATTTCGATTAGATCCAAAAATCCAATAAACGCCCAATATGGATTTAGTCGGATCGTCAGTCCGAATACTTCGCATATTTTTTTTAGAACGGAGGTATTTACTCTTTTTTCTCCAACCGCCTGGGAGATCAGATCGAAATCCGTCAGATCTTCCGTCAGAATCGTTTTCCAGAGGTCGTTGTCCGTCTTGGGGGAGGAGGAGGCCTCGGCTTCCCTCCGAATCTCGAAATAGAGTCGATTCCAAACGGAAAATGTCCCTCCCGATCTCCGTAGCTCCCGTCGGTACCAGTTGCATTGCCGCCGCCTCAGACGGTTCAGCCCCTTTTCCCTCTTGACCTTCCATTGGATCAACAGCTCCTTCTCCAGCTCTTTGAGAAGTTCGAGGTACAGCCGAAAGTACCTTTTTCGACGAAGCAGGATATCGAGCCCGAAAAGAGCCACCTTGTTCAACAGACTTCCGACCGATTCCAGCAACTCCTCATATGCCGAATCTATGGAATTTTCATCCCATTTTCCGTTCATGCGAATTTTTCCGGCGAATTCTTCGTCTCGGACGTGTGGTGCCGCGTCAAAACTGGATTCCCGTTCTTTGCTCAAAGTATCGCAAATTCAGTGCGGGAACGACATTGGGAAACGGACCGCTAATTCAGTATTTTTCTGGCATCCAGGACGATCAGCAGATTCTCCTTCAATTTGCAGACCCCGGAGACCAAATTTTTCCCGGTTTTTGGGGAATCCGACTTTTTGTCGGGTTCGATTGCCCCGGAATCGAACTCCAGCACGTCTCCGACGCTATCGACCACAATGCCGAAAGGTTCCGCGACTTTGGGTTTAAATATGACGATGCGGGAATCGGGCTCCGTTTCGCGCGTCGGCAGGTTCAACAAAATTCTCGGATTGATCACCAGATGAATCTCCCCCCTGATGTTCATATACCCCATCACCTCTTCGGGGGCATGAAAAACGGGGGTGATGTCCATGATGGGCGTCACCTCCTTAACGTCGAGAATGTCCACTCCGAACAGTTCGCCTTGGATCCAGAAAGTGACGAACTTTTTCCGGGAGGATTTGACGGTTTTTGCAACGGGCAGGTTTTCGACTTCAGCGATTTCTTGCATAGAATGCCCTCCAACGATCCGGAACTTGATTTTTCGTTAAACGTGATGAATCGGATTATGTCAGCAACTCCCCGACGGAGGACAGGAGTCTGTCGCGATCGATTTTTTCCTCGTAGATGTCGAATCCGGCCTCCCGGATGCGTTTGATATCCGTCTCCGAATCCAGGGCAGTCAGAGCCAATGCCGGCGTTATCCTATTGTTCAGAATGTTCCGCACCGCACCGATAAACTCGAATCCGTCCATGACGGGCATCTCAATATCGGAAACGATCAGGTCGAAGTCGCGATTTTTCAACTCCTCCAATCCGACTTTCCCATTCTCGGCCGTTACGACTTCGTACCCCGCACTCTTAAGATATCCCTTTACGAGCGTTCTGAAGAACATTACGTCCTCCACCAGCAGAATCCTTTTGGCAATCCCCGTCTGTTCGGCTACCGACGCATCCGGTCCCGCACTTTTGCGGGACCATTGCCCTTCCGCCTTTTCAATCAGCTTAAACAGGTCGACAAAGAGGGTCAATCGACCCTTGATCAGGCTAGTACCGAGTAGCCCTGGTTCGACATGGCTTACGGTGTTCAACTCCACCTCGCAGTCCAAACTGTCTTCGATGGCGGAGATCAGAATGCCGTAGGGTTTCTGCGTCATTTTGGGCAGAAGCAGGTAGGTATCCTTTTTTTCGTCGAACGGCGAAACGTTCAAAAGCCTGTCCAGCCTCAGTATTCGTGTCGAGACCCCATCGATGGTGACAAATTCCTTTTCGCCGATCTCCTCCACGCGGTTTCTGTCGATTCGTTCTATCCGACTTACCATATTCAGCGAGATGCCGAACTGCTCCTTGTTTCCGTACCGGAATGTCAGAATGCTCTGCATGGCGTCTACCGCTTCTCCCGATGCCGGGGAATCGGCGACCTCCTCTCTGCTGTCGACCTGCGCGTTGCCGTGGTTCGCCAATCCCACGACATCCAGGATCAGGGCTACGCGTCCGTCGCCCATCACGGTAGCTCCGGCATAGCAGTCCAGGTCCTTAAGGTAGGAATGCATGGATTTCACTACGATCTCTTCCGTTCCGATCACCTCGTCGACGATCAGGCCGAATTTCGCCGCTCCCGCCTTCAGCACGGCGAAAGTAAGCGACTGTCTGAATTTTTCGTCCCCCCATTTGGACTCGGCCTTTCTTTTCAGAAATTCTTCCACCGCTTTTTTTTGTCGTTCTCTGTATTTCAGGGAAATATCCGCCAAATCGGCTTCGCCAAAGCTCCCTTTGCGATCCAGAATCTCCGTCAGCCGAAGCATCGGCAGCAATTGCTCCCGCAGTCTGAAGACCTCCCTTCCGCGGGCGTTTTCTATCCTTTCGTAGACCTCCTCGTTGTACAATGTGACCAACTCTTCCAGATTGACTTGCGGAATTGCATACCTGTATGCGCCGGCGCGGACGATCAGGCTGGGGATGATGGCAAGGGTAAGCGGCAGCTGTAGCCTCACGGCCGACCCCTTTCCCCTGACGGAGTCGAGCTCCAGATTTCCGGCGATCTTTTCGATATTCGATCTCACCACGTCCATTCCCACTCCGCGTCCCGAAACGTCCGAAACCCTTTCCGCCGTGGTGAAGCCCGGCAGCAGTATCAGATTTAAAATCTCCTTGTCGGAAAGCGAGGCAAGCTCCTTCTCCGTTTTCAGCTCTTTTTCCAGAACCTTTTTTCTGATTACGGCAGGATCGATGCCCTTTCCGTCGTCCCGCACTTCGATATGAACCTGCCCACTTTCGTGCCAGGCGCGCAGGCTGATGTTCCCGGCCTCCGGCTTGTCGGCCCTACGCCTGACGTCCGGCTCTTCAATCCCGTGGTCGCAGGCATTTCTGATCATATGGGTGAGCGGGTCGGACAGCCCCTCCAGAATGCTTTTGTCCAGTTCCACCTCTCCCCCCATTATTTCCAGCCTGATCTCCTTCTTCAGTTTTTTCCCCAAATCGCGCACCACGCGATTAAATCGGTTGAAAAGGGTTCCCACAGGCTGCATGCGGGTCCGCATTACGCACTCCTGAAGTTCCGAGGTTACCATATCCAGTTTTTGTGCGTTGTTCCGCATGGCGGCGTTTGCCTGGTCGATCAGTTGCAGCTGCTGATTTCTGACCAGCACCATCTCCCCCGCCAAAGACATTAGGTGGTTGAGCAGGGAGACCTTTACCCGAATGCTTTCGGCTTCCGCCTTTACGTCGACGCGTTCGAAGCGCTTTGGCGCGCTCGAATCCGGCGGTTGAATGATCTCCGCTGCGGCAACGCTCTTCGGCTCC
>CAZLTI010000089.1:0-4781 GCA_964562335.1 uncultured Pseudomonadota bacterium | reverse complement strand
TTCGATTCATTCCGAACAGCTTCGGGTCGAATCAATTCCGCAGTCGATTCGCCACCCGTTTCCACCTCTCCTGCCTTTCCGGTCTCGGACGCTTCGGTATCCTGCGAACTCGTACGGAAGAGAGCTATCGTGCGGCAGGTTGGGGAGATGTCCACCTCTTCCGAACGGTCGGGGTTGCCGACCAGCTTCTCCAGCGTGTCGAATCCCATTTGGCAGGCGGCGGCCGTCTCCTCTTCGATTTCGATCCTTTCCTTGTCGATGTCGTCCAGCAGTTCGTCAAGCGCCTCGGCGACGGCACGAATGTTGTTCCTTCCCCGCTCTTTCGCGTCTTTCCGAACCGACAGCAGAGCTTCCGTTGCGTGGACAATCCAGCCCCGACCTTTTGCCCCCTCCTTTACCAAAGCCTCGACGCATCCTTCGACGATCATCATTTGCGATTTGACATCCAGCTCCGACGCGGCGCTCTCCCCGCCCGATTGCTCCTTGGCCGCCTGCGGCTTTCTTTCGTCTCCCTTCTTCCCTTCGTCTAGAACGGATTCCTCTATCTCCTCTCCGGAATCCACTCTCCCCTTCTCTTGCGCCTGCGGTTTTTTCGGCGGGGTTCCACCCTCCGAAACCCGCCGCACAAGATCCATGATATTTCCATGAATTTTCGTTATGTCGTATTCGTTGCTTTGCTCGGCATCTTCGAACATCCTGTTCAAATGGTCGACGCCCTCCAACATCAACCCCATACTGTTCCTGTCGGGTTTCAACCTATTCTGCCGCACCAAATCCATCAGAGCTTCCATGGAGTGCGCCAATTCGCCGACTTTCGCCATTCCCAGAAATCCCGCCCCGCCCTTTATCGAATGCACGCAACGAAAAGCGCGGTTGATGATGTTCGGGTCGGCCTGCTCCCCTTTGCTCTCGAGAGCCATAAAGTCCTGCTCGGCAACCGTCAGATTCTCCTTCGACTCTTCGACAAATTCGGGAAGCTCATCCCCATATTCATTCATGTTGGCGTCCGGCAAAGTTGGTTCCTTTTGCGATTCGAGAGCCGGAAGCTCTCCTGATCTTCGTTTCGCACGCGTTCGTTCGGTTCGGGGCCTCTTCAACAGTCGAGTACGACAATCCAATATTGTAACACAATATGTTCCCCTTAAAAAGTGCCGATCCGTATCAGTTACTCCATACACGGCAATTAATCAACATAACGATGAATGGGGCATGGGCCAGGAAATGGCACGGCAGGTGAATTTCGACTGGCATGACCTCTGCATTTATCGACGACAACGGAACTCAACCGATCGACCATCAAAGGAACTGCAATGGATTCCACCTACAGTCTGCTGTCGGCACTGAAGGGTCAGCAAAGGCAAATGGAGACGATCTCCAACAACCTGGCGAATATCAATACACCGGGATTTAAGAAGGATCAGGCGCTGTTTCGGGAGTATTACAATCTGGCGATAGGTCAGGATTTGGAATCGGAGGAGGAGAAGTTTGCGCACGGCGAGTTCATCTCTCCCTACAACCGGGGAAGCAGCTCCTATGCGATGCTCGACAGCGTCTCGCCCCAACTGCATAGAGGGGATCTGAGAGTCACCGACAACCCCTACGACCTGGCAATTCAAACCGACGGCTATTTTGTCGTCGATACGGTCCAGGGTATCCGATATACTCGCAACGGCCAGTTCCTGAGAGATGGGCAGGGATATCTGATCACGACCAACGGAGATAAAGTCCTGGGACAAAAGGGACCTATCAAAATCGAGGGACAACATTTTACCGTGGGCAGCCAAGGCAGAATCCTGGTAGACAGAAAAGAGATCGATCAACTTAGAGTCGTGACGTTCGAGCGGCCCGCCGGACTGACGCGGATGGGAAACTCCTACTGGGCACCCGGCGGAACGGATCAAAAGCCCATCGCATCGAACAATCACGTGATTCAGCAGGGAACCATCGAAATGTCGAATGTCGACTCGATCCAGGAACTGGTCAAAATGATCACCGTCAATCGATCCTATCAGGCGGCCCAAAGAGCGATACGGTCAAAAGACGATTTGGACAGCAAGTCGATTTCAGTGGCAAAACTGTAGGTCGCTCGCGGAGATCGGCCCGCCGTCCGGCCAGACTCGACAGCCCGTTCCGGCGGACAGCCCAGGAAGGGATTTACCGCTCACCCGAAAACGTCAAATAAAGGATTTCGGATATGATGACATCGCTTTTTACCTCTTCCACCGGCATGAAGGGGCAACAATCGCAGATCGATACCATCGCCAACAACCTGGCGAACGTAAACACCAACGGATTCAAACAGACACGGAACAATTTTCAGGACCTTCTCTACTCCAACGAACTGGTAGCCGGATCCGCCACCTCCTCCAACACCATCTCCCCCACCGGATTGCACAAGGGACACGGCGTCAAACTAGTCGGAACGCAAAAGGTATTCAGCCAGGGAAACTTGACGCATACCGGCCTCAGCCTGGACTTTAGTATCGACGGAAACGGCTTCTTTCAAGTATTGAGACCGAACGGAACAATCGCCTACTCCCGAGACGGCGCATGGCAGCGCGATGCCGAAGGACGCATAGTGAATTCCGACGGATACCCGCTGGAGCCCGAAATCATCCTTCCTCCGGAAGCGACAAAAATCATCGTCAGTCAAGACGGGCAGATGCAGGTGCTGTTGGGGGACGAACCGACCCCTACCCGCATCGGCAACATCCAGTTGGCCGATTTTATCAATCCCGCCGGTCTCAACCCCATCGGCAAAAACCTGTTTCTCGCAACTGCGGCATCCGGAGCCGTCACGATATCCGAGCCGGGCCAGGACGGCACGGGACTGCTGAGCCAGGGGTTTCTGGAAAAATCGAACGTCAGCGTTGTGGATGAAATGGTCAATATGATCGTGGCGCAAAGAGCGTACGAAGTGAATTCCAAGTCGATCCAGACATCCGACAACATGTTGCAAACCGCCGTCAATCTAGTTGGATAAGGGGCGTCGATGAAAAGAGCGGCCAAGAGTTGCCCGTCTGTTTTCGGTCTCCTGTTTCTGTTCGGTTTCGCCGGAACCGTCATGGCGGATATCAATCTGATTGAAATCAGAGTTCTGCCGGAATCCGTGGTCTACGGCGACCGCTATGCGATCGGCGAAATTGCCGAGTTGGACGGATTCGACGTGGAGACCATCCAGATACTTTCTCAAATAAAGGTCGGCATGTCTCCGCTGCCCGGGAAATCCTACCTGGTTTCGAAAAGGCAGATCGAATCCCGAATCAAAAGAAGATTCAAAAAGCACGAGTTTCAAATCGTCGTCCCGGATGGCGCAATTGTCAGCAGAGCGGCGCTGAAGATTGCGAAGGAGCGGATCAAAAGCATTCTGCTGCGGGAAATCGGAAAGCGGTATAGCGGATACGAAGACGTGAAGATCACTATCGGAACGAAACTGAAGGATATCTATCTTCCCAAAGGTCGCGTCTCCTACCGGATCGAAAACGTCGGCGAAACCGGGCAGATTGGCGGCTACTCCTCCTGGATGCTGAGCCTGGAGCTGGACCAAAGAGTCGTAAAAAAAATGGTCGTTCGCGCAAAAGTCGACGTTTTCGAAGAGGTTGTCGTCGCCAGAACCAAAATCAAAAGAGGCACGAAGGTTAGGAGTGCGGATCTGAAGACAGTCAAGAAAAACGTTTCGAGAGAACGAAAGGGAAATCTGATTCCGCAAGATCTCATTGTCGGGCAGCAGGCCAGAAGGGACATTCGCAGGAACGAGTCGCTCAAGGAGAACTTGGTCGAAGATCCCATCGTTTTGAAAAAGGGCACGCCCGTCGTAGTCGTCTACGAGACAAAGAACCTAAAGCTGACGAATTTGGCCACGGCAATGAAATCGGGACGCAAGGGAGACACTATTCCGGTGCGGACAGTTTCGGGCAAAGTTACGATCTATGCGACCATAGTCGACTCGAATAATGTGGCGATCGCCCTGTAGCCTTTTTATATCCAATCAACCGGCGGAATTGCAATGAACCTCATTCCAAGCCTTAACGATTCGGCAGCTGGCACGGAACCGCCCCGGTGCGAAAGCGGAGGTTACAGACGGTCGCCGACAAGTCTGCTGCTTGCGGTTCTGCTGTCGATAGGGATTTCAACCGCTTGTACGGCAAAAAGGGTGGATCTGCCGGCTCCTTCGCGCAAAACGGCCAAAGTGGAAAAAAAGAGTGTCGACTACAGCTCCATTCGAAATCACAGCTATCGAAACAGAGGACCGATCCCCATCGAACAGAATCTTTACGAAGGTTCCCTCTGGAAGGACGAATCCTCCTGGGGAAATCTGCTTCGGGATCATCGCGCCCGCTTCAAGGACGACGTAATTACCATCGTCGATCTGCCCGCAATTATCACGATCCCGAAGGATCAAAAGGAGGCGGCCTCGACCGAACAGCCTTTGGTCGCCCAGGGGGAGGAGGCTGCCGGTACCGCCATCCGCGTGATCGATGCGCTAACGGGGGAGGCATTGGCGAGACAGGAGCAGAAGGAGGTGCTGCAAAGCCTCAAATCGGTATCCGCTCGCGTGACCAAGGTGCTGCCAAACGGAAACATGGTGATCGTGGGAGAGAAAATCGACTACAAGCAGCTTAATTCGATCCGGTACGTAACGAGAGTGAAGGGAGTCATCCGGCCGGAAGACGTCAATCAGGAGAACGAGGTGGGTGCAACCAAACTGGCAAGATCGGAGGTTCAGACCAAACGTCAGGTGCTGGTGAAAAACGTCAACTCTATGGCACCCGTGTTGGGGG
>CAZLTI010000088.1:0-11576 GCA_964562335.1 uncultured Pseudomonadota bacterium | reverse complement strand
GAATCTAATAAAACCAGTTGACTACAGATTCCCGCCTTCGCGGGAATGACGGTTCCGGGACTTTTTACCGGTTCATCAATATTGATTTGGAGCGTCCAGCTCGAATCGAAAAAAAACGAAAAAATTCCGTTTTCAAAGCCTCCCCAGAACTTCATCGGCTGCTTGGTCGATCAGCTGCCAGATACGGTCCATCCACTCTTTGTGTTCGGGTTTCATCAGGCAGGATCGCAGAAATTGGACCGTTTTCCTATCGCGTTTTATACCGGACCGATCATTTGGCAGAAATTCGGTCGGGATGGCAAATAGCGCCAGGTGGAGGTTTTTTTGCGCTGCCGTTTGGAACATTTTTTGAGACAGTTCGGAGATACGGGTTGCGCTTTCCGCTTTAATGGCCCACACGACGATATCCAGCTCCGGTTCGAATATCGTCAAAAAACGGGAATCTCCTTTCAGGCGACCGTAAAGATCGAGAGCAGCGCTACGCGACTTGGCCAGATTGGAGGCAAATTCCCCCCCCTTTTTCAGCGGCAGCAGTTTTTGCGTAGCCCACAGCGCTACGGCCGAAGCACCGGCCCGAGAGCATTCCAGGCTGATTTCGCCCAGATGAAGCTCCTGGGAGCTGAAATAGGTGTAGGGCGAATCGTGTTTGTACAACCGGCCGACATCCGGGTCGTTGAACAGGACACAACCGCATCCGTATGGCTGAAGCCCGTGTTTGTGCGGATCGATTACGATAGAGTCCACACTGGATAGAGAATCGAAAGCCCTCCTGGTATTTGGACGGAGACCGTCGATCAAACCGAAATAGCCGCCATACGCCGCGTCTGCGTGGAGACGAAATCCATATTGCTTCCGCAGGTCAAGCAGATCGGAAAGAGGATCGACGGAACCGGTTCCCGTCGTTCCCAGGGTAGCAACTACCGTTCCGACATCGCCCTTTTTCAGCAAATTTTCCAGTGCATCCATATCCATTGCTGCCTTGCGGTCGCAAGGAACGGAAGAGAATTTCAGCCCCAACACCTCCGAGATGCGCCCGTGGGTATAGTGAGCCTGCTCCGAAGCCACAACTCTTTTGCCGGGGCGCAGTTTTCCCGCCACCCATAGCGCCTCCAGATTGGCCATGGTGCCTCCTCCGCACAAATGGCCCAGAAAGCGGTTCCAGCCGAACATTCCGGCTAGATTGGCGACGGCCTCCTTCTCCATCCGCGAGCTGGCCCTGCCTCCGTCCAAGGCATGGTTGTTGGGATTGATCCAAAGAGCCAGCATATAGGCAAGCCGTGCGATAGGATGCGGCGGTTTGAGCATTTGCCCGATGTAGTAGGGATGAAAATAGGGATAGTTGTCCCGCAGTTCCCTCGCCACTGCCCCCATAACGGCGGAAAGCGCTTTCCTGTCCGTCTCGGGTTTCAGTTCGGGAAGTTCAGCAAATCCCTTCTCCAGCAGATGCAATGCTTCGGTAAGAATAGAAATACTCTTTGATTCAAGCATGGCACTCCTTTTGATCGTTTTTCGTTCCCTTCTGTGGTTATGAATTCTACAACTTGCGGAGGTCCTCGACCGGTCTGGAGGAGAGGCTGGGAACGACTAGCGGACGGTTTTTTCTCTTGTCCTTTTTTTCAGTACGGGATTGGTATGGGAGCAGGGGACGGCAACCAAACATTTGCCGCACACATCCGCAAAGCCCAAGGAACGATGCCTTTTGTCGTTTTCCAGGCACATTTCGTAGCATGCAAAGCGGTCGAACGAATTATCGAAAAGGGCCTCGTTTACGCACCGTCGAGCGCATTTTCCGCAGCTTCCGTCATATTTGTGCAGGCATGCGGGTTCGCTGCAACGAGCGTCCGGGGGAATTTCCGCGCTGGTAACGAAGGTGCCCACCCTGCCGCAGCAACCCTTTTCGGTAATCAGCATATTGTTCAATCCGAAACTGCCCAATCCGGCTATATAGGCAACATGGCGATGGGACCAGTCGCTAATCAATCTCTTTTTATCGAAGTTGTGAGTCGCGGGGATCACAACGGTTTTGTGTCCTTCGGAGTCGATGAAGCTCTGCAAAGACAGACTTAGCTGCCGAATCATCTCGTTGGTTTCCAAATAGGCCACGACCCAGGGTTCCGAACAGTTGCGAAGCTGTCGGTTGGTCGAGGTCATCGCTTTACGAAACGGCAGGAAAAAGGCGACAACCGTTTTGGCCTCCTCCAGAAGATCCGTCGGGACCGCATGCGTCGCGCTCACCACCTTGCGCAGATGCGCAAACAGCGGATCTTCGGACGAAGCGAAGCCGATTAGGGGAGTTCCCCAATCGGTCTCTATCCCGTCCCTTTTTTGGTACTCCCCTACAAAATTCCGAACTTTTTCCCTGATCGCCTCTTTCACTTTCGCCTGATTTTTAGGAACTTTGGAAGATTGCAGGGAGGCCTCCATCGATTATAATCCGGCACCTGCTTTAGTCGATAGCAGACGGAACCGCACTCCCGATCGGGCAGGCCGTGGAGTTCCCCTAATTCGGACGAAAGGAGCCGTTCCTATCGACGACAATGCCGCCGCTCAAGTAGTAGCTCTGCCGAAACCCGTGTTTCGTCAGAATATCGTATGCTCCCTTGGCTCTGAATCCGTTCGAACAGTAGACGACAATCATCTGGGATTTGGAGGTTTGGGGCAGCTCCTCCTCCAACGACTCCAGGGCGATATGAACCGCGTTTTTCACGATTCCTCCGGCAACCTCCCGGTCGGTTCTCACATCGATGACGATTGCCTCGCCCCTTTCCTGAATGCTTTTGAACCTGGGGAAATCTATCGACCCCACCTTTTGCAGGCTCCGGTACTGCAACCGATTGAAATTCGGTCCGACAACGACCGGATTGTTCTTGCTCCATGCGCCAAAACCGCCCTCCAATACCGCAACGTTTTCATAATTCCATGCAATCAGTTCGTCGTAGGCATCGATTACATCCGGATGGGACTTGAATTTGCTGAATTTTCCTGGAAGTTCCTTTGCCGATTTGATGCCATACAGAACTATCGGAGCCGATCTGTCCCTCAAATCGGCAAGAAAGCGCAATCTCGCGGGAACGTTGCTCCGGCTGTACTTTTGGCCAAGGCGAACGATCGTGCCGGCTTCAATCGGAACTGCCGTTTTAATATGGGATATTTGATTCAGGTAGTGAGGGCGAACGTCGATCAGCACATGGTGGGGGTCCAGGTTTTTTGCCAGCCATCGACTGTCGACCACCACCAACTGTCTTTTCTTGCGCCAGGCATGTATCCCAAACGTATATACTTTAATGTCCCGATATCCATTGGTTTGCAGTAGTTCGAAGGCTTTGCCGATTTCCGCATCCGTCGGTCCCTCTCCGTAAACGACCACTCGTTTGGTTTTGGAGCGGTCCAACAGAGCCAAATGCTGCAGCATTCTGCCGGTTCGCATGTGATGGGCTGTGGGAATGTGGCCGCTGTCGTATGCCCACTTGCTGCGTACGTCGACAAGTATCAGTTTCTCCGGCTCTCTTCCGAGGCTATCCGCCAGCCGCTTCGTTTTGATGACGAATTCGGACTGAAACGGAATAAGTTTGCGGGTTATCGAGTAAGCGACGCGATCCTCTTCCAGCTTGATTTCTACGATATCTCCCGGTATCAAGTCCCTGTAGGAAGCCGCGTTGATAAACTTCGTAGTCGGACCGAATTGGATCAGTTCGATTCGATTTTCCCGTATATCGGTTATCTGAACGATCCGGTTTTTTCGGAAAACGGATTGCACTCTACCCGTAACGATCGGCAACTCTCTTTCGGGTAGGTAGATGGAGTCCGCCGAATCGGAACTTCCGTAGATTTGGCCTCTTTGATCCGTCAGGTAGCGGTAGACGGCCAGGCGACGGCCATACTTCCTGTCGGAATCGGCCGCTTGGTCCGCTTCTCTGCGGTTCGGCCGAATGGGAGGAGCGAGATACTCGCTGAAGTAGCCTTCGAAACCATCGACCAACATCCTGGCATCATATCCGTAGTAGCGCATGCGGACGGCAGCGTAAAAGCTCTTTCTCCCGTTGCTGCCATAGACCACCATCGGCATTTTCAAATGGGGAAACTGCTTTCTTATCCAGAACAGGTCGTCTATTTTTTCTATATCGTAGCATTTGAGATGGCGCGTCACGCCGGATTGCAGCAGGCATTCGCTTTCCGATCTAAAACCAACCAAGGAGAAGTTGCGCTTGCCTTCCAGTATCCATTTGGTCAGGGTTTCGTTGGAAATCTTATGATTGACGACAAACTCTTCGCTGGCCCGCAAATCCGGCGGAACGACCGTATCGTTTCCGGAAATCAGGGCAAAGGCCAGCAAAATGGTTCCCAAAAAAACCGATCCGACCGTTATGGCAAGTCTGGACTGCGTATCCGTCAGTAGTATCATCGATTTCCTCTTCTCCGGTTTCCGGCACCCTATCTATTCGTTGCGGCAGGATCGACCTTTCGCGCAGGCCCGACACTTTGGTCGGACCTCTTTTCGTCTCCGCGGATCGTTTTGTAGATTCTGTGGTATCCCGTGATCATCACTTCGAAGTGCTGCCTGACCGTATCGCCGGTCGTTGCCAGATAGATATGTCCGCATAGGTAGGAGGCCATCGCATAGGCTCCCAGAGTGTGAAGAAGGAACATATACTTCATGTTTTCCAAACCTATGAAGTTTACGAAAAATCCCATCGTTTGGGGCAGCAGTAGAACAAGTCCAGTAAACCCGACAAAAGGCACCAGAAAGAACATTACGCTAAAATAGGCCGCCTTTTGCAGAGGATTCAGGCGATGCTTCTGCTCCATATGATAGGGATGCTCCTCCTGCTTGAAGATGCCGATGGCATAAAACATGGCCTGTTTGAAGATTCCCTCCTTTAGTTCCCAATCCTCCACGACAAACTGCCTGAAGTCGAAGGTGGTCAACTCGTAGAGAAGGAACAGGCCGTTGCAGACGACAAACAGCATGCCAAAGCCGTTGTGGATCAGTCCCAGTCGATGGGACGGTCCTACGTAGTGCATCCAGAATCCGGTAACGATCAGAACCAAAACTGCCAAAGCGTTTATCCAATGTCCCAATCGAATGACAAAATTGTAGATCAGCTCCTTCTCGACATACTCCAATCTTTTCGGATTGCGCCTATTCACGACATAGCGTCCCAAGCCGTGAAAGAAACCGAACAGAATCGCCCCCGCAATCAATAGAATTCCCATCGCCTCCACGATCAGAAATCTGGATTTTCCGATCACGTAGTTGCTGGGTTTCTCCAGCGCATGGATGTTTTTGACGAGATAAACCCTGTCCCTGGCGCCTCTGCCCTCCACATATTTCGAGGCCGTCCGATCTTGAGCTGCGATAGTGCCGGCCCCCGCCACAAAATAGAGCAGGAGGCATTGCACTGCCACGAGGCCGAGGAACCGAGCCATTTTGAATCGTTTCGTCTTTTTCATAGAGAACTTACCGTTTTGCGATTGGGGAGGACATGCCGCGTACTCCAGGGCAATCTATACGGGTACCGTCGATCATACAGCTGCGAGCGATAGCTTGGAATATATCCAGCGAGTAAATTCGGGCGAATCTATTTTGTTGAACCTTGATTATAGCTCATCACCAGCAATTGGTGGGCGGTTGGGGACTTTATCAAGAACGGCTTTAAACTTGTTGCTATTTGCCCTTTTGGCCCGTCGGTCCAGATATTCTTCTGTCATGATAGCCGATATCTTTTCGGATACGGCAGAAGATATGAACTGGTTTATAGAGACCCCTTCTTGTCGAGCAATTTCCTTTATGTGCTGATGAAGGGAGTTTGGAAGTCTTAAGCTCAATGTACTCATTGTTAAACCTCTAATAATGATGATGCGGTAAAAAGTCCCAGAACCGTCACTTTAAATCCAGCTTCTTCACATGCACAAGACGGTGCCCAAGTATATCCACAGCGGCTTGCGACTGCTCCAACGGTATATAGCCTATCAGAGGCTCATATTCGCCATCTTCCGGCTGCATCTCGATAAAGATCACCTCGGTAAAAATCGGCCTAAAACCTTCGATTTGCAGTTTTATCGGCCCACAGACGCTCCCCGTTTCCGACTTTTGAGTAGCCGTTTCCAGCTCAACCGTGTGAATTTCTTCGACATCTCCCAAACGCTCTTTCCATTCCGTGGGAAGTGTCATATGGGAAGCACCGGTATCGACCAAAGCGTCGATACGGATTTTCATCCTCTTGTCCAGCGGATTCGATATGTTAACGGATGCTACGATACGTCCCACTGTTCCTCCTTTTCCCTTTTTTACAGCCGGTATCGGTTTTTTGCCCTATTCCGCTACCAATATGAAAAAGCCATCGTCTCCTTTCCGTACCCTACTATCGGGCTGTTTCGATAGGAGGAAATAGAGACGGCCGCAGATCTCCGGCAATCATTTCACGGCCTTTTTCCGATAGAGCCTACCCTCCACTTTGGCAAAAATGAAAAAAGTGGCGATCGCGCACAAAATCACGAAAAATACGATAACGCCGTAGGGAAGTCCCAACAGGTCCTTCAAAGTCAACTTGCCGAGATTCTTCGAGCGAATGAGGAGTGCGAACCGGTCATAGTATTCCGCATATAGGAAAGTGCTGGCGAAATATCCCGCCACAAACACCCAGGCGTCCATCTTTCTGGTAACCGAAGCGACAATGGAGGTTCCGGGGCAGTAGCCGCCTATCACCAATCCGGCGCCGAGTATCGCACCGCCGGCCAGCAACGGCGTCAGACGGACCGAAGGAACGGGAATCAGCGATATGTCCAGGAATCCCAGGTAGTGGGAAAAATAGATCAGAATCATGGTGGTGATTACGGTAGAAAATATCACCTTATGCACGCGCCAGTCGTTTCCGTAAAAGGCGGCGGTAAAGTTTCCGGCATTGGCAAAACCCACATTCTCTACGATATAACCAAAGGCAAACCCAACGGCCAAAGCGACGATCACCATGCCCAAATCGCCCAGACTCCCCAATTGATACAGCGGTGCCAACATAATCAACTCCCCATCGGATGCCGTTTACAGCCACAGCTTGCGAAAGAAAAATGCCACGACCATTCCCACGGTTACGGCAGTCAAAAAGAAAATCCAGCTGGCAACGCTCAAGACGGCTCCGCCCGTGATTGCCAGGCCGGTGATGCAGCCCCCTGCCATCCTGGCGCCGAAAGCGACAAGAACGCCTCCGATCAGAGCGGTGAAAATCCGAAACTTCACGGAAGCGCGGGGACCTCTGGTAAATTCCATTTTCATGCGACGTCCCCGCATCCCGGAGACCAATCCCCCCAAAGCCGAACCGACCATCACCAACACCACCCAGTGAAACAGGGGGTGCTGCGAGGTCGACAGATAGCGCCTAAAATAGACGAGCGTGTCCGTGTGGGAGGGTACCACCTCGCTCATCGCAAAGGCAAAAATGCGCGTCATGGCACCCGAATCGCCGAATCCCCTTCCTACCATAAAAAAGGCGAAAAACAGCGCCGTTCCTATTCCCATCCCGGCAAAGTATGGGTTTCCATAGGCAGGCAGGGCATTTTCCGACAGGTTGATCCTTTTCATTCTGCGGCCGATCGTTTCCCAGATCGGACGGTCGAAGATGCTTTCCGTTACGCTTGTTCCCTGCTCTAAAGAGCCGGGCGAATTCCCGCCGCGATCATTCCGACTCATACGACAGCTCCTTGCGTTCGATAGTTGACAGCAACAAAAAGTACTTTGGGACGGTCTCTTTCAGCGGCTGCAAAACCTTATGCTTCCGCTCGGCGATATTTTTTGAAATCTCGCTTTTCGGATTTTCCAGATCGCCGAACGTCAACGAGCTTGTGGGGCATACCTCGACGCAGGCGGTCGACCTGCCGCTCCCCAGCCGATGAAAGCAAAAAGTGCACTTGTCCACATACCGTCCCGGCACGTGAAAGCGCGCCCCGTAGGGGCAGGCGGTCAGGCAGTGCTTGCACTCCACGCACAGCTTGCGGTCGATCAATACGATTCCCTGCTCGATATGGCTCGCCTCGGTGGGGCAGACGGTTACGCAGGGAGGATTTTCACAGTGCTGACACCGATTGGAAAAAACTTCCAACTTCAAATCGGGCAGCCGATGGCTGGAGGAAAACGGGTCCCGGCCAATTTGCGGGCTTTCGTCGATCACATACTCCTCCGTCCAGTCGCGCGCATATCCGTCCGGAACACCGTTTTCATTTTTGCAAGCGATCACGCACGCGTCGCATCCGACGCAGGTAGTCAAATCGATACTCATCGCATATCTGGCCATTTTCTTCCCTACTTTACAAAGGTGACGAAATTGACTTGAGATCCCGTCGCTCCGCTGATGGGATCGATTGCATACTCGCTCAGCAGTTCGTTGACGTCGGCACCCTGGCCGAAACCCCGTGCCAGCCTTCTGTCCTTATGTCCAAATCCATGCACAAGATAGACGCAGTCCTGCCGAATCCGATTTGTCAGCCGAACCTTGACCCGATTGCTGCGCACCCCCTTTTGATTGACCAGTATCACGTAGTCCCGATCCTTGAGATCGAACAGTTCCGCTATCGCCAGATTTACCCAAACTTCGTTCTCGGGAAAGAGTTCCAGCAGTTGAGAATTATTGGTCGTGCGGGAGAAGGTATGTTGCGGTGCCCGGCCGTACAGCAGCCTGAAATATCCGTCCGGGATCAAATCCAATTCGGTGAATTTCGGCAGGGGATCGTAGCCCGCGTCGGCCAGGCGCTGCGAAAACAGCTCCACTTTTCCCGACGGCGTGCGGAACTTCATCTCGGGTCTGGCATAGGGTTTTTTCAGCACCCCGCCTCTGCGGTTGATATCCTCGATGGAAGAACCCAGGCCCTTCAGCTGATGTTCGATCACCTGCTTGTAGTCGCTGTACAGGAAGAACTCCTCCAGATACAGCTTGTAGGAGAGCCGCTCGGCAATCCACCAGCTTGGTCGGCTGTTGTAAAGCGGTTCGACGACCGGCTGCCGAATGGAGACAAAGGGTTCCCGCCATTCCGGACTGTTGAGCGGATCGTACCGCTCCAAATAGGTGGTATCGGGCAGAACGACATCGGCAAGAGCCGTGATTTCGGACGGCAAAGTATCGACGGCAACGATCAGCTCCGGATACTGAGCGGCCCGTATGACCGTTTGAGGATCCGGTACGGCATACATCAGATTCGTGCTGTATACGAGCCACCCTTTGATCAGAGAGTCCTTGGTGGTCGGGTCGTACATGCCGGGGATGGATGCCTTGATCAGGTCTTGCGTCGGCGTACTGGAGGCTAGAGGATATTTGTCTTTGTAAGCGAACGCCGCCTTGCCTTTTTGGTAGTAGGGATATTTGCTTTTGTATTTGGGAATTTTGAACGAATCGCCGAGGAATATGCCCGATTCTCGTCCCCAGGCTCCAAGCAGTGCGTTTACGATGGCCATGGCCCGCGCCCTTTGGGTATCGTATCCGTACCAGGCAAACCGCCTTCCGGGAAAGAGTACGGCATCCGGGACGGCATTTCCCAACTCGCGGGCCGACTCCAGGATTTCCTTAGAGGGCAGGCTGGTATAGGAGGCCGCCCATTGGGGAGTCGTGTACTTGACATGCTCCTTCAACCGGTCGAATCCGACGGTATGTTCCTCTACAAATTCCCTGTCGTAGAGGTTTTCGTAGATCAACACGTGCATCCACGCCAACAGCAGGGCGATATCCGTTCCCGGTTTGATCGCCAGCCAATATTTGGCCTTCCCGGCGACGGTGGAAAATCGGGGGTCGACCACAATGTTTTTGGCGCCTTTTCTTAGGCCTTCCGTCAGATCCTGCACGGTTACGTTGTGCATGTTTTCACCCAGGTGGGCGCCGATAAAGGCAACCACCTTGGCTTTGTCCATACCGATACGTTCGATGGCACCGGGACCCTTGCCGAAGGTGAATTTCCAGCCCAAATCTCTGGCTCCCCGACACTGCGCATAGGAGGGGTGTCCTTCGGTTTTGGAGCCCATAGCGTGCCACAGCTCGACGAAGGGGGCGCCTCCCTTGCCGTGCTTGAACAGCGCCAAAGCCTCCGGTCCATATTTTTGCCGAATGGCATTCATCCTGTCCGCAATGTAGTCCAGCGCCTCCTCCCAGCCTACGCTGGCGAAATACTGGGTACCAAAGCGGCGTGTTCTGATCAACGGCGTTTT
This sequence comes from uncultured Pseudomonadota bacterium, assembly GCA_964562335.1. GTDB lineage: Bacteria > SAR324 > SAR324 > XYD2-FULL-50-16 > XYD2-FULL-50-16 > CAZJUM01. The sequence goes on along the minus strand of CAZLTI010000088.1, from coordinate 1,393 downwards.
CAGTCGATTAGGATCGTAGAGCTGACCCAATCCCGCAGTTCCTCTCGGACACAGCTTTCCCCTGGAGATAGGGTGTTCGGGGTTCCCCTCTATCTTTATCGCCTTTCCCCCCCTTACGGTTACCCGAATGCCGCATCCCATAAAACAAACGTCGCAGTAGGTGGGTACGATCCGGTTTCGCGAGGTATCCGCATCGGATCGGGCCGCATACGCCTCATTCCGACGACCGAATGCCGAAACCGCAGTCGAAGCGAGAGCGCTACCGAGGATTGCCGACTTGGAAATATCGATAAACTGTCTTCTTGTAAAACTGGCCATTCGTCCTTTGCGGAAAGCCGTTCTTCCTGTGGGGAACTCTTCGGTAGGGTCTTCCTATCCTTCGAGAAACGTGGGGAGCCTGCTCCAACGGCGGCGGTCAATTATCCTTGACATATTCGGGCGGCTCGACCGTTCTTTTTCCCAGATTGTAAACGCTCTTTGCAGGTATGGTTTCGGGACCGATGTGCAGACCGGTCGAATCGTCAAAGGAGATGCTCGCGGAAATATAGAAAGCCATAAATCCATCCTGAACCAGCATATTGCGAGCGGTGAAGGCACGCTTTCCCCTACTGGAAAAGAGGAAGTAGGTTTTGCTGCGATCAAGTTTGCCCAATGAATCGACAAATCCGCTGAGAGGGATATTCGCAGCCCCAATTTTGGTGACTCCCGGATCTCGGCCTACCTCTCTTTTCTCCCGCACATCGAGCAGCATCGTATCGTCGCTGTCCAAATGCCCGACGATATTCACAAACTCGGAGGCAGTAAATTCACCGGGTCTTTTGCCCTCGAACACTTTGATCTCGCCGAGCAGACTGTCGCGCTCGATCCTCCCCGTCCTCTTGTAGGCATTCCAACCGCCCGCAAGCAGCGTAACGCGATGGTATCCCCATGCGGCAATAGTCTCGGCCACCCGATGCGCCGCGCTTTCGTCCTTTTCGCTATTGCCGTACACGACGATCCGAACCATTTTCCGGATTGGTTCCGACTGAGGGAACTGGTATCTGTAGGATTCGATCTTCCTTGGTTCAATGGCGATGGCTCCGGGAATATGTCCGACGACCGCCGAAGTACGAATGTCGATCAGAATCATCGGATCGTTGCTTTTCAATGCTCTGTCGATGTAGCCGGGCCGTACCAGTCCGACCCGCTGATTGCGCTCCCAGTCCGGGTATCCGGCATGGTACACTCGGATGTCCCGATAGCCGTTTTGAGCTGCAATCCTTGCACTCAAGGGGCTTCTTTTGCAGTTTCTGCCGTCGCAGTAGAACACCAGTTTTGCCTTTTTGTCCTTCGGCAGTCGGAGCAGCCCCTTTCCCGACTGCATTTTGAACAGAGGAATATTGATAGCGCCCGG
>CAZLTI010000087.1:0-11743 GCA_964562335.1 uncultured Pseudomonadota bacterium | reverse complement strand
CAGACGGTAATCCGTAAACTTCCTAATGGTTGTGCTGATATCGTGGGTGATGTACATGGCGGTGCCGTCTCCCCGCAAAAGGATTTTCCTGCCCAGCTTCTCCTCCTCCAAGTCGATGGAAACCGCCCCGTTGGACTCCCTAGCGCAAATTCCGGATTCCAGAGCCTGCAAAACCGCCTCCTTACCGCCTTGGTATGTCTCGCTTTCGTAGTAAAACCTATCGAAATTGGCGCCCAGACGCGCATACGTCTGGCGAAAGCCGTCCAGTACCCATCCGTTCATTTTTCTCCACAAAGCTCTCACTTCCGGCTTTCCGCTCTCCCAATCTCTCAGCAGTTGCTGGACGTTTTGCAGAATCTCGGGATTTTCCCTCTCCCTTCGATCGTAGATCACGTAGTATTTGCCGACGAGTTTATCGCCTTTGACTCCGGCACTTTCGGGCGTCTCTCCCTCTCCCCACTCTCGGTATGCATACATGGACTTGCAGATGTGAATGCCGCGATCATTCACCAGATTCGTCCTGACTACTTGACAACCGATGTTTTCCAGCAGATTGGAGATCGAAATACCCAGCAGGGTGTTGCGGCAGTGTCCCAAATGCAAAGGTTTGTTGCTGTTCGGGGAGGAGTATTCCACCATGACGGTCTTTCCCGAACCGAATGACGAACTGCCGTAGCGAACATCTCCGATACAGATCGGAAGCAACTCGTCGGCAAGAAAACGGGGGGAGTAGAAGAAATTCAAATAGGGACCGGAAGCCGCGACCTGCCGAAACAGCCGACTCCTGCCCCAGCGGAGAGCTAGGGTTTGCGCAATCAGAGAGGGGGATCTTCTTGCGATTTTCGCCAGAGGAAAGCAGGCAAACGCCAGGTGTCCCATTTTTTCGTCGGGAGGCGTTTCGAACTTAAAGAGCGAAACGTCGACCTGCACGCAGCCGAAATAGGATTCGAGAAGTTCCCCTGCTCTTTTTGAGATGTCGGACTTAAAATCGGAAATGCAGTTTTTTAACGCCATAGCCAGTTCCGGCCAAAAGGAAGCGCGTGCGGCATGATAGAAAAAGGGATATCTATGGGAATTGCGGACGATAGGCGGAACGGTTCCCTAAGCTTTTTTCGGAGGTTCCTTACCGGCTTTCCCGGTTTTTGCCTCCGGCTGCCAGTAGCGTTCCCTCAACTTCTGCAAGTCGCTCCATTTGACCCTGTCGAGCGCAATGACGACAGGACTCGCCACAAATACGGAGGAGTAGGTACCCACCACCAAACCGATCAACATGGCGAAACTGAAGTCGTGTATGATGTTGCCTCCCAATAGGAACAGGGCGAACACCACCAGAAATGTCGTCAGCGAAGTCAGAATCGTTCGGCTGAGGCTTTCATTGATGCTGAGATTGATAATCTCTTCCAGGCTGCGTTTGGGAAACCGGGCGACATTTTCGCGCACGCGATCGAAAACGACGATGGTATCGTTCAGAGAGTAGCCGATAATTGTCAAAATGGCCGCGACGATCGTCAACGTAAACTCCTTTTGAGCCAGTATAAATATCCCCATGGTGATAATCACGTCGTGAAAGATGGCCACGACTGCTGCAATACCGTAGCGAAATTTGAATCGGATGCCGATATAGATCAGAATTCCCGCAAAAGCGTAGAACGCGGCCCATTTCGACTTGTTTTTCAGTTCGCCCCCCACCTTGGGACCGACCGTCTCCACTCGTCTGATTCCATCGCCAATATCGAAATTGGGGTAGATTTTACGGACGATGGTGCCCACTTTCGTATTGAGTTCCCCCGTGCTTTCCTCTATCGATTCCTGCTCCAACGTGACGAGAAGTTCGTTGTTTTCGACTTCGCCGAAGACAATGATACTGACTTCCGTATTTAGCTCCTCCCGGAAGAGCCGTCGAAGCTCCTTGACCGACGGGACCTGCCCGAACTTGAGCTGTATCTGCGTTCCTCCTCTAAAATCGATCCCGTAGTTAATGCCTATCGCCAGCACGCCGACGATACTGATCGAAATCAAAAGTGCGGTAGCGATAAAAGCGAACTTCCTTCTTTTCATGAAGTCGATGCGCGGAACTGACTGAAAAATCTTCATTGGGCGGTCGGGAGTTCAAATGGAGAGTCTATCAAGTCTCTTGCGTCTTAGATAAACCAAGTAGAAAAGGTAGCGGCCGACAACTATGCTGGTAAACATGCTTGCCGCAATTCCTATGGAAAGCGTAACGGAAAAGCCCCTGATCGGCCCGGTTCCGAATTGGAACAGTACGATTGCGGCCAATATTGTCGTTATATTCGAGTCCAAAATGGTAATCGTCGCCTTTTGGAATCCGTTGTGGATGGCGGTTCTTATCGGTGTCTTCCGACCGATCTCCTCGCGGATGCGCTCGAATATCAGGACGTTGGCATCCACTGCCATTCCGATCGTGAGGATGATGCCCGCCATCCCCGGCAGTGTCAGGGTGGCACCGAAATAGGCCAGGGCAGCCACGATCAGCAGAATATTGAATATCAGTGCCAAGATGGAAAAGATGCCCGACACCTCGTAGTAGACCAGCATAAACAGAATGACCAGCGCGAAACCCACGCAGAAAGCGACGATGGACTGCCGAACGGAATCCTCCCCCAAAGAGGCCCCCACTGTGCGCTCCTCATGGATGAAGATCGGTGCCGGAAGCGCTCCGGATCTGAGTACCATGGCCAGTTCGGATGCCTCTTCGGTAGGAAAGCTTCCCGTGATCTCGGCCTCTCCGTTGGGAATGTGGCTTCGAATGACCGGACTGGAGTATACGATGCCGTCCAAAACGATGGCGAGTTGGCGTCCGATGCTGCTTTTCGTCAATTGGGAAAATATCTCCTTCCCCTCGCTGTCAAAAACCAGCCCCACCGAAGGGGTGCCGGTCTGGGAAAACTGGACCCGGCTATCCCGCACCTGCTTGCCCGTCAGGAGAGTCTTTTTCTCCAGTAGGACCGGCCTGGAGGAGAGCAGTTCTTTGGTGATGGGATCCCTTTCTTCATGCTGCAACACAATCTGATCTCTGTCCGGATTGTCGATCGATCCCTCTTCGGCAACTAGCATGAACTTTAGCGAAGCCGCCTTGGCAATGACTCGCCTCGCCTGTTCGGGATCCTGCAAACCCGGAAGCTGAACAATGATGGAATTGTCTCCCTGCTGCTGCACGCTCGGCTCTTTGACTCCCAACTGGTCGATGCGGTTTCTGATAACCTCCAGTGCCAGCTGCAAAGATTTGGTTTCGATTCTTTTTTGCTCCTCGGCAGTCAGTTCGATTTCGTAACCCTGAGTTTTTTTTACGACATCGAAGTTTTGCTCCAGCAGCCGCTTGTATCCGTCGCCCGTCAACTCGAATGATTCGTCCGCCTCGAACAGTATCTCTATCTTTTTCGTGCCGATGCGCTCGACGGTATCGTAGTTGACGTTGTCCTCGATAAACAGCTCTTCGATGTCTTCCGCCAACCGGTCCATAACGGAAGTAAATATCTCTTCCGTTTTAATCCCGATATCCAAATACATCCCGCCCTGGAGATCCAGGCCCAAATTCACCACTTTGCTGTCGACCTTGGGGCGGCTGATGTATCGGCTCCGGTCCTCCTGATAGGCCAAGTCCATCGTATCGCCTAAAATTGTCTTTACCGGATCGACAAGTAGGGAGAGGCGCTTACCCCTTTTTACGTTGAACAGGAGAGCCTGTCCGCTTTCGTCCAACTGAATCGACTCGATTTTTTTTGCGTTTTTCACGATGCCGTTGATTCGGTTGCTGACGTCGGTTACGAATACATCCTCGTCGGCATCCTCCCTGATTCTGATAAAGTGCCCGGAATTGCTTTTGTCGTAGGAGAAGTTGTCGCTGAGAATTGCATCGAAAATTCCGTTCCCGATCGGAAACTCGAAATCCTCCTCCACGACCAGCTGAATGGCTAAACGGTCCTCGGTTACAATGGCAATGCCGATCTTTTTGAACGGTTCGTAAAGGTCATTTGCCTGCTGAAGTTTCAATTCCATCCTTTCTCTGGACGCCTGCTCGTCCTCAGGCAAAAAAACCATCAGGGTCGGAATGTCGTAGAAAATGGCAGTCAGCAGGACGATCAGTATGCCAAGTCCTTTCCAGGGGATTTTCATGAGCGAGTGTCAACCGGTTTCGGATTTTTCCGCTTTGCCGCCGTTTTTGTCCGTTTTTTCCGCCTTCGCTTTCACAATGTCGCCTATCTGACTTTTGACGATCTTGACGACCGTTTTGTCTGCGATTTCCAGCAGAACATAGCTCTTATCGTCAAAAACCCTGTTGACCGTTCCGTAGATTCCGGAAGCCGTAACGACCTGATCCCCCTTTTTCAGGCTTCCCAACATAAGACGATGCTTTTTCGCCTTTTTTTGCTGAGGTCTGATGATCAGAAAGAAAAAAATGACAAAAATCAAACCGAACATGATGAGACTGGACATTCCGCCTGATTTGTCGCTTGGCGACGCCATTGCGTAAAGGTCGGGCACTAGGGAAAACATTTCGTATTCTCCGAAAATGGATTAGGAGTGAAAACGGATCTTTTTCGCTGGGGAGCTTCCGCATCAACCGGCCGATTAAACGACATTCAATTGAATGGCATAACCCTCATCGTTCGATGTCGTCAACCGAAATCTAGCGGCGCCGACAATTCCCATTCGGCAAATGCGGGTCCGCAAACACCTTTCGGCCAATCATATCCAAACATCGTTCGCAGCAGTCAAATCGCCCCCCGCTTCACCCGTGTTCACGACGCCTCGCGGTTCGACCAGGAGGACTTTGCACTCCTCCTTGGCCGCAGGGACGATAAAGGTCTCATCCGTATCTTGATGATCGTGCCAGACAAACTCTCCCTGAAGCTTCGCAACTTTAAACTGGTAGTCGTTCATTTCCGCAATTACTTTTTGCGACCAGTGCTCCGAAAACCTGGACAGTTTATCTTTGAAATTTATCGGTCTATATTTCATAAATCGAGAACCCTCCGAAGCGATTTTTCTATTTTGGATCCGATATTTTCCGAGGAGCTATAGCCATTGGCTACTAGGTCGACTTCATCGCTGATCCAAACGAAACAATTGAATAGTTCAGTGTCTGTTTTCAGAGAAAGACATAGATTTTGAGCCACTGAACCTATGACCGATCTTCTCCGGCGGACCGCCAGAAAGGTCTACTCTTTGTAGATGTACATGGAGCAATCGGAATGATGGAGAAGGTAGTCGGTATTGCTGCCGACGAATATCCGGTTCAGAAGAGTATGGGAATGGGTCGCCATCATGATCAGATTGGCCTTGAGTCGTTTTTGCAGATTCAGAATCTCCAGGTAGGGTTTTCCGAATCCGACCGTGCAGTCGTACTCCGCCTCTATTTTCATCGATTCCAGATAGTTGGTCAGCTTTTCGCGCTGCTCCGACGAAATACTGCCGATGCGGTCGGATTTCCGGCTTTCGCCGATCTCTCCGGCGCACTCCCTCGTCCAGCCGTAGTCGCCGCTATGGCGCGGATGTCCGGGCGGAATGGCAACATGAATGAAATGCAGTTTCGAATTCGATCGGGAGGCCCATTCGTCGGCTTTCGAGATTACCGATTTGTTGACTGCCGAATAGTCCAGCGGAACGACGATGCGGTTGTTTTCCGGCTCCATCGTATCCTTGAAAACGAAGACGGGGCACCTGGAGTGATGGATCGTGTAGTCGGTATTGCTTCCCAGGAAGAACCTGGCGAATGCGGTGTGGGAATGCGCCGCCATAATAATCAGGTCCGCCTTGAACCGTTTTTCCTCCTCGACGATCTGCGTATAGATTACTCCCGTACGCAACGCAACGCTGTAAGCGGATTTGATATTCCGAGTTCTCAGGAATCCCTCCACCTCGCCGGAATCCCCCTCCACCGTTATGGCACCGTAGGAAAAATTGACATCCACCGGGCTGATGACCGGCCGCACATGCAAGAACCGCAAAACCGCCCCCGTACGCTGCGCCCATCGATCAGCTCTGCGTATCACCTTCCTGCTAACGTCGCTGGGGGTGATCGGAACCAGAATTCTCTTCTCCATAGCGCCCTCTAGGCAAGGAGTTGTATAATAACTTGCCGGATTCCAACTGGGTCCACAGTACTAGGCTGCGGATAAAATTAGCAAGATTTTCTGTTTTCCGCTCTTTTTGGAACCGTCTCTTTTTTACGCTCTCACGCCGGTTTTTGATCCGGTCGATCCGAAACCGCACCGTAGGATGGTTTCTGCGAACGACCATATCGGTTTACATTTTTGCCGATCTTCAATATTGTGCGGTTTTTTATCCCTATTGAAAGCGAAAGAGGACAACACAAAAAACTCCGTTTGGGAAAAGGATCTATGAAACGAGTTTCCTGGGACGACTATTTTGTCGAAATCATGCACACCGTTGCCAAAAGGGCTACCTGCGACCGCGGCAGAAGCGGCTGCGTAATTGTGAGGGATAGGCAGATCGTTTGTTCCGGTTATGTCGGAAGTCCTCCCGGACTGCCCCATTGCGACGATGCGGGCCATCTTATGCGCGAGGTGATCAACGAAGAGGGCGGCGTCAGCCAACACTGCGTCCGTACGATCCATGCGGAGCAAAATGCCATCTGCCAGGCGGCCAAACACGGCGTTTCGCTCAAGGGGGCCACGCTATACTGCAAAATGGAACCGTGCCGCGTCTGTTCCATGATGATCATCAGTGTCGGCATCGAGCGTGTCGTGGCCCTGAGAAAATATCATGCCGCCGGGGAAAGTCGGGAGATGTTTCGAGCCGCCGGAGTCCGGTTGGATGTTTTGGAACCAACTACCGAACGGTATGCCGACCAGTGACCCCGATATCGGATGTTTTGCAGCGACCCGCCGAGTTCGGCTCCGACCGATAACGTTGCGGGACGACAGACTCCACCGTTTCAATATATTACATTCTCTTTGAAGTGTCTGCGGCACATGGATACGTAACGGTCGTTGCCGCCAATGACAATTTGGGAGCCCTCCCGTATCGGTCTGTTTTTTTCATCCAAGCGTACCACCATCGTCGCCTTTTTTCCGCAATGGCAAATCGTCTTGAGCTCCTTCAATTCGTCGGCCCAGGCCAGCAGCGCCTGGCTTCCCTCGAACAGATTGCCCATAAAGTCGGTTCTCAACCCGAAGGCCAGAACCGGGATGTGCAGTTTGTCGGTCACCTCGCTGATTTGGAAGACGTGGTCTTTGGTCATAAACTGCGCCTCGTCGATCAGAACGCAATCGAGTTTCCCGGAAACCGTCTTTTCCCGAACGTACTCGAATAGATCGATTTCAGGCGAAAAAACGTGCGCTTTCGCCTCCAGGCCGATCCGGGATTTGATCCTGCCCGTTCCGTACCGGTCGTCGATTGCGGCGGTGAGCAGAAGCGTATTCATGCCACGTTCGCGGTAGTTGTAGCTGGACTGTAGCAGGGCGGTCGTTTTCCCGGCGTTCATGGAGGAGTAGTAAAAGTACAGCTTGGCCATCGGTTAGGTATCGATTTTCTTGGCCTTTTCCTGCGAAGCGCCGGCTTCGATCAGCGCTTCGTACACTTCGGCGATCATGGTAGCCATGTTCCGTCTCCGCCAAATGGATGGAAAGGAAGCGATCAATAACGCAAACGTAGAACGGGAACGGGAACGAGTCAAGCGACAACGGACGTAAGGAGCGAATCCCAAACTGGAAAGACAAATGAAAGAGAAGAGCGCAGCGGAAGACTGTCAACCGATTTTCGACCTAATATTGACGAACCGCCGGAGGAGGCGATACAAGTACTGGAAAGAGCGTTGAAAGAGGACAGGGGCTGTCCGATTCGGGATAAACGAAGCGGACATCGGCAGCAAAAAAAAATAGGGAAGAGCTAATATAAAAAAAGGGAGGTGTCGCAAATAGGCACTATCCCGGATTACTACAATTAGGAGGAGACCATGGCTTCGGAGAAATTGGAAGGAGGGTGCATGTGCGGGCGGGTGCGGTATATATTGCAAAGCAAACCCTTCGAATCGAGCATGTGCCACTGTACGGATTGCAGAAAGGCCAGCGGATCGCATTCCGTAGCTTGGGTTACCGTGCCGGCGGACGATTTCGAATGCGTGGGCACTCCAACGTCATATGCCTCCTCGCCGGGCGTGAAGCGCACCTTTTGCCCCGCCTGCGGCACGTCTTTGACGTTTCACAGCAAAAAGCGGGAAGGATATATCGACATTGCGACCGGAAGTCTAGACCGGGCGGAAAGCTATCCGCCGGAAAAGGATCTGTTCTGCGAAGAAAAGCTGCCTTGGGTGGAGTTTTCGACGAAAACCCACTGCGATTGACATGTAGAATCTATCCGAAAATATTGTCTTTTTTTGGCGGGATTCGCCAAAGACACCTTCATTGCTTGCCAGAAAACGAGTGCCATTAACGGATAGGTTCCAAATATGGATTCCACAACCGCGGTCGGCAAAAATGGATTCTCAAATCATGAAGATGCCAAAAGCTGTTAGAAAAAAGCACTATCTTTTCTTGGTCGTTTTCTTTCTATTTCTTTTTTTTGGCTGCAAAGACAAAACGAATGATTTGGGCAACTCCGTTCTCTCCTCTTGCTATTTGGACAGCTCTAAATTTAGCTGTATTCTTCGCGAATAACGATATCGCGATTCAGCAGTTATCCAACCGGATATTGCCAATCGGGAGTAGAGCATGAAAATAGGCTTTCCTACTTCATTTGCCAAGTTCTTTATCATCGGAATGGGGCTCGGTTTCGGTTTTGCGACCGCTACCGTTATAGCCGTTTCGGTCTCCACGACATTTTCGAAGGGCGGTCTATTGACAGCCGAGGCAATGAATATATTGAAATCGGCCGTCGAAAGCATTCCGGACTGGACAAAAGGAGAAAAGGCGGGCGATGCGGTCTACACTGCGGGCAACGTCGGCATAGGAAAAACGACTCCGGCGGGAAAACTCGACGTAAGCGGCGATATCTGCATAAGTGGAGATTGCGTATCCTCCTGGCGATCGGTCGCACTTCAACAATATAAAAAAAACGGTAACTCCACCACAGCATACATATATTATGAAAATGGGTTTGACGTCAATGTCACATCATTCTCAGATGCCGCTCAAAAAAAATCGCACGAGCTGTCTATCGAGGCTCCAATTGAAGCAAACTTTGTCGAAATATATATCTCCTACTACGCAAAGAGTCGAACTCATTGCCTTATATTCAGCGTCGGAGGCGAAAAATTAAAATGCAGCAAATCTGAGGGCATGAAAGGTTCCAGCATTAAAGTTGAGGTTCGCAGAAAAGGAGAGAGCGATTGGGATACAGTTTTAGAAGAGACAAAGGTTGCGGTATCGGACCCAATTAAAAAAGATACCTTTTCGGACTCTTCCGACACAGCAAGTACGCTGATACTATTTCATGAACTTACGCCCAATCAAAAAACGGATGGAATTGATTTGAAAATTACCGGGCATGCTGAAGGAAAGACTGCCAGTAATGTTTCCGTAATGTCGTCAATAAACAATATTCAAACCGTTGTAAAACTTAGCAATTGAAACGAAGTGCCGTACCAAAAAGAGGCACGATACCGAATACCAATAAGATAAAATAGCCACAATTCAATCCGATACTTTCGGAACTACGTCGCAACCCGGCGCAAAAAACCTGAATGGATTCGGGAAGAGCTTGAGCTTCTCGAAGTTCTACCGCGAAACGGAAAAATTATGGCATCAAAAACCGACGGAACCGGTTCCGGAGACGTCTGTCCGCACAAAATAGCCTTCCTATTTGACAATTGGCTGAGGAGAGTGTTTCAAAACCCGCAAAAGATCGTAGGCGACTATCTCCAAGAGGGCGATACCGTCATCGACATCGGTTGCGGCCCCGGATATTTCGCCGTCGACATGGCCAAGATGGTGGGAAAGTCCGGGAAAGTGTTTGCGGCGGACCTTCAGATGCAAATGCTGGAAAAGGCGAAAAAAAAGGCGTCTCGTCAAAACCTTCGTGATCGAATGGAATTCCACCAGTGTCAGCCCTCTTCCATCGGCCTAAAGCAAAAGGCGGACTTTATTCTGGCCTTCTATGTGGTGCATGAAACGCCCAGCGCAAAAAAGTTCCTGAAGGAGGTCAGGGAAATGCTTCGTCCCCATGGGAAACTGCTGGTGGTGGAGCCTAAAATGCACGTCAGCCGGCAAACGTTCGAGGAGATGCTTGCCGACGCGAAGTCCGCCGGTTTGAAAATTGCGGACCGACCGAAGGGAAAGGGAGGGAGAAGCGTTCTGCTTGTGCCGTAGGAGTTCGTCCCAATCGCCGTTTTCCCGCTTTCACTCTATTGAGTATTGAGCCGCCCTGCCGATCGCCCCGCCGCTTGAAACGGGAGACCGGGTTTGGGGAATGAAATTTCCACCCCCCCGTTTCGTATCAGAAACTTGCCCCCCGCATATTCTACTCTCCTTTTCGTTACCGTGAGTCCTATACCCCTGTTCGGCATATCGGGTTCGAGTTTCGCCTGCGAATCGACTACGGTGATCCCGATTCCCCGATCGGATTTTACCGATAGCCGGATCGTCAACCGTTCGACCGTTTCGATATTGTGCTTGATGCAGTTTTCGACTAGCGGCTGGACGATCAGCGGAGGAATTTCGCCCTCCGCATCGCATTCGATGCTGTATTGGAGTTTGGCGCCGAACCTCAGTTTTTGAATTGCGAGATATTTTTCCACCACTTCCAGTTCCCGTTTTATCGGAATTTCCCCCTTTCTACCGAAGTCCAGCTGATATCGCAGTATTTCCGAAAGATCGATCAAAGCCGCTTCGGCCTTGCGGGGCGTCTTTAGCAGGGAAAGGATTAAATTGAGAGAGTTGAACAGAAAATGCGGATTGATTTTGGAGGCAAGAAGCTTCAGCTCCATCTGCGTTTTCAGGACCTTCTCCTCGCTTATGGCCTTTTCGCTTTCGAGCAGCGTATGCTGGAAAACGATAAAACCGCTGGAAATAATGTTCACGGCGATAAACAGCAGCAGGTTGATCAGCAGAAAGGAAATTGTGCGGCTGCCGGAATAGAGAAAAGAGGCCGGAGTGGAAACGAAAAAACCGACGGAGACGACGATGCCGGTTCCCGTCATCAGACCGAACGGAAGCAGAAGAATCGGAAGATAGTTGCGGCTCCTCCCCACCAGATAGCGGGTGAAATACTGGCTGACCAGTATGGCGAGCCCCAGCGCAAGGGAGTCCAGCACGACGATGTTCTGAGAAATCGGAACGAATCGGTCGAAAGTCCACCCAACCGCCAGAGCAAGCAGCTCTCCGATTAGCAGGGAGATACAGAGTACTGCAATTGCAATCTTAAAAGAGGAATTTTTTCCTGCCAATTTTCCGCCTGCGGGAATGGATGGTAGAGAGGTATGGCAAACCCGACAACAACGCCGCCTTTTTCCATAGATACGGCAAACAAAAAAATGCGTAAAGGCCAGGATTACAAACCTTTTAACTCTTCATCCTTCTTCCAACGCATTCCCTCTTCCAAAAGATCGATTTCGATCAGGTAGGGTGGCTTACGATCTACCAAATAGCTATTCGGGACCGCTTCCCTACGGCTTTTTTTGCCAACGGTTTCACCAATGAGTTCGTCATCGCTCATCTCACGACCCAGCAGATAGCTTCGACGACGATCATCGGGTGAGACGTACAGTGCTGCAGATCACATCGCACCTAAAGACACACTTCGGGGGAGGAGAGAAAACGATATT
>CAZLTI010000086.1:4604-11918 GCA_964562335.1 uncultured Pseudomonadota bacterium | reverse complement strand
GTAGGTAACGGACGTTCGATTGAGAACTTCGCCGCCGATCGCGTCGGAAATGGCCTGCAGCCGAACGGTTACGGTTTCCCCCTTCTGCCGGTAGGTGCCCTTGATATGCAGCGCACTGCTTGAGATGCCGGCCATCGCTTCCGACTCCGCGATCAGTCTGATCTCCGGGAAGGCCCTCTCCAAGGCAAAATAGAGCTCGGTCTCGATCTCTTCGGCGGTCCGGTCTCGCTTGCCGGAGTGGTAGTTGACGACTCCGACGACCGCCTCCCGACCGGCTTCGAATCCGCCGCTTTGAGCGAACGACTCGGCAGCCCGGTTCGCGGCATCGGCCAGGCTCTGGCCCCATGCGACGGCGGGGATCGACAGCAACAGTAGGGTTCCCAACAAAACTCTCATCTTTTTTCCCTCGATCGGTTCCGATCTATTCGGCTTTACTAAAACAGGGTCACGTTTATCGGCAAACATAGAATACCCGAAACGTTGTGACAAGCCGATTGTCGATGTGCTGAACAGTTACGATTTTTTTCTCTTTTTATTGATTTATTTTATTGTCATTTCTACAAGAATGGCGTATAAGGTCGCCACAGTTTGAAGTTGCTGTCGATATTCCGGAGCAAATCCGAATGCGGTGCGGGTCTCTTCGGATATTTATTTACGGTTCTCGTTTGGCAATCCGATTTCCGATGGCATAAACACTTCACCTTGGGAAGAACTATGAATGGCCAAAGCAATAGAGTCATTTCCCACTCCGCAAAGAAATTGGTATTGATCTCGCTGTTTTTCGGCGCTGTTGTGGGAGTCGGTGTTTCCGCAGCGCTTGCCGTAAAGATATTCCATTCTTCCGACGTTGCCTACTGTTCGGGATGTCATACGTTGGAACCGATGGTAAAGGCATATCGCGAGGACATCCACGGAGGAAAGAACCAATATGGCATCATGGCGAAATGCTCGGACTGCCATATTCCTCAGGACGGGCCTATTACACATGCGATAGAGAAATCGAAAACGGGCGTTGTCGACTTGTTCGTCGAGTATTTTACGGATACCAGCAAGATCGACTGGCGGGAGAAGAGACTGCAACGCGAGCAGTATGTCCACGATTCGGGCTGCTTGAGTTGCCATACCAATTTGGAGGAGGCAACCAAGCCGAACCATAAAGCGCTTGTGGCTCACAAAGACTATTTTTTGGGTACGTCGGGAAGCAAATGCGTCTCTTGTCACGAACACGTTGGCCATTTGACTCTGGGCGAATATCTAACCAAATTGGAGGTGATGGAATGAAACTGAAATTATTTGCGCTTTGCTGCATTTTGACCGGAAGTTTCGGTGTTCTGTATGCCGCGCCGAACGTCAAGGTTCTGAAAATGGACCGTGCGTTGAGCGAAGAAGCGAAAGAGTGCATAACCTGCCATGCGGACAAATATCCGGGAACGGTTTTGGACTGGAGGAGCAGCCGGCACGCGCATTCGGGCGTATCGTGCGTGGAATGCCACGTCAAACCGAAAGACTACGCTTCGGCGGCGCAAAACTGCGAAGGCGTCAAGGGAACCAACACATACGTTTCCGCCCTGGTCACGCCCAAGACCTGCGCTACATGCCACCCCTCCGAAGTCAAGCAGTTCAACCGAAGCGGACATTGGCGTTCTGCGGCGCAGATCGTTCCCAAGGCGGGGCTCTTGGCTCTGAAGGAGAAGCACCAGGGGCAAAATCACCCGGAACTGAAGGGGGCGCCTAACGAAAACGGCTGCATGCAGTGCCACGGCGATACGATTAAACTGGATGCCAACAAACAGGCGACGGCCGCAACATGGCCCAATACCGGTATCGGCAACATCTGGCCGGACGGATCGACCGGAAACTGCAACGTCTGCCATACCAGGCACAGGTTCAACATTGCCGAGGCAAGAAGGCCAGACGCCTGCGCCTCCTGCCATCTGGGACCGGACCATCCCAATATCGAAATCTATCTGAACAGCAAACACGGACACGTCTATAAAACCGAAGGCATGTTCGAATGGACCTTCGACAGTCCTCCGGATGCCTGGGAACCGGGCGACTACCGCGCTCCGACCTGCGCAACCTGCCATATGAGCGGAATCGGCGATCTGAAAACCACTCATGACGTATCGAGAAGGCTGTACTGGAATCTGTGGGCAAAGGTATCGAAAAAGCGTAACTCCAACGATCCCATGAATATGCTCACCGGAGACGGAGACAGGGGCAGAAAGGAGATGAAGCAGGTATGCAGCAACTGCCACACCTCCAAAATCATCGACAATTTCTTTGTAAGGGGAGACAGGCAGGTCAAGCTTTACAACGAAGCGTACTGGGGACCCGCAAAGAAGATGATGGACGACCTCAAGGCCAAGAATCTGCTGATGGAAAATCCCTGGAAGGATCCGTTTCAAACCCGCTTCTATCTGATGTGGCATCACGAAGGCCGGATCATGAGAATGGGAGCCATGATGGGTGGGCCGGACTACGCGCACTGGCACGGCTCTTTCGAGGTGATGCGCGATATGGCCGAGATGGAGGTGATTTACGACAAGAGAATCAAGGCCGGTAAAATCGATCATTGATCCGCGATACTGAAATAAAAACACCCTGCCGGACGTTTCGGCAGGGGCAAACCCCACGTTCTTCGATCTTTTGCCATTTTGTGCAGACCGGCGGAATATCGAAGAACGGATGACAAATCCTCCTCCGACCAAATTCCACGGATGCCGCACTCAAAGCGGATTCAGCTCTTTTGCCCAAAAGGAAAATTCGATTGTACGTCAAATAGGATCCGGTTGAAGGCGTTTTAGGCAGGACCTCTCCGGAACCGAAGAGCCGGAATCGGTTCCCGTCCCGCTTTGTGCAATTCGCGACCGCCGCGTCCGGCGCGCTATCGAAAAGGAACAGCTCCATAGAGAGAAACGATGAACAGGAATCCGCCCTGCGAGAAAGTCTGCAGATCCGAAGCCGATCAAACAGCCGAATATCGTCACCGACTGGTCCATGTGGTCGATAGAATTGTCGAGAGCTGCGAAAACGAGGAGACCTTTACCCACATTCATCACGATCCGATTCCCTCCGTCGATTCTATCGTCAAAATTATCGAGACGCTGAAAAGGATCATCTTTCCCGGGTACTTTTCCGAAGCCCGACTCGATCCGGTCAATCTGAAGTACAGTATGGGGCAGTCCGTTTCCCTGTTGTTCGACATGCTCTCCGAGCAGGTTGCCAACGCGATACGCCACAACTGCTTTCGTTATGGGCAGCATTGCTCCGACTGCCACGAGGAGGCGCAGACAATCGCCTTGGAGTTTTTAAATCGGATTCCGGATTTGAGAGTCTCTCTGTCCAAAGACGTCAAAGCGATCTATAAAGGCGATCCGTCGGCGAACGGCTACGACGAAATTATTTTCAGCTATCCCGGTCTGCTGGCAATCACCATTTTTCGCATTGCCCATCTTCTGCACGGCCTGAAGGTGCCGATTTTGCCGAGAACCATGACGGAATACGCCCACAGCATCACCGGCATCGATATCCACCCTGCGGCCCACATCGGGGAGAGTTTTTTTATCGATCACGGAACCGGCATCGTTATCGGCGAAACAACGCACATCGAAGCCAATGTGAGAGTCTACCAGGGGGTGACGTTGGGGGCCCTCTCTCTTCCGATGGATGCTGGCGAGAGAATGCGCGGCGTCAAGCGCCACCCCACCATTGAAGAGGATGTCATCATCTACTCCGGCGCCACCATCTTGGGAGGCCAGACCGTGATTGGCGCGCGCTCCGTTATCGGAGGAAACGTCTGGATTACGAAACCGGTCGAACCGGATACGATGGTGCTGCTGGAAACGCCGAACCTGGTCTACCGGCACGGGGTTCCTCAATAGGTTGCTCTCCGGGGAGGTTGGCTGCCTTGCCGCCGGCTTTCGCGGCTCGCTTGTCAAGACGCAGTTGGCAATGGGGATAGAAGAGATATCCGTCACCGGCACTCTAAGCCGACTGCCGTAAACATCGATCAAACCGAAAATATCTATGGAAAGGACGATACTGCAAAAAGCGAAGGAGTGGGCGGAAAACCAAGCCTTTGACGTGGAATTCAGGACGGAAATTCGAAGACTGATAGACGGAAACTGCCGGGACGAGCTGACCGAGCGGTTCTATAAGGATCTGGAGTTCGGAACTGGCGGAATGCGGGGTATCATGGGAGCGGGTTCCAATCGCATGAACGTCTATACCGTGCGACTGGCCACTCAGGGAATGGCCGACTATATCAACGAAAACCGGACGGACCTTCATCGAAAACCAAGCGTAGCCATCGCCTTCGACAGCCGCAACCTTTCCGACCTGTTTGCCAGAGAGGCGGCCTGCGTCTTGGCGGGCAACGACATCGAAGTACACATTTTTCCGAATCTGCGGCCGACGCCGATGCTGTCCTATGCGGTACGCGAACTCCAAACGACGGCGGGGATCGTGATCACGGCGAGTCACAATCCCGCCGAATACAACGGATACAAAGTCTACTGGAGCGACGGATGTCAGGTGACCTCTCCGCACGATGTCGGAATCATCGGCAAAATTCAGGACATCGGGGGTTTTGAAGGGATTCGGCATATGGACTATCAGTCCGCTCTTCAAAACGGGCGTATCCGCTCCATCGACGCTTCTCTGGAGCAGGCATACTACGAAAGGGTGACGGAGCTGTCGTTTGGCGACAAAAAAACAAACAGCGATTTCGGCGTCGTATACACTCCGCTGCACGGAGCCGGCAACATTCCGGTACGTGTCGTATTGAAAAAACGGGGCTTCCGGAATGCTCTCGTGGTAAAAGAGCAGGAGATGCCGGATGGCGACTTTCCTACCGTCGCCTATCCCAACCCCGAGGAGGAATCGGCTCTCGAATTGGCCCTAAAGAGCGCACGGCAGGACGATCGTCTGATTTTGGCATCGGACCCGGATGCGGACCGTATCGGCGTGATGGTGCGCCACGAAGGATCCTGGCGGAAAATCAACGGAAATCAAATTGGTCAACTGCTTCTGGACTACTACCTGGCAAAGTTGAAAGCCGACGGGAAGCTGCCCGAAGACGGCGTGTACGCCACCACCATCGTTACTTCGACATTGGGGAGAAAGATTGCGGAAGACTACGGAGTAAGAGCGGAAGAGACCTTGACGGGATTCAAACACATCTGCTCGATCGCCAGGAGACTCGAAGCCGACCGCTCCGGTACGTTTATGTTCGGGACGGAAGAGAGCCATGGATACGTTTTCGACTCTTTTGTAAGGGACAAGGATGCCGTAATGGCCTGCATGATTTTCGCGGAGTTGTCTGCGGAACTCCATCTACGGGGAAAAACGCCGGTCGATCGGCTCGCGGAGATTCACGGAAAATATGGCTTTCACACGGACTCCTTGATCAACAAAGTGATCAAGGGAAAGGCGGGAGCGGAAAGGATCGCCGAAATCATGGTCGCGCTGCGGAAGTCGCCCCCCCAATCGGTCGCAGGAGTTGACGTACGCGTCTGCAAAGACTACTGGACGGGAGAGGTTGCGGATTGCAGGAGCGGCACAGTCGTCGGTAGCGTGGGGACGCCGAAATCGAATGTCCTGGCCTTCCATATGGAAGACGGCAGCAGAATTACCGCCAGACCCTCCGGCACGGAACCCAAAATCAAGTTTTACTTCAATTTGTGCGGAGACGACGAAACCTCTCTATCAAAGAGAAGAGAGGATTACGAAGCGGACTTCATGCGCCTGATCGACCGCTTGTAGTTCTCCGGAATTTTTCGATTCATCCGTCGTTTCGATACTACTTTCGCCAAGGGGATTCATTGGAAAAAAAAGACTTGGAGCTGATCGAAAAGCATCGAGCAACCAATAGGGAGTTGGATCGGCTGTACAGGGATCATCTGAAGCTCGATGGGGAGGTGACGAGGCTGGAGCAGATCAGGATTCGGACTATGGAAGAAAACAAGCAGCTTGGCATTTTAAAAAAAACGAAGCTGGAGGGTAGGGACAGGATGGAAGAGATCCTCCGGACACTTCGATAGGATAGGGACCGCACCTTTGGGAATCGACAGCTTTTTATGATCGCGGCGGATATTATCGTAGGCGTTGCCGGATTGGCTCTCGGTTCGTTTATCTTTACGACGGCCATTCGGCTGCAAAGTGGAGATTCCCTCTGGCAGAGGTCGAAGTGCCCCTTATGCGGAAAACCGATAGGCGTCGTTGGACTCCTGCCCGTTTTGGGGTATGCCGTTCAACGCGGAAAATGCCGACAGTGCGAGGGGAAAATATCGGTTCGCTATCCTCTCGTGGAAATTGTCAACGGAGGAGTGCTGTATCTCGTCTATCTCAAGACCGGTTGGAGCAGCGAGTTTTTCCGCTATTTTCCCATATTCGAAGTCCTCCTGCTGATTGCGATTCTGGATATCGAAACCCATCTCATTTTTCCTCGGCCGGTTGTCGTCGGACTGCTGATTCAAACCGCCTGGCTCTTTTTTTTGGAGCGAGGCGAAATAGTCGCTTCGCTGGCCGGTCTGTGCATTGGGGCGGGTCTTTTCCATTGGATCGCCTACCTGTACCGAAGCGTCAGAAATCGCACGGGCCTGGGGGAGGGGGATGCCACCGTATTGGGTTTGATCGGATACGCCTTCGGGTGGGAGGTGCTGTTTCCGACGGTTTTTTGGGCGGCGTTGATGGGAATGGCGGGAGGAGCCGTTTTGCTGCTGCTGAAAAGACAGTCGCTGCAAAGCGAAATCGCGTTTGCTCCCTGGCTGGTCGTTTCGGCTTTTCTTGTTTGGTTTCGGCCGGACATTTTTTCTGCGTTTTCCTTTTGAATCTTCCTACCGCTTGTTGCAGCCACAGAGTCGGTTGACCGACGGTCTCGGTCGAAGCCGGACAATCCTCAATTGAAACGAAGGCGATCCATGGTAGCAGCCGAACCCGAACGTCCCGTCAAATGCCCTATCTGCAAGCGTTCGACCTACTGGGAAGGCAATTCCTTTCGTCCATTCTGCGGCAAAAGATGCTCTTTGATCGATCTGGGAAGATGGGCCGACAACGAATATGCGATAGAAGGTACCGAATCCCCGGGCGATGGCGGCGAAAGGGAGGAGGAGTGATGAGGTCCCTCCTTACATTCCGTGTCTGGCTCCTTCCGTTCGTCTGTTTGGGCTGCGGTTGTGCCGCATTCGCTGCCGCCGAAACCTTCGACGCAATCCCCGGTCCGGACGAAACGGTCGTCGAGTTTTCGGCGAATTTCTCTCCGGCGGAATCTCGGGCCGGTGAAAAAAACCGTCTGATCCTGGAAGCGACGAT
>CAZLTI010000086.1:0-4594 GCA_964562335.1 uncultured Pseudomonadota bacterium | reverse complement strand
GGGATGGCACATCTATTCGATTCTTCCGCAGGGCGAGGATGCGCCTCCCCCCACGTCCGTAGCCGTCGAAAGCCTTTTTCTGCTTGCGGACGGACCGTTCTACGAATCGAGACCCGTCACGAAGTTCGACAAGGCCATTGGCATCCGACTCTCCTATCACGAACGTCGGGCACTGTTTATCGGAAATTTCGAGATTCCCGCCACTACGAAGGCGGGCGACTACTCGATAGCGGCGCATATCACCTACCAGGTTTGCAGCGACCGCGTCTGCCTGCCGCCGAGAACGAAGTCGCTGCAGGCCGGGTTTTCGGTTGTGGCGGGTCCTGCGCGCGAAGCGTTTCTCGTTGCCGATCGCAGTATCGATGCGATACCGGCCGCTGGAACGGACGGCGATCTTTCGAATATGCTGGCGGGAGGATTCTGGGAATTCGTGGGGTTGGCTGCGTTGATGGGACTGGTCTCTTTGCTGACACCCTGCGTTTTCCCCATGATTCCGATAACGATCTCCTATTTCTCTCAGCGTGCGGATGGAAAAAAGGGGGATACCGTAAGACTGGCGCTTGTGTTCGCTGCGGGAATTGTCGTCGTCTATACCGGTACCGGCATGTTGATGTCGATTCTCTTCGGAGTCGGAAGCGCTTTGCAGTTGGCTTCGAATCCATTCGTCAACTTGGCGATCGCATTGCTCTTTATTGTATTCGCGTTCAGTCTGATGGGATTTTTCGACATTTCTCTCCCGTCTCTTTTTGCGAACTATTTCGACCGGCAGGCCAGGTCCAGCAAGGGATTTTTTGGCGTTCTGCTGATGGGATTCGTCTTCACCCTGACGGCCTTCACCTGCACCGTCCAGTTTGTCGGCACCATGATGGTAGCGGCGGCCCAGGGGGAATGGATCTGGCCCCTGATCGGAATGCTGGTGTTTTCGCTGGTGTTCGCCTTTCCGTTTCTTCTTCTGGCCCTGCTTCCGGGACTGATCGCCCGGTTCAAGGGAGCATCGGGAGCTTGGATGGTACGCACGAAGGTGGTGCTGGGAATTCTGGAGCTTATGGCATCCCTGAAGTTCCTCTCCAACGCGGATTTGATCTGGCAGACCAATTTGCTGTCCAGAGATGCGGCCATTGCCGTTTGGCTGCTGCTTCTCGGCTGCATAGTTGTTTACTTGGTCCTGACCAACCTGCGGAAACGGGAGGAGCGGTCGCACGGGCAGTGGGCCGCAGCCTGCCTGTTTGCCGTGCTGTTCTTCCTGGCGTTTCGGGGGTTGGGAGACCGATCGTTGGGAAGTTTGGCGGATGCGGTACTGCCGCCTGCCGAGATGCGGTTCGCCGACAGGGGGGAGATGGTGAGTCGGCAGGAGGCCGAAAGCCTGAAATGGATGAATTCTCTCGCGGAGGCAAAGTCCGTCGCAATTCGCGAAAACAAGCGGATTCTGCTGGAGTTTACGGGCTATACCTGCGTCAACTGCCGCTGGATGGAACAGCATATCCTCAAACGAAAGACGATCCACAACTTGATTGGGGAGCGGTACGTTCCCGTGCGTCTGTATACGGACGGCGGCGACGGCGCATCGCGCAACCTACAGCTGCAGATAGACAGATTCGGCACGGTCGCTCTTCCCTTTTATGCGATTTTGTCCAAACATGGGGAAGCGATCGCCACCTTCGGCGGAATATCGGTCGACTATCGGGACTTTGCCGATTTTCTCGCGACCGGCGGAAATTGACTTTACCGATCCTACTTTTTCGAGCCATAATCAAAGTATTCGCCATTCGCAGTCCCAATTCGGGATGGATTGCCGAAAGAAGCTGAATCCCGCCGATTTTTCGCGGTTTTGTCTCCGCGCTATTCGACGACAAACTAGCGGTTGAACGATGTCGGAAGAACACAAGACGGAAATCGTCGACGAAGAGATCGTCCAGGAATGGACGCTTACCGATCTGCCAAAGCAGTACAAAGTGGTTATTCATAACGACGACTATACCCCCATGGAGTTTGTCGTAGAGGTGTTGGTGAAGATCTTCGGCAAGGATCGGGCGACAGCGACGGAGATCATGTGGAACGTCCACCTGAAAGGAAAGGGAGTCTGCGGAGTCTATTCGTACGAAATTGCGGAAATGAAAGTTTCTCACGTCCACGAACTTGCCACTCGGTTTGAACACCCATTAAAAGCCAGTATGGAGGCGGAATAGAAAGAGATGGTTAGCAAAGAGCTGGAAATATCGCTGATGGCCGCAGTGCGGGACGCAGTAAAGCGACGGCACGAATATGTCACCTTGGAGCACGTTTTTTTTGCCGTTCTTCATGATCCGGAGACGGCCGGGGTCATCGAAAAGTGCGGCGGAGATATCGAAAAGTTGAAAAATCAGGTGGACCGATATCTGGAAACCAAAATTGCCCCGCTGCCGGAGGAGGTCGATCAGGAACCGATGCAGACGCTTGCGTTTCAAAGGCTTATGCATAACGTAATTCAGCAGATTCGGGATTCGGGCAAAGAAAAGGCCGACGGGAGCGACGTTTTGGCGGCTTTCTACAAGGAGCAGGAGTCCTATGCCGCATATTTTCTTCGCAAGCAGGGTATTACTCGCCTGGACATATTGAGGACGATTTCCCATCTCGACATTATCGAGACGCAGGAGAACGAAGGCAGGGCGAAATCCAAAGAGTCGGAGGCTCGGAAGAAAAAAAAGACGGCTCTTCAAACCTATGCGATCAGCCTGACCGATCTGGCCAATGAAAACCGGATCGATCCCGTAATCGGAAGAAAAGCGGAACTGAATCGGACCATGCAGGTTTTGTGTCGCAGAAAGAAGAACAATCCGATTTTCGTCGGCGATCCCGGTGTCGGAAAGACGGCCATAGCCGAGGGTTTGGCATTGAAAATCCGCGATGATAAAGTCCCGGAGAGTTTGGAAAGTGCCGAAATATTCTGTCTCGACATGGGAGCGCTGCTGGCCGGCAGCAAATTCAGAGGCGATTTTGAACAGCGGTTGAAGAACGTCATATCGGAAGTCTCCGAGAAGCCGAAGGCGGTTCTGTTTATCGACGAAATCCATACGGTGGTGGGTGCCGGGTCCGCCAGCGGAAGCTCCATGGACGCTTCGAACATCTTGAAACCGGCGCTCATTTCCGGCAATATCCGCTGCATCGGAGCCACGACCTATCAGGAGTACCGAAATTTGTTCGATAAGGATCGGGCGCTCTCCCGCCGATTCCAGAAGATCGATATTCTGGAGCCGAGCGTGCAGGATACGGTCAGGATTTTGAACGGGCTGAAGTCCAAATACGAAAGCCACTTCAAAATCAGATTCTCCGGTTCCGCCATACGCAAGGCCGCCGAGCTTTCCTCCAAATACATCAACGAGCGGTTCCTTCCCGACAAGGCGATCGACGTGATCGACGAGGCCGGCGCCGCCAACTCGATACTTCCCAAGGAAAGGCGACACAAAACCATCGGAGTGTCGGACGTGGAACGCATAGTCTCCCAAATTGCCCGAGTGCCCGTCAAAATGGCAGCAAAATCCAATTTGGAGGCGTTGCAAACCTTGGGCGGGGATTTGCGCAAACAGGTGTTCGGACAGGACAGGGCCATCGACCATGTCGTCACCTGCATCAAAAGAAACAAAGCGGGATTGGGCCATCCGGAAAAGCCGATCGGATCGTTTCTGTTCACCGGGCCCACCGGGGTGGGAAAAACCGAAGTGAGCAGGCAGATCTCCGGACTTTTGGGAATTCATTTCGAACGGTACGACATGAGCGAATATATGGAGAAGCATTCGGTGGCCCGTCTTATCGGGGCTCCTCCGGGATACGTCGGTTTTGAGCAGGGCGGACTGCTGACCGAGGCCATGAGAAAGCACCCTCATGCGGTACTGTTGCTGGACGAGATCGAAAAGGCCCATCCCGATATTTTCAATATACTGCTTCAGATTATGGACCGCGCAACACTGACGGACAACAACGGTCAGGAATCCGATTTTCGAAATGTGATTCTCGTTATGACCTCCAATGTGGGTTCGATGGAAAGAGGCGTCAACGCCATCGGCTTCAACAGCAGCAACGAAGACAAGGAAACGGAAGCGATCAACCGGATGTTCCCGCCGGAATTCAGAAACCGACTGGATGCCATCGTCACCTTCAACGAGCTGACAAACGAAACGATGCTGTCGGTCGTAGACAAATTCCTGGACGAGCTGGCTGAAAGATTGCGGGCCAAAGGCGTGGGACTTGCCGTGAGTGCGAAGGCGAAAAAGCAACTGGCAAAAAAGGGCTATAGCCCCGAATATGGAGCGCGACCCTTGACGCGCATCATCCAGCAGGAGATCAACGACACCCTGTCCGAAGAGATTCTTTTTGGAAAACTGTCCAAAGGAGGGAAAGCGAGCGTCGATGTGAAGGAGGAGCGATTTACGTTCCGGTATCGGAATTGATCGGTGCGGGTGCGGCGGCCGAATCCCTTCCCGCTGCCGGGAAGCGACTTGACCGCATGCGCGACGTTCAATTGAGATTCGAAATCGTTGGAGAAATCAGGAGGCTTTCGAAGTTTTCGGCGAGGTTGAAGCGTTCTTTCCGCTTTCGGGTTTTTTTGCCGTGTCCTCCT
>CAZLTI010000085.1:1048-11968 GCA_964562335.1 uncultured Pseudomonadota bacterium | reverse complement strand
AAGCTTCGCCATTTACCGGCAAAGGGATGGAAGCCGGTATGTTCAACCGATGAACATCAAATTAATTTTCAGCCTCCATTTTGTCAACAGTTTTATTCCGGCAAACGTTTAACACTTGATACCTGCCTGACGGTTGGTCTTTAATCTATGACTGAGGGATCAATCTGAAATTTCCATTCGTTGATTTCCATAAACCAGTCGAATCCAATCCCTATCGAGGCTTCCGGCGAATGAGAGTTGATATGGCTCTGGAAAGAAGACAGGAAGACACTGTCGGTCTTTAACGCGAGAATTCCGAAAGTCTTTCCAGCAGGGGAGAGATATCGATATCGTTGCTTTCAAACGGGGATTCCAGCATTTTGTCCATTCTATCCTTTCCCTGCAATAGGGCATTGGCACGCTCCATATCGATTTCGATTTCGTACTGCCGGATATTCTGAAGCACATTTTCCACTGCATGAGCGATCTTCTCGATCTTTTCCAAACGAAACAGGGCGGCTCCCGCTTTGATGGAATGGGTGGACCGAAACATATCGGGAACGGGCGTGCTGGCAACGTCCCGTTTCGGCAGGCCGTTTCTTTCCAACCAAAGAATGCCGTTTTCCAACTCGATTAGGTGCTCTTTGCTTTCCTCGACAAAAGCGGCGACGATCTCCTCGTCGTTTCCAAACTCTATTCCGCTCATCCGTTATCCTGTAAGAGGGTTGCGATTTTCAGTCGTTTCGATTCCGTCGGATCAATCGAACCGCAACTTCAGCCATCCTATCCATCTCGGGTTTCGATATCTGGCAATCCGCCCCTACCGATTCTCCTTTGTGTTTCAGCGCGTCTGTGACGATTGACGAATAGAGAATTACCGGCAAATTCTTCAAGATAGGATCCTCCTTTATCGATTTCGTCAGTGTGAACCCATCCAAAAGAGGCATTTCTATATCCGAAATAACGATGTTCAACAAATCGGAAATTCCGACATTTTCCCTTTCGGCCTGTTTTTTCAGTTCGTTCAAATACCGAAGCGCCTCGTCTCCGTTATTGAGCACTTTCACCCGAAAGTTCGAGGCGGTCAGATTCTGCTGCAGCATTTTGCGAATAGTAGGCGAGTCGTCGACGACGAGCGTGCTGTATTGCCTGTCCGCCTTAACCGATGTTTTCCATAGCTCCTCTATCGAATCCGGATTCAAATCGGCGACGATATGCTCCAAATCCAGCAGCTGAATAAAATAGTCTCCCCTATCCACCATGCCGATAATCGATTGGGTATTCATCATTTTGAAAAATCCGCCCGGCGGAATCAGCTGTTTCCAGTTTAGTCTGCGAATCTCCACCACGCCGGAAACGACGAATCCTTGAATGGAATTGCTGAACTGCGTGACAATGATGTTTTCATGCATATGCTTTTCCCGGTCCATCCCCAGCCAAACGCTGAGATCCAAAACCGGCAATGCGAAACCGCGCAGCGGGATGGTACCGAGAAAACAGGGATTGATGGAATACTTCTCGGCTTTCAATTCGGGCGATTCAATGACCTCCATGACTTTCGCCACGTTCATCCCAAAATAGTTTCTTACGGTCTTTTTGTTTTTCGGATGCTTCTCACCGATAAAAAACTCCAATATTTCAAATTCGTTCGTTCCCGTTTCAAGGAGAATCTCTTTGGCCTCCATCGTCGGTTCCTCCAATGGCTTGTAGTTGGTAGTGAGTATTCGATCTCTTTTATTATAGAATATCGTCGTATGGGGAGGAAGCTTTTTTTTCGAGTTTCTCGGATGATCTTTACACGGCAAACCAATTTTAATGCTTGACGGATTCGCAGCAACGATACTACAGGTATCCCGTCCTCTTGGGAAAAACACCGAACTTCAAGAAACTTCAAGAGAATATGCACCCCTTCGAAAACCCATTCGAACCCCTTGCCGCAAACCGGTTTTTCCGGCTTCGGCCTAGCCTCCCCCATCGGTTGTCCGCCGGATAGTCCCCGTACATCCGTCGTATCGGCTTCTCCTATTTATTAAATTCGCTTTTTTTGTACGATTCGCGATCCCGCTCAAACGGAATCGGATCGTTCGTTCGATCATATAAAAACAGGTGGTAAAATGTCCGAGTTCATCGTGCAGGTCTCCATGAAGGAACATGTCGAATTTGCCGAACAGATAAGCAAATATATCGAGCGCTTTGCCCAACAGAGAGGAACGGGCATCGCCAAACGCACTCCCGATTATATTCGTCAAAAGATTGTGGAAGGTAAAAGCGTTATTGCACTGCACCGGGAGGAGAGGCTGGCGGGCTTTTGCTATATCGAATCCTGGGAAGGGCAGAAATACATCGCAAATTCGGGCCTGATAGTCATGCCGGAATTCCGCAAAAAGGGATTGGCAAAAGCGATAAAACTGGAGGCTTTTAAACTCTCCCGATCGAAATTCCCCGATTCCAGCCTTTTTGGTTTGACTACCAGCCTGGCCGTAATGAAAATCAACTCGGAACTGGGATACCGGCCCGTCACCTTTTCGGAACTAACGCAAGAAGAGACATTTTGGGCGGGATGTCAAAGTTGCGTGAACTACGATATTCTCTGCAGAACAAACTTCAAGCGGTGCCTGTGTACCGGTATGCTGTATGTGCCGGAAGAAGCAAAATAGAAGAGCAGACGCCGGAAGCGGTAATTTCGCCGCCCCTTGCTATTTAGGTTTCAGCAGTTCCTTCAATCGATCTCAGGAGTCTTTATGAAACGGGTAAAAGTGGGAATCTTCGGAGCTGCCGGTTATACCGGGGGCGAAGTCATCAGGATACTGCTGGGTCACCCCGGAGTGGAACTCCGTTTTGCCCACAGTACAAGCAACGGAGGGAATCCGGTATCGGCCGTACATAGAGACCTGATGGGGCAAACCGATCTGGCCTTCAGCAGGGATTACCGTTTCGACGTGGATGTTGCGCTACTGTGCCTGGAGCATGGGCAAGCAATAAGTTTTCTAAAGGACCGTCGTCTCCCCCCCCATCTCAAAATCATCGACCTAAGCCAGGATTTTCGGCTGCAAACCGGCCCTACGGAAGACAAAACTCCCTTTGTCTACGGACTGCCGGAGATGAACAGGGAGCGGATTCGCACAGCTTCGCGCATAGCCAATCCCGGCTGTTTCGCAACATGCATACAACTTGCTCTTCTTCCACTGGCCTATCGGAATCTGCTCGGAAGCGAAATTCACATCAGTGCCATCACGGGCTCCACCGGAGCAGGGCAGCGTTTGAGTCCGACAACGCACTTTAGCTGGCGCAACAACAACGTCTCCGTCTACAAAGCGTTTTGCCATCAACACCTGTCGGAAATCAGGCAAAGTTTGGAAATGCTGCAACCTGGGTTCGATGGAGAAATCAATTTTATTCCGTTTCGAGGAGGTTTTTCGCGGGGAATTCTCTCCTCGGTCTATTTGCGAAACGACGAGAGTCTCGATAGGTTGCTCGATCTCTACGAATCCTGTTATGCCGACCATCCTTTTGTGACGATCAGTCGCGAAAATATCGATGTAAAGCAGGTCGTAAATACAAACAAAGGGCTGCTGTTCCTTGAGAAACATAGAGACAGACTGCTGATCGTCGGTGCCATCGACAACTTGTTGAAGGGAGCTGCCGGTCAAGCCGTTCAGAATTTGAATTTAATGTGCGGACTGGAAGAAACCACGGGTCTAACACTTAAAGGTATAGGATTCTAAAATGAAACCGTTTGACGTATACCCTCTGATGGATATCGAACCGGTTAAGGCTCTCGGCTCCCATATTCTGGACAAAAACGGCGAGAAGTATTTGGATTTCTACGGAGGGCATGCCGTTGTCTCCATTGGCCATAGCCACCCCGCGTTCGTAGCGGCGATCAAAAAGCAGGTGGAGTCGTTGGCCTTTTATTCGAACTCCGTCCAAAGCGCACTCCGGGAAGAGGCGGCGGAAAGAGTAGGAAAGCTTTCCGGATACGAGGATTATCGTGTTTTTTTCTGCAATAGCGGTGCGGAGGCCAACGAAAACGCCTTGAAAGTAGCTTCGTTTCACAACGGGCGCAAAAAGGTGATCGCTTTTACCGGAGGGTTCCATGGGAGGACGTCGGGTGCCGTTGCCGCCACCGACAACCCGGATATCGTCTCGCCCTACAATCGCTCGGAAAACGTGACGATTTTGCCGTTCGACGATATCGATTCCATTGAAAAAAAACTGGACGATTCGATAGCAGCGGTTATTGTCGAGGGAATTCAAGGGATCGCAGGAGTCTACATTCCGCAGCCGGAGTTCCTTGTCAAGTTGTCCGCGCTGTGCGAACGACACGGCATAACCCTCATATTGGACGAAGTACAGTCGGGAAACGGACGCACCGGCCTGTTTTTTGCCCATCGACACGCTGGCATAAAACCGGACATCGTTACGGTCGCGAAAGGTATGGGCAACGGCTTCCCGGTGGGCGGCGTCCTGATTCATCCGAAATTCAAAGCCCGGCACGGACTGCTAGGGTCGACATTCGGCGGCGGCCACCTTGCCTGCGCGGCAATAAATAGTGTGATGAAAGTGATCGAAGAGGAGAATCTGATGGAAAACGCCGAACGAACGGGCACCTACCTGATCCGGAGACTAAAGGAGGTTCCAAACATCCGGGAAGTAAGGGGAAAAGGGCTTATGGTTGGCATCGAACTGCCGGAATCCGCGCACGCCGTTCGCCAACGGCTTCTTGTAAAGCACAAGATTCTCACGGGAGCCGCCCGCAATAAAAATACGGTCAGGCTCTTGCCTCCGTTATCCATCGGAAAAAGCGAGGCCGATACCCTGATCGAAGCACTTGAGGAGGAGTTGACTAAGGCAGAGTAAAATTTGGAGTTTTTCGGAGGCTCCCTGCATCTCCAAACAAAAAACGACATGAAACATTTTACATCGGTCGACGACGTAAAAAACCTGGACGAACTGATCGACCTGGCGTTTCGCTACAAAAAAAGCCCCTTCGTAGATAAATCGTCCGGAAAAAACAGAACCGTCGGTCTTATTTTTTTGAACCCCAGTTTAAGAACGCGGCTAAGTACGCAAAAAGCGGCAATGCACCTGGGATTGCATTCCATCGTCATCAATTTCTCCAGCGAAGGCTGGGCGTTGGAGACCGAATCGGGCGTTATTATGGATGGAAACAAACCCGAACATATTATCGAAGCGGCCGGAGTCGTCGGAACCTATTTCGATATCGTTGCTATACGCTCCTTCCCGCAGTTGCAGGATCGCGAAACCGACTATCGGGACCGGGTCCTGCAAGCCTTCATAGAGTATTCGGGCAGACCGGTGATAAGCCTGGAGAGCTGCACGCGCCATCCCCTGCAGTCTCTAACCGACATTTTGACAATTCGGGAATTTTGTCCCAAAACCAAACCGAAAGTGGTTCTTACCTGGGCGCCTCATCCCAAGGCACTTCCGCAATCGGTGCCGAACTCCTTCGCGGAATGGATCGGTCGGACGAATGCCGAATTTACCGTCACGCATCCGAAAGGATTCGAACTGGCGGAGCAGTTCACGCGGTCGGCCATCATCGAATACGACCAGGAAAAAGCCTTTGAAAATGCGGATGTAATTTATGCCAAGAACTGGTCTTCCTATCTCGACTACGGCAAAACCCTGCAGGACGAAAGCTGGATGATCACCTCCGAAAAAATGAAACGGACCAACGGTGCTCTGTTTATGCATTGCCTTCCTCTGAGAAGAAACGTAGTAGCGGAGGATAGCGTGATCGACAGCCGTAGCTCGATCGTAATTCCGCAGGCTGAAAACAGAACGTTCGCCGCACAGGCGGTTCTCAAAAAAATCGTAAGCGACAACCTGTAGACGACTCGCTGGCAGCATCTCGACATGAAACAGAACCTTGCCGTAATAAAAGTCGGCGGCGATATCCTCGACCAACCGGATGCCCTCCGAAACTTCTTGTCCGATTTCGTCAAAATCAAGTGCCCGAAAATTCTCGTCCACGGCGGGGGAAAGCTGGTTACCGATCTGGGCGAAAAACTGGGGATCAAGCCACGTTTGATCGACGGCAGGAGAGTAACCGACAAAGCAACTCTCGATCTGGCGAAAATGGTTTACGGCGGTTTGATCGGCAAATCGCTTGTGGCCTCTTTGCAGGCGCTTCGCTGCAATGCCGTCGGTCTGTCGGGAGCGGACTGCAATATCATCGAAGCGGTCAAACGGCCCGTTCGCGATATCGACTACGGCATGGTGGGGGATATCGTTCGCGTCAACACAGATCCTATCGAAAACTTTCTTGCCCGGCAGATCACCCCCCTGTTTGCCGCTTTGACCCACGACGGACAAGGCCACATCCTGAACACGAATGCCGATACCGTAGCAGCTTCGCTTGCGATCGCTCTAACGGAGAGATATCGCGTCGCGCTTTTTCTATGCTTCGAAAAAAAAGGGGTGCTGAAAACCGTCGAGAACGAATCCTCCCTTATCCGCCGTTTGGATCGAGATACCTACGGGCGGTTGAAGGCAAACGGAAGGATTGCCGCCGGAATGATTGCCAAACTGGACAACGCTTTTTCCGCTATCGAGCGGGGAGTCGATACCGTAACGGTCTGCAATGCCGGGGAGCTGATCCTTTGGATAAAATCCGGCCGGGAGATCGGCACAAATTTGACAATATAAAACGGATACACTAAATTGACTGCAATTGATGAAAATATTTTCATACCATCCAAAAAAACGAAAATCGAAGCCACTACATTCGGTAACAATCGATACCCTTTTTCGAGTCGATGGCTCTTAAAAAGCTGAAAATCAGCGGAAAGCTGCTACTGACGGAATACTCCATCAGGCAACGGGAGGCTATCAGGAATATTCGAGCCAACAGAAACCGCGTTATGCTGACGCAGGATCGAGTGGCCGATTTTCTGGATAAACGGATGATGAGACTCTACGACCGCGTAAAAATCAATGGGGCGCTGACGCAAAATGAGGTGTCGGACTATCTCGTAATGTTCGCCAGTTCGGCAGTTCCCATTCTCGGCAGAAAATCCATTCCGCAACAGAAAAAAACCATCAGGACTTTCGAAAGCAATACTCAGAAAATAGTAGAAAAAATAGCCGACGAAAACACTCTGGATCAAAAGGATATAGACCAGTGCAAAAACAACATCAGCATCAAATCGCAGAAGCTGTACGACAAACCCATAAACGTCCGTTTCAAAATTGTCGAAGATATCGGAATGGACCTGACGTTGACGCACGAAAAGGCTCAGGACAACAACGAACTGAGGGAGCGGGTGGATGCATTCAACGAGAAAATCATTCCCATGGGATTGATGGATGGTTCGTCGAAAATATCGCCTCTGGAATTTTTGAAGCTTCCCATTGGCACCACAGATAGAAAAAAGGAACATTGGTTCGTCCAGCACATGAAATACCTGGAAATTCTCGCTCAACGAAGCCAGTTTCCCATCGTCAAATTAAAAAAGCTGAATTCGCTTCTACCCTACGCCCCAAAAATCAAGTACAAAAAATATATCGACGTTTTTCCCCGCGACAAATTTGAGGAGGCCAAATTTATGGCCGTTGTCAGTCTTTGGCAAAACAACGCGCTGGTTCGACTGAGGGGAGAGGGCTGAAAAGGGAACCTATTGAAATCCAACGACGCGGATGGGCAGCTCCTGCTGCTTCATCTTCAGATAGTCGATTCGCTTCTGCCGAAAGGAGGCGTTGATCTCGGACAGCTTTGTTATTCCGAAAGCCGTTTCGATATGCGGATCGATGGTTCTCACCTTTGACGTGACCCTGAAGGTGGGGTTTTTGGAGTCCCAGACAAACTTGGTCTTTTTGGAAACAAACCGAATCATATGCCCGATCTTTTCGTCTCCGCTATCCTGTAGTTTTCTCCAAACTGTCTGATCGGAAGACCACAAATCCGCTTCCGAGATAGTATTCGTCTCGAAACCTCGCCTGATAATTCGGGCAGTAATCTCATACAAACCGATCTCCCTGAAGTTGGACCAGCTGGCATGGTCCGCCGCCATGTATCGGTTTGCCATCTTTTCTGCGGCATCCGCATCGCTGCAAACGAGAAAACCATCGATTACTTTGAGGCTGTCCAAAATGTATTCGAGCTCTCTCGAAGCAAGCAGATCCAAGTCCACGCAGTCGCGAAAAAAATAGTCGACCCTGTCCGCACAAAGGGCAGGGGCCGGCTGCTCGAGAATCCTGTATTGCTTCTCATCGACAAATTCCCGCCAGTCGTATCCATGCTTTTTCAAAATCTCGGGCAGCTCCGAATTTGCTATATAGGGCTCTTTTTTCTCCTCGTGAAAGCACTGGATATGAGGACGGAAGTACACATGGTCGATCACGTGACTGAATACGGTGTGGCTTACGTCGTGCAGCAGCGCGGCGATCTGCTCCTTCAACGAACCGCCAAGCCTCTCGACCAGCAGCATTGTGCCGATGGAGTGCTCCAGTCTGCTCGATTGGCTGCAGATGCCTATCAAACCCGTAATGCCATGCTGCAAAACTTCACTCAGCCGTTGCATGGGCTTGGATTGAAGGAGATCCGTCAAAACCGGTGCGGAGAAACTGGAAGATCCGTATATTCTGTCGTGATAGGTCATATCTATGGTAAAATCGGGAAAATTCGGCAGAGCCTTTCTACCGGCAGCGTCTTCATACGTACTTGCAAATCCACCGTTGGCCCCGGATACGGCACGACACGATGCGGAAACCTTCCCTCCTTCCGCCGAAGAGACCCACAGCGGAAACAAAAGAAATGGGCTGGCCCGTTTTCGTTCGGCACTGTATATTCCACCGAACTCGATTCGATAGGAATCGGGTCCGGTTAAGGCAAACGAAAACGTCCGGCGCGCAGCGAGCACCGTAAATCAAAAAACCAAGGAGGCAGCATGGATATACAGTGGGCATATCTGAGAAACGGATGAACATCCTGCAAAAATGCTCAAGAGGTTCTTGACACAAAAAAAGCGACGGTAAAGGAGGCAACGGACGCTAGAAAACGGAAAATCGACGAAAAGGAGGCCTGGAATTTGTTGAAAGGCGCGGAATCCATTGTGACCGCCAGAGGCAAAAAGGTCGCCACCTGGGACCCGAAAACGGACAGCCGGGAGAACATTTTGAAACAGGTAATGGGACCAAGCGGCAATCTGCGGGCACCTACGTTCAGGGTCGGCGGTCGCTTTGTCGTCGGCTTTAATGCGGACCTGTATCGGGAGTGGTTGAAGAGCGAATAGCGACCTTCCGACAGTACGGAAAAACAGCGGTTCACCGGAGGATCGGAAAAGGGGTCAAGTCTTTTTTCGACGATTCGACCCCTTGATTTTTACGACCTTTCGCGAACCATTGCGACAATTTTGTCGTCTTGGGGAAACGATCCTGTTTTTCTTTTGGAATAGATCAGGTCTCCGCCATCCACGATCTCGAATACTCCGCCGCCCGAACGAATCAATCCGACCTCTCTTCCGGTCTCTTTTGTAATCCTATCTGCCAAACTGGCAGCCCTGGGATGGTAGTTTCACTCCCCGCAATATTCGATGGTGATCTTCATACGGATCTCCTCTTTTTGTGCTGCTTGAATTTCCGAACCGATACTCTATCGGTTGCGCGTTCGGGTTGCCTTCAAAACTCCCTGTTCTGCCTTACCGTAGCCTATCTGGAATCAAGAATATTCCCTGTGGCCAAACGGGAGGAACGGCTCCCTAGGGGGCCACTTTCTTTTCCATATTCCGGTAAAAACCTCCCGTGCCGGACCGGTTTTGATAACGGAATGTCCCATACCGGGCCAGGAAAGGTTCAACTCTCCGCCTTTAAGACGAACGAGAAGATCGGATTCGGTTCTGCCTGCCGCCACACCCGCAACGCAAACGGCCGCCGCACCGGTACCGCAGGCCCACGTCTCGCCGGAGCCTCTTTCCCAGGTTCTTTGCATCACCTCTGTTTTCGACAGGATTTGCACAAACTCGATATTGATTCTATCAGGGAAATATTCCGAATACTCTATATCCGGTCCCCAATGCGAAACCGGCACCGATCCGATATCTTCGACATAGGTGACGAAATGCGGATTCCCCATCGATACCAGCGTTCCCTTCAGACAAAAGTCGTCGAAATCGAACAATCGCTCCACTATCAGCTCATCCGTCAAGGTACTGGGAATCAACGGAGCTCTAAATTCGGGGACCCCCATCTCCACAGAAACGGTTTTCACTTCGTTCCGGCGATCAAGAAACAGGTTCAGCTTTTTGACACCGTCCCCGGTCTCCACCCGGATGTTTGTATTATTTACCAATCCGTGTTCCCAGGCGTACTTGCCGACGCAGCGGATAGCGTTCCCGCACATGTCGGAGGGGGAACCGTCCGCGTTGTACATAATCATCCGCAAATCGGCCGTTTGGCTGGGAACGATCAGGACGAGTCCGTCCGAACCGATGCCGAAACGACGGTGGCTGATCTCCCTGGCAAGTCGCTCGGGTTGGGACACCGGAATCAACAAAGCATCGACGTAGACATAGTCGTTGCCGGCACCTTCCATTTTGGTGAACGCTATTTCTTCCATCGGTTTATTGTCTTTGGCGTTTTTTCAAAAGTTCCTTAACCGGTTCCGCTACGCGACAGTTACTCAAAGAACTGTGGAATTTCCGCAATTCGGCAGTTTCGTCCAGAGGTACCGTAACGTTGGCAAAACCTTCACTTCTGCTCTTCACGGACTCTATCATGGTCATATCGAGAGATTCGGTAAAGTCCGTTTTTTCACGACCACTGCCGGGACTTTACACCTCCGTCCGTGGCGGTTGGCCGCCGAACGACCGAAACGCGCAATCCACCGGCAGTTGGGAACTCCTTCGCCCGCCAACTCGACCGACCGATTTTATCGGAGTTATTCTATTGATCCTATAGGCAAAACAGTCTACCGTTCAC
>CAZLTI010000085.1:0-1038 GCA_964562335.1 uncultured Pseudomonadota bacterium | reverse complement strand
GTATCGTAACGTCGGCAAAACCTTCACTTCTGCTTTTCACGGACTCTATCATGGTCATATCGAGAGATTCGGTAAAGTCCGTTTTTTGGAGAAAGCGCATTTTATCGGAGTTATTCTATTGATCCTATAGGCAAAACAGTCTACCGTTCACCTCGACGAAACCGATCGCTACCGCACATTGCCGTTTTGTGGGATATTATATGAAGAGCCATACGACTAACGGATGTAGACCGCTATTGCTGTCCGCCGCGATAGTACTATTTTCCCAGTCCCTGTTTGCAATCGATTTTAAGGAGCAGCTTACTTCGGGACTTTTTTTGAAGTACAGCCATTGGAACATCGAAAAGCGGCAACTGACGGGCTATACGACCATACAGTACGGAACTGTGGAAACGAAGGAGGGGAGATACATCTTGGAAACCAGCCAAAACATGGATGCCGACGGCAAACCTTTCGGCAAAAAGGAGGTATGGTTCGAATCCCGTTCCGGTAGATTGACGCAGTATCGGGAGACCGACTTCCGATCGAAGACGACGGTCGTCGACCGGTTCGAGGGGGGCAAAATTGCAACCCGCATCTCATCCGCAGGGGAAGAAAGCAAATTTTCGGTCGCAATGGATTCCTCTCTGGTTCCTTTCGAAGTGATCGCTCTCTATCTTCGCAAGATGCTGCCCGAAATCGGGGAACGCTCCGAAACCCATAAGTTTACGCTCTACCTGCCGCTGATCGCCTTTGAACTGGAAAAAAGCAACCTTCCGCAAACATTCAGCCGAATCGGAGTCGAAATTGTTCAAGAGAAGGAGTTCGAACTGGAAACGCCGCTCGGAACGGGACCGGCAATACGCCTTCTGATCAGGCCCACCTCGTTTTGGATCCGCACTCTTTTGCCTCGGGAAAAAACGGAATTTCGCTTTACCCTGTCGCAACGGCATCCCCATCATCTATTGCAGTTTCGGGAAGGAGATACGGAGCTGACGCTCGTTGAATTCCGGCAGGATTAGGCGACCGGTCGTTTCAGAACCCCAGGTCCCTTTCGTC
>CAZLTI010000084.1:0-12120 GCA_964562335.1 uncultured Pseudomonadota bacterium | reverse complement strand
GCCCGTAAGCACAATCCTTTCCCGCCTTTTGGTGGGATCGGCAACCGGCACGGCGGAAATCAAAGCATGGGTGTAGGGGTGATAGGGAGAGCGGTATATCGATTCCGCATCGGCAAACTCCACGATTTTCCCCAGGTACATAACCGCCACGCGGTCCGAAACGTGTTTGACGACGGCCAAATCGTGAGCAATGAACAGATAGGCCAGCTTCAGCGTCTCCTGCAGCGTCAAAAGCAGATTCAGTATTTGGGACTGGATCGATACGTCCAGAGCGGAAACCGGCTCATCGCACACGATCAGCTTCGGATTCAAGGCGATGGCGCGGGCAATGCCGATACGCTGTCTTTGACCGCCCGAAAACTCGTGGGGGTATTTGCTCCCGGAGCCGGAAGGCAGTTCGACCCGGTCCAGCAGCGTTCTCACTCTCCGATCTCTTTCCCGCGCAGCTCCGATCTTGTGAATGATAAAAGGCTCCGCCAGAATTTCGTTGACGGTATGCCGCGAATTTAGGGACTCGAACGGGTCCTGAAACACGATCTGCATTTCGCGGCGGACATGGCGAAGCCTCTTTTGCGGCGTTTTGGTAATATCCCTTCCATCGAACAGAATCCGCCCGGCCGTGGGGTCGTACAGCCGCAGCAGGGTTTTCCCCAAAGTCGATTTGCCGCAACCGGACTCCCCCACAACTCCTACCGTCTCTCCTCTTTTGATACCGAAAGTTACGCCGTCGAGCGCATGCAGGGTTCTCAACCGCCGAAGAAACAGTCCGCCGAAAATGGGAAAGTGTCTCTTGAGATTTTCGATTTGCAGAAGATATTTCGACATCGGCCGATTCAACGGTTTATTCTTCGCCAGTGAAAACAGCTCACCTCATGTCCGCTACCGACCGATTCCGTCGCAGGGCTTTCCGTCCGACACCGTGCTGTGGAGTGGGGGCAGCGGTTCCAAAAGCGGCACCCCTGGGGAAAATGGAGCAGATCGGGCACCATGCCCGGAATCGCGTACAGCTTCGTTTTCGGTTTTCCGTTCAGATGCGGAATCGAAAGCAGCAGTCCCTGCGTGTAGGGATGTCTAGGGAACTTGAACAGATCGATCAGGGCAGCGCGCTCCACGACCCTTCCGGCATACATCACGGCCACTTCGTCGCACATTTCGGCAATCACGCCCAGGTCGTGGGTGATAAACAGCACGGCAGTTCCCGCCTCCGCCTGCAAATCCTTCAATAGCTTCAAAATCTGCGCCTGCACCGTTACGTCCAAGGCGGTTGTGGGCTCGTCGGCAATCAGAATATCGGGTCGGCAGGCAAGAGCCATGGCGATCGTTACGCGCTGCCGCATACCGCCCGAAAGTTGGTGGGGATACTCCGTTGCTCTCCGATCGGGGTCCGATATTCCCACTTTGTGCAATCCCTCCGCAACCGCCTTGGAAATATCGAAGCCGTCCCATGCGGCATAGTGGCGCCGATACATCTCCCCGATCTGCTTCCCGACGGTATGCACGGGATTGAGTGCGGTCATGGGTTCCTGAAATATCATCGCAATGCGGCGCCCCCTGATTTTTCGCATTTTTTCCGCCGGTAGCTGCAGAAGATCCGTTCCGTCGAACAGGACCCGCCCCGAACGAACCTTTCCCGACGGTTTGGGCAGCAGGCGCATGATCGACAGGGCCGTTACGCTTTTTCCGCAGCCGGACTCGCCGACGATTCCCAGCGTCTTTCCGCGATTCAAAACGAGAGACACCCGCTCGACCGCATTCACGCTGCCCGCTTCGGTTGCGAAAGAGACCGTAAGGTTGTCGATTTCCAGTATCATGCCAATCTCGGATGGATTCTCCAACGGAGAGTCGGATTGGGCCGGTTCCCGGCTAGTGTCAGCGCCCTGGATTCCCGCCTGTGCGGGAATGACATGCATTTAAATGGACTCGCTCGATCTGGACGCCTAAGATTCCCGCCGACGCGGGAATGACACGCGTTTCAATGGGCTCGCTCGATCTGAACGCCTAAGATTCCCGCCGACGCGGGAATGACGTTTTTTATAAAAACGTTGGCCGCAATGCTGCTCCCGCCGGTGCGGGAATGAATACGGGAATGACTATACCATCGCCGCTTTGCGGATCATCGGCTAGAATCCGTCAGGAAGGTCCGGTCCAAAATCGTTTCCGGCTCGAACGCTCTTCCCGCCTTCATGGCGGCCAGCGTTCTCTCCCTCTCCTCCGCATCCATCCAGAAAATACCGACCGAAAAGGGCTCGAACAGTTGGTCCGAGAGCTTTGTCGCCGGCGGGTCGGGAAACTTCCACCATCGCCAAAATGCCGTGCGGAAATATCCCACCTTGTAGGTGGGAACGTAGGAACCGATTTCGAAGATCTTCCGCTGGATCCTACGGGCCGTTTTCTTTCTCTGCTCTACGTTCAGGGAATTTCTGTATATCTCGATCAAGCGGTCCATCTCCGGATCGTCCGTATTGGTGATGTTGTTGGTTTTGGGCTTGTGAGCGTTTACCGAGTGAAACTGGCCCCAGTATTGCGGACGCCAGGAGGCTCCCCATCCCATCCATGCCGCATCGTGTTTCTTCTCCATCACCAGCTTGTAGAAGGTGCTGCTGTCGAATTTTTTCAGTTTCAGCTCGATTCCGGCCTTTTTTGCCTCCTCCTTCAGCAGGACCACTCTTTCGGTGTGATAGTCGAGGGAGTAGGACAGATTAAGGGAAAATCTCCGGCCCTCTTTTCGCCAGATTCCATCCTCGCCCCTTTCCCAGCCGGATGCCGTTAAAAGCCCTTCCGCCCTGTCGATGTCGAACTCCCGCGCCCGAATGGAGGAGTCGGTATACTCCCCGTATCCCGTAGTGTCCGAGTGCAGCCGACGGTAGTCGCCCCGTAGCAGTCCGTTTAGGAGTTTGTCCATATTCATGGCATGGGCGAACGCGTATCGCACGTTGCGATCCTTGAACAGTTCCTTGTCCTCGTTCAGAAATATTCCCAGCATGGGTTGCGGGGAGTCCGTAAAGAACCACATTTTTTTTGCATACCCTTTGTCGAAGATCTCCAGGTTTTCGGTCTCCTGGTGCCAGCGTTTGGGGCTGGTGATATCGTAGTCGTCCAGCCGATGCTTCTTGAAATACTCCAATGTGGTAGCGGATTCCCGAATCACCCTGTAGATCACTTTGTCGACGTTGAATCTTCCCCTGTTGTAGCGGAGATCCCGCGCCCACCAATTTTTGTTGCGCCGAAAGGTAATGCTCTTTCCCTTTTCGATTTTGGAAATCCGATAGGGTCCCGTATTGGGAACAATCTTCCAGTTGTATTCTCTAACGAAGTTTTCGTTCAGTTTTTGATAATAGTGTCTGGGTTGCGGCAGAAAACCGGCATAGTATTCCAAATCGGGTTTCGGTTTCTTCAAAATCACCGCAAAGGTGTAGTCGTCCTGTTTTACGATTCGGTCGAAATCGTTCCAAAACCGGTTGTTGTACCAAGGCGCCAAAATGTGTTTCGAGCGCATGAACTCCAAGCCGAAAACGAAATCGTCCACGGTAACCGGCTCTCCGTCGGACCAACGGGCGCGCCTGTCGATCTTGTAGTACATGGTCTTTCGGTCGGCACCGACCGCCCAGTGCGTCGCCAGCGAGGGAATCCACTCCTCCCTGTTGGGATGCAGGTCGAGCAGCCCCATTTGGTTGCCCAGCAGAGCGGAACGAACTCCCGTGTTCGAATCCGGCCCTACCGTTCTCAAGGTCAGAGGAAAGGAGGTGATGGAGGTGCGGTAGGTTCCCCCCTTTTTCGCCTGCGGAGAGGCAAACAGGGGAGCCTTGTCGTTGGTCGTCCACTCGATATCCGGCGGCAGCGGTTCCGCCCAAAGAGCGGGAAGGAGGAAAAAGGGCGCGAACAGCAGAATCGGAACGGAAAAGCCCGAATTTCGTTTCATCATCATGTCTCCGAATAATCGGTTGGATCGTTCTTTCTCTATTCGAACGTCGTATGCAGTTTCGGATCGAAAGCCTCCCGAATCGCCTCGCCGATAAAGGTAACGCAAACCATCACGATCACCAGG
The DNA here is from genome assembly GCA_964562335.1 of uncultured Pseudomonadota bacterium. Taxonomy (GTDB): domain Bacteria; phylum SAR324; class SAR324; order XYD2-FULL-50-16; family XYD2-FULL-50-16; genus CAZJUM01. The sequence goes on along the minus strand of CAZLTI010000084.1, from coordinate 8,075 downwards.
GCCGAAACGATAGAGGAGACGATCCAGATGGACTGTAGATTTTCAATGCTCTGCCTGAGCAGCTCCCCCCAGCTCGGCGTCGGAGCGGCCAGACCGAATCCCAGGTAGTCGAGAGCCGTCAGGGAGGAAATTCCGCCCGCCACGGAAAAGGGCACAAACGTCACGACCAGCGAAAGGGAGTTCGGCAGAATATGGCGAAAAACAATTCTGGCGTTGGAGGCGCCCAAAGCTCTGGCCGCCATCACATAGTCCCGGCTCCTCTCCCGGTAGGAGACCGTTCTCATATACCAGGTAAGTCCCATCCACCCGAAGAGCACGGAGACAAGCACCAGGATCGGCAGATTGGGCACGATTACGGACGCGATAATCATGATCACGTAGAGAAAGGGAATGGCGGACCAGATTTCGATGACTCTTTGGAAAATCAGGTCGAATTTTCCTCCGATGTAGCCCATCAGGCAGCCTAGGCTAATGCCGATGGCGAAATTGGCGATCAGCAGAAAAATCGAAAAGGCGATACAGATGCGAAAACCGTACACCAGCCTGGCGACGATATCCCTCCCCAAAACGTCCGTTCCCAGAAAGTGCCGGCGTTTCAGCGACGGTGCATAGGGAGGATAGGCATCCTCCCGAATTTCGATCTCGTAGGCATCGTAGGGAACCAGCGGCATTACGACGAAATCGCCTCTCCGCTCTACACGAAATTTCCGCTGCAACTGGCGGTAGTCGGTCTCGTAGCGGTAGTCCAATCCGAAAACGGCACCGGGATTCATTCTGCCGTAGATGGGAAAATACCACTCCCCCTCGTAAAAGACGACCAATGCGCGCTTGTTGATGATCAGCTCGGCAAACAGAGCCAGCACCAGCAGAGCGGTAAAAAGGATAAGGGAGTAGTAGCCCCTCCGGATCGACGTAAAGCGTCGGATTTTCCCGACCGTAAGCGGATTCATCCGTCTCTCTGCCCTCAACCGAATTTTATGCGGGGATCCGCCAGAGCCACGCACAGATCGGATAGAACGTTCCCCAGCAGTCCCAGAACCGACGAGATCGCCAGCACTCCCAAAACCACCGGATAGTCCCGCTCCACCAAAGATTCGAATCCCAACAGTCCAAGGCCGTCGATATTGAAGACCCGCTCGATCAAAAAGGAGCCCGCCAGAAACATACCGATATTGTTGCCGAAATGGGTCGCCAGCGGAATGATGCTGTTGCGGAAGGCGTGTTTGAAGACGGCCTCCCGAAAGGAGAGTCCCTTGGCGATGGCGGTACGGACGTAGTCGGCCGCCAGGTTGTCCATCAGGCTGTTTTTCATCAAAAACGTCATCGTGGCGAAACTGCCGATCATATAGGCGATCAAGGGCAGTATCGAATGCCAGACCAGATCCTTGACCTTCCGCCAAAGGGAGAGGTCCTCGAACTCCTCTCCTACGAACCCTCCCAAGGGGAACCAGTCCCACTGCGCGGCCGGCCACACGAACAGAACGATGGCAACGACAAATCCGGGAAGCGCATACCCGACCAGTATCAGCAGGGAAGAGAGGCTGTCGAGAGCGCGCTTGTGCCCTACCGCTTTCAGTATTCCCAGAGGAATACAGACCAAATAGGTGAGAAGGGTGGTGACCACTCCGTAGTAGATCGAGACCGGCAGTTTGTCTTTGATTATTTCCCAAACGGGATCGTGGTATCTGGTCGAAACGCCCAGATCGAATGCCAGAACTCTTTTCAACCAGGCCAGATAGCCGATAACAACCGGTTTGTCGAATCCGTAGTACTCCTTCAGCTGCCGTAGCTGCTCTTCGGAAAGGGGGGATTCGTTTTGCGGGCTATCCGCCGAATTCGCGGCCGCTCCCTCCGCATTCGCGGTCTGCCGCGCCTGGGCGACGATGCGGTCGACCGGTCCGCCGGGAACGAACCGCGTGACGGCGAAAACCATCAGCGTGATGCCGATAAAGGTGGGAACGGTCAGCAGTATTCTTCTAACAAAGTAGGCGGTCATAACTCCGACCGACGATAGCCCGGATGGAGATCGGTCCGGTCGAAGGCGATGGCTATCAGTTTCCGCGTATATTCGTGCCGGGGTTGCGAAAAGATCCTTTCGGCGGGACCCCGTTCCATCAGGCGGCCCTCCTTCATTACCAGAATCTCGTGGCAGAGAGATTTTATCAGCTTCAGATCGTGGCTGATAAAAACGTAGGTCAGACCGTACTTTTGCTGCAGGGAGAGCAGCATCTCCACAATTCGGAACTGCACGGACCGGTCCAGGGAGGAGGTCGGCTCGTCCAGCACCATCAGTTCCGGCTTCAGCACGAGCGCACGGGCGATCGCCACTCTTTGGCGCTGGCCTCCGGAGAACTCGTTGGGGTAGCGATGTCTCGCTTCCGGATCCAGCCCCACCTCCCGCATCACGCGAACGATCGATTCCTCCCGCCTCTCCTCGGACATGTCGCAGTGAACGCCCAGCCCCTCTCCGATAATCTGCTCGACGGACATTCTCGGACTGAGGCTGCCGTAGGGGTCCTGAAAGATGATCTGCATTCTGCGCCGAACCGGACGCATCTCTTTGCGGGAAAGGCTATCGAGCGACAGGCCATCGAACCGAATCGGGCCCTCGCTATCCGTCAGTTTTAGGAGTGCGAGACCCGTCGTCGACTTTCCGGAGCCGCTCTCCCCCACGATTCCCAAGGTGTGTCCGCAGCGAATCTCGAAGGAGATGCCGTCGACCGCTTTGACGTATCCCACCGTCCTTTTGAGAATGCCCCTCTGGATCGGAAACCAGACCTTGAGGCTGTCCACCTGCAGAAGCCTCTCTGTCTGCGGCGGTGCCTCCCGCAGTTCTCCCTTCGGTTCGGCGTCGATCAGCTCCCTGGAATACTCGTGCTGCGGGCGGCGAAACAGTCGTTCGGTTTTTTCGATCTCGACAATGCGGCCATACCGCATTACGGCCACGCGGTCCGAGATTTTGCGAACGACCCCCAAATCGTGCGTGATAAAAAGAATCGCCATGCCGATCTCCTCCTGCAGATCCTTCAGCAGCGACAGAATTTGCGCCTGGACCGTCACGTCCAACGCGGTGGTCGGTTCGTCTGCGATCAGCAGATCGGGCCTGTTGATCAGCGCCATGGCGATCATCACCCTCTGCTGCTCTCCGCCCGAAAGCTGGTGGGGAAAGGAATCGATTCTTTTTTCCGCATTCCGCAGGCCCACCCTTTTTAGCCATTGCAGCGATAGGCCGGTGGATTTGCTGCCGGAAAGTCCCCGGTGGAGGAAGAGGCTCTCGTTCAGCTGCCTTTTGATCGTGTGCAGCGGATTCAGCGACATCATCGGTTCCTGGAACACTACGCTGACGTCGTTGCCTCGGACCCTCCGCAGCTCGTTTGCCGAAATGTCGTGCAGATCGTTTTGGCCAAGCAGCACTCTCCCTTTGGCATAGACGGTCGGCGGAGAGGGCAGCAGACGCAGGAGGGAGAGGGCGGTAACGGTCTTTCCCGAACCGCTCTCCCCCACCAGGGAGAAGGTTTCGCCCTTTGAGATATCGAAGGAGACGTCCCGCACCACCTCTTCGAACCTCTCTCCCTGGCGAAATCCAACGCTCAAATCTTCGACTTTCAGCAGCGGGTTGGCCATTTTCCTCTACACTCCCCTGCGGGGGTCGAACGCGTCGCGAACGCCCTCTCCGATGAACACCAGCAGACCGAACATGGCGCTAAGAACGAAAAAGGAGGAGAGTCCCAACCAGGGAGCATGAAGGTTGGTCTTTCCCTGGGCAAGCAGCTCGCCGAGAGAGGGGGAGCCCGTCGGCAGGCCGAAACCCAGAAAGTCCAGAGAGGTGAGCGTGGTGATGGCCCCGCCCAGAATAAAGGGCAGAAAGGTCATGGAGGCGACCATGGCGTTGGGCAGGATGTGCCGCACCATAATTTTGATATCGCTCAACCCCAGTGCCCGGGCGGCTTTGACATATTCGAAGTTGCGCGTTCTTAGGAATTCTGCGCGCACGACTCCCACCAGTCCCATCCAGCCGAAAAGGAGCGTAATTCCCAACAGCCACCAAAAGTTGGGTTCGATCACGCTGGAGAGAATGATCAGTAGAAACAGCGTCGGCATGCCCGACCAGATCTCCAGCACTCTTTGCCCCAAAAGATCCACCTTTCCGCCGTAGAATCCCTGCACCGCTCCCACGGCGATGCCGATCGACGAGCCGAATACCGTCAGGCAGATGCCGAACAGAACCGAAATGCGGAATCCGTAGATCAGCCTCGCCACGACGTCCCGTCCCTTGTCGTCGGTTCCCAGCCAGTTCTTCAGCGTCGGAGGGGAGGGCGCGGGCGAGGGCAGATCGTAGATGATCGTATCGTAGCTGTAGGGAATCAGGGTGGAAAGCATCCAGCCGTTCCCTTCGATCGAATCCTTCAGGTAGGGATCCCGAAAATCGGCTTCGGTCTCGAACTCTCCGCCGAAATCGGTTTCGGAGTACTCGAACAGGATGGGGAAATAGAATTCGGAGCGAAACCGGACGATCAGGGGGCGTTCGTTGCAAACCACTTCGGCAAACAGGGAGAAAAGGAACAGAAACGCAAACAGCCAAAAGGACCAGACGGCCCTCCTGTTCGCTTTGAATCTGCGGAAGCGCTCCCGGTTGACGGCACTCATCCGCATGGCTATCTTCCCTCGAAATCGATTCTGGGATCGACGACCGTATAGGTCACGTCGCTGACGATGCCCATCACCAGCCCCAGCAGACCGAAGATGTAAAGAGAGCTGAACATCAGGGGATAGTCCCGCTGAATCGTCGCTTCGAAACCGAGCAGCCCCAAACCCTCCAGGGAAAAGATCACCTCGATCAGCAGAGAGCTACCGAAAAACACGCCGATAAAGGCGGACGGAAAACCGGCGATAATGATCAGCATGGCGTTGCGGAAGACATGCCGGTAGAGAATGGTATTCTCCCGCAATCCCTTTGCCCGTGCGGTTACGACATACTGCTTGCCGATCTCGTCCAGGAAGGAGTTTTTCGTCAGAAAGGTAGTGCCGGCAAGTCCGCCGATCGTCATGCAGAAGATCGGAAGCGCAAGATGCCAAAAGTAGTCCGCGATCTTTGCCAACCACGTCAGTTGGTCGAAGTTGGCGGATACCAGCCCCTTCAGGGGAAACCAGCTGAAATAGTTGCCGCCGGCAAAAAAGATGATCAAAACGATGGCAAACAGAAAAATCGGAATTGCGTTCGCCAGTATGATCACGGTACTTGTCCAAACGTCGAAGCGCGAGCTGTGGCGAATCGCCTTGCGGATTCCCAGGGGAATGCAGATCAGGTAGGAGAGCAGGGTGCTCCACAGCCCCAGCGAAACGGAGACGGGCAGCCGTTCGACAACCAGTTCGATCACCGTGCGCCCCTTGAACAGGCTGTCGCCGAAGTCGAAGGAGAGATAGTCGACAAGCATGGCGAAGTATCTTTCGTACAGGGGTTTGTCGAATCCGAACTGTTTTTCCACCATGGCGATAAGCTCCGGGTCCAAACCGCGGGCTCCCCTGTATTTGCCTCCCCCCTTTCCGTAGTCGGCTTCCAACCGGATTTCGTCGCCCACCTCCCCCCGGTTCTGGCCCGTTACCCTGGAAATCAGGCCGGGACCCGCACCCTCGATGGAAGCGATGAACCGGTCGACCGGACCTCCGGGCGCGATCTGCACAACGAAGAAATTGATGGTAACGATCGCCAGCAGCGTGGGCACCACCAGCAGCAGTCTTCTGACGATGTAAGCCGTCATGGTGCGGTTGCCCTCACTTTTTTCGGCAGTCTTTTCGCCTTTTCGGCATCATACCACCAGGTACTCAGGCCCAGCCCGTATTTGGGCCGGACATTCGGCCTGGAAAACTTGTCCCAGTAGGCGATTCTGAACTTGTCGATATGCCAATGCGGAATGACGAAAAAGTTCCATTGCAGCACGCGGTCCAGAGCGGGTCCCAGCTTCCCCAGTTTTTCCGGATGGTTTTGGGCGGAGTCGATCATCTCGATCAGGGCGTCGATTCCCCTGTCCCGAATGCCGGTGAACTGGAAGGCGTTGTCCGGGTCGCCGGAATGCCAGGCGCTTTTGAGATTGACGTTGGGGTAGTAGTTCGCGCTAAAACCGTAAGACACCAGATCGTAGTCGTGGTCTCTCAAGCGGTTGAAAAACTGGCTGTTGTCCACCGTGCGAATTCGCATCTCGATTCCCATTTTTTTCAGGTTTTTCTGCAACGGCAAAGCAACGTACTCCGAATTGGGGTCGAACCGCAGCATTGCAAACTCGAACCTCCTCCCGGTTTTGGCATGCGTCAGCCTTCTCTCCTTCAGCTCCCAACCGGCCTCTTTAAACAGGCGCAGCGCCTTGCGAATGTTGCTGCGGATGCTTCCCGAACCGTCCGTCTTCGCAGGCTGGAACTCCTCGGTGAAAACGCGCGGCGGAATGTACTGCCGGATGGGCTCCAGCAGTTCGAGCTCCCCCTTTTCCGGCAGACCCTTCGCTTCGTACTCCGTATTGGAAAAATAGCTGCGCGTGCGCACGTACTGACCGTAGAACAGATTTTTGTTCATCCATTCGAAATCCATGGCGTAGTTGAGGGCCTCCCTGACGCGCACGTCCCGGAACAGATCGTTCCTGACATTGAAAATAAACGCCTGCATGCGCTGGGGAATGGAGTGCTTCAGGCTCTCCGTGCGGATGAAACCCTTGTCGAAATAGTCGCCGACATACTGATTGGCCCATCTTTTGGCGACGTTTTCCGCCTTGAAGTCATACTCCCCCGCCTTGAACGCTTCGAATTCGACCGTCGTGTCCCGATAGTACTCCACGCGCTCGTAGTCGAAGTTCATTCGCCCCCTGTTGACCGGCAGGTCCTTCGCCCAATAGTCCTTCAGCCGCTTCCAGACGACGTACTGCCCCATCTTGTAGTCGGAAATCGTATACGCGGAACTTCCCAAAGGCACCTCCTTCAACGGCTGCTCCCAATCGTGGTCCTTCCAAAACTGCCTGGGGATGATGCCGACCGAACCCAGGTTCATGATCCTCTGAATGTTGCCGTCCCGCAGGGTAAACTTGATGCGGTGTCTGTCCAGCGCCTCCATCTTTTCGATATAGTCGACTCCGGCCCTCCAGGTGGGGATCGCCTTTTTCAGATAGGTCTTGAAGGTGTAGATCACGTCGTCTGCGGTGATCGGCGTTCCGTCCTGGAACTGCGCCTCCGGTCTCATATGGAAGACGATCCAGGAGTAGTCCGAAGCATACTCCATCGTGTGGGCGATCAACCCGTAGGAGGCCGCCCAGTCGTCCTCCGCGCCGGTCAGCAGCGCGTCGTAGAGGTCGTTGCCGCGCGCCGCCTCTCCCTTCAGCGTGTAGGGATGGAAGTTGTCGAAGGTTCCGGTCGTCGAAGTACGCAGCATTCCCCCCTTCGGCGCGTCGGGATTCACATAGTCGAAGTGCCGAAACCCCCTTTCGTATTTGGGTTTGCCGAACAGCGACAAGGCGTGCGTCACCACGACCTTCGGTTCCGCAAAGGCCACTGCGCTCCAGAAAAGAGCAATCGAAACGATGATAAACTTCATATCTTTTCCATATTGTGTTGTTTTCCGGCGATGTCCATGTCCGCCCCCTCCTATCCGAACAATGGAGTAGCTTCTCCACCATTTACAGTCAATTCCTTAGGGAGTCAATCAAGCGGTCATTCAGTGGTTATTCGAGAGGCCTCATTTCCGTAAGGTCGATGGCGTAAACAAAAAGTGTCATTCCCGCACAGGCGGGAATCCTTGCATTATTGGACAATTCCGCTCTGTCTTGTCGACCAACCGGCAGACCGCTCCCATACTAACAGGACTATCCGCCAACCAGAACCGCAAAAGAGAAAAATATAGGCAAAACAACTCCGGCAGGGCAATACGCCCCCAACGCTCCGGGACCCTACGATATGGCGGGAACTGCCGGACTGATACGATGTAAAAAAGAGGACGACTAAATATGACGAAGCGGTAAAAAATCGCAAGAATTGATTTGGGTAAAATCAATTTCATTTAAAATAAGTTTTAATAGATAAAAAATAGTATCTTAACG
>CAZLTI010000083.1:0-12253 GCA_964562335.1 uncultured Pseudomonadota bacterium | reverse complement strand
CTACTACGTCGACGGGCAAAGGGACGGAAAGGAGAAGGGGATAAAGGAGGGGATAAAGGAAGGAATAGAAAAAGGGAGAAAGGAGGAAAAGCTGAAAAACGCCCGAAATCTCTTGGACGTTATTGACGACGCGACGATTTCCCGCAGGATAGGGCTTCCGATAGAGGAGGTGGAAGCCCTGCGGAAGGAAGGGGGTCAATAGCTCCAACGCCGAATCCACCTCACGGCTTTTACCTGGACGTTCTTGATCGGTTAAGACACGCAAAAGCCATTTCTTGACTTGCGAGAGGAGTAGCTCAACATTTTGGGTCTAATTAACGAAGCCTGTCTCTAATTTCCCGTAGAGTGAGACGCTGTTCTTTAAGCGCATAGATTTGCTTAATACGCTCAATCGTCTCCGGCGCATAAAGTTGATATCCTGCTTCGGTAATCTCGGCTACTTCCAGCAGCCCTTCCTTGGTCCAGTGGCGAATGGTGGAGTTGCTTTCACCAACTTTCTTTGCCAATTCGCCAATCTTTAGCAACTTATCGCTTTCCGGTTGTTCGGCATCTTTTCCAGTCGCAGCTCTCAGGTATATATCCAGCGAACGGTCCACGGCCTTGGCGATGATTTTCAGGTAGTCATCTTTCGGGCCATCGAGCTGAGCCTTTTCCAATGATCCAATATAAGCGAAGCGGTCACGTTTGCGGATAATCGCTGCCGGGTATCCGGTCATGAGCAGGATCATATTCATCAGCAATCGGGCAGCTCGGCCATTGCCATCCACAAAGGGGTGAATCGTCACCAGGCGATAATGAGCCTCGGCTGCCAGTTCCACCGGGTGCAGATTTTCCTCCCTGCCAAGCCACTGCGCAAATTCAGCCATCAAGTCAGGAACCTTGCGCGGATTGGGCAGCACGACTGTCGAGCCAGAAATACGTACCGGTACGGAGCGGTAACGTCCGGCATTTTCATCGTCAATCCCTTTCAGGACGATATCGTGTATATGGAGAATATCCCTTTCTGTCAGGCTGGCGGGCTTGCGTTTCGCCTGTTCTTTCACCCAATCCAATGCATGCGCATGGTTGGTGGCTTCGAGATGTTCGACGAGCGATTTACCGCCAACGGTGAGTCCTTTCTCGACAACTAGCGCCGTTTCTCGGCGCGTGAGCGTGTTTCCTTCGATCGCATTACTGGTATAGGTCAGCTCGACCCTAAACCAGTTATCCAGATTGCGGACAAGCGCATCCGGCAACGGGCGGAAGTTGTCCAGGCGCTTCCTTTTCTCGGTTAGCTTATCGTATTTCATACATTAAACCATAAACCGTAAAGTTATGGTTTGCAATCTATTTTTTTTGCAGATGAGTTTTTGCCAGTTCCATTATCATGCATGTAGCCTGATATGCCCGGTATTCGTCGACCACTTTTGATATTTCCTGATGAAAAGTGTTGCAACGTGAGGAGATATAGAGGAAAATCGGGCCGTATGCGGATTCGTAGAATCGAACGGCTGCACCCGTAGCTCAGCCGGATAGAGCGTCTGTTTGCGGAACAGAAGGCCGGGGGTTCGAGTCCCTTCGGGTGTACCATCCTTTTTCGGTTTCGGCGCCGGTCGGCGCACACTCACATTGGCATGGCCGGGGGGTTTTGCCTTGAAACGAGGAGAGATGTCCGAGTGGATGAAGGAGCACGCCTGGAAAGCGTGTAAATGGGAAACTGTTTCCGGGGTTCGAATCCCCGTCTCTCCGCCACAATAGCGGTGATCCGCACGATCGGAAGGTGCGAACCGTGTCAGATCCGAAAGGAAGCAGCACTAAGTGCCGGAAGATGTGTGCGGGTCACTCCCGGTCGAATGCCCATGCCCAGCGTGAAATCTTAGACAGTCCGACAGCATGTCCTACCTCGTTCTTGCCAGAAAGCTGAGGCCCGCGAAGTTTCAAGACTTGATTGGACAGGAACACATCTGGAAGACTCTCATCAAGGCCATCGGCACGAATCGGGTGGCCCATGCCTTCCTATTTACCGGACCGAGGGGAACCGGGAAGACCAGCTGTGCCAGAGTTCTGACGAAAGCGTTGAACTGCATCTCTCCCGTCGAACACGAACCCTGCAACCGATGCGAAAACTGCCGGGAGATCACCCAAGGAAACGCGACCGACGTAATGGAGATTGACGCGGCATCGAACCGCGGCATCGAACACGTTCGCGAACTGAGAGAAAGCGTCAAGTTTTCGCCCGCCAAGTGCACCTACAAAACCTACATCATCGACGAAGTTCACATGCTGACGACCGAATCGTTCAACGCTCTGCTGAAGACTCTGGAGGAGCCGCCAGCCCATGTGAAGTTTATTCTCGCTACGACGGACCACCACAAAATCCCGACGACCGTCATTTCGCGATGCCAGCGGTACGACTTTACGAACATTTCCCTGCAGGCCATGGTGAAATACCTGAAAAAGGTGGCTCAGGCCGAATCGCTGCAATTGAGCGATTCGGCTCTTCGCCTGATAGCCTCTCACTCCGCCGGAGGAATGCGGGACGCTCTGACGACGCTCGACATGCTGCTCGGTTTCGGCAGAGAGCGAATTCAGGACGACGATGTCGCCGAAGTGCTCGGACTCAATAGCGCAAAGGAGATCGATGCTCTTCTGACGCAGATTGTCGAGAAGAATCTCTCCGGCGCACTCGATCTATTTCACGACCTGGTCAGCAAGGGACGTTCTTTGGCACAGCTTATCACCGATCTATCGAAGTCAGTGAAGGATCTGACTCTGGTGAAGTCGCTTCCTGCCGAAAAAATCGGATGGCACGAATTTCTGCCGATCAGTTGGAAACCTACACCCGCCTGGCGGAGAAGACCACGAATGCTACGCTCCAGCAGTATTTTCACATTCTGTTGGAGATGGAGGCACAGGTCAGACAAAGCTCGCAGGCCAAAACCTGCGTCGAAATGGGACTCTTTAAAATGTGCTCGGTGGAATCCTTGGTTGGCGTAGCCGAAGTGATTTCGCTTTTGCGCGGAACTTCCCTGAGACCCAAAGAAAAATCCGCAGAGCCGCGTTTGCCGAAGGAGGAGACGGAAATTCCGGCTGCGAAGTCCGCTCCGCCGGAGGAGGAACCGGAGATGTTCCGAAGCCTGGAATACGGGAAAGGAGGACCGGCAGAGACCGTACAAATCCCCGAGGTTTCGGGAAAGCAAAGGAGCGAGGAGCGAAATGCCGGGCAAGAAGCGAACGTGCACAATTCGGGAGAGGCTACAATACGCGAAGAAGAAACCCCCTACTCTCTTCAGGATATCACGGTGATGTGGAAAAGTTTTCTCGATGAGATGGAGAAGCGATCGAACGAGGCTTTGATGTCCCTTTTGAGAAATTCGGTCGTGTTGGAAATGGATCGAAAAAGGCTGGTGATCGGTTACAGCAACGCCCAGGTTTTTGACGACGAAAAAAAACGGGCTATCGCAAAGGCCGCACGAGATTTTTTCAAAGTGCCGATCAAAGTGTTCTACAGGGAGCAAAACAAGGGATTGATGGATTCGCTGAAGGTTCAGAAGGACAAGGAGAGAGCAAAAAGAAAGGAGTCGCTGCGGGAGCAGGCAAGAAGCAATCCGAAAGTGCGGGAAATTCTGGAAACGTTCCCGAACAGCAGGATTAAGGAGATAATCGTCAAAGAGGAGCCTTGACATGCTGGATGGGATGAATATGAAGGAGCTGTTGGAAAAAGCGAAGGAGATGCAGAAGGCCTTTCATGAAAAAAAGTCGGAGGCCGCAGGCAAGACCGTCGATGTGGAGGTTGGAGCAGGCATGGTGAAACTGACCATGAGTGGAAATGTCGATCTGCTGTCGATTGCCATCGATCCGGAAATTGTCGATAGAAACGACGTAGCAACCCTTGAGGATCTGATTCGTTCGGCCGTCAACGAGGGGATACGAAAAGCGAAAGAACTGGGAACTTCCAGTCTATCGGAGATGATGTCGGAGATGAATTTGCCGGACCTTAGCGGCTTTACGAAATAATGCATCTACCGCTCGCGCTGGAACGGCTGATAGAGGAACTGGCAAAAATGCCCGGCGTAGGCAAAAAAACGGCCAAACGTCTTGCCTTCTCGCTGCTGCTGAAGCCGGAACGGGAATCCATCGCTCTGGCCGACGCAATCGTAACGGCGCGGCGGGAAATCGGCAATTGCTCCATCTGTTTTGGATTCGCGGAGGGGGATACCTGCTCCGTCTGCTCAAGCGGGAAACGAAAACGCGACACGATCTGCGTAGTGGAGGACCCAAGAAACGTCTTCACCATCGAAAGTGCCGGCATCTTCGAGGGGGTATATCACGTGCTGCAGGGGGCAATCTCTCCTTTGCAGGGAGTCTCTCCGCAAAAGCTGCGTATTGCCGAGCTCGAACGGCGCATCGTTTCGGGCAACGTACGGGAGTTGATTCTCGCTACCAATCCGACGATCGAAGGGGAAGCCACTGCGCACTATCTGACCGATCTGTTTGTCGGAAAAGTACCCTCGATAACGAGAATCGCCAGGGGAATCCCTTCGGGAAGCGATATGGAGTTCGCGGATGCGACCACCTTGAGCCGCGCCTTCGAAGGCAGAACCCCGCTTTCTCGCTAGTATCGCGTCAACAGTTGGTCGACTTTTTTTTCTTCGGCCCAGGCGAGGATTGGCTCTCGCTCGATACTGGTGCCAACTTCGTTCCAACCAACCCTCACCCAGGCTTCCGTCGACGAAGAGTTGACGCGACAGCAGTGCCGTCTTTTTGTTCCCTTTCCTTGGGCCGAACGGCGGCATTGCCCCTCCACTCCGGCTGGTTTCGTTTAACGAACGGCTTTCGCCGACGGGTTTCGCTTCAACCTTTCCCTTGATTTTTATCGAGCGAGACAATAGTCTTCGAGGAGTTTTTCCACGTTGCGTTCGGACAAGTCAACTTTCAAAAAAGAGTTCGAATGGCCTCCTTTTTTAAATCGATGTTCCGTTTCAGTCGGAAGGAAAACGTCCAATATCTCTATCTGGTTCCGAGAGAGAACGGTTTGGCTCTTTGGGAACTCCTGGATGGGGAGGAGCTGGAACGCCGCACACGCCAAAATCTGTTGGAAGAGGGATGTCGGCTGTTCAGGGTCGATCGCGAGTTTAGCGTCCGGTACGAAAAAACGACTCACCTGGAATAGAAGGCCGCACAGAGCGAGTAGAGCGGCAGTCCCGTCCGCATGTATTTGCGGCAATCCCTCGGCATATCGCACAGTCGAAACGATTCCATCCTCCGTTTCCCGTCAAATCATCGACCGTTTTTTTATGGGCATACCGAAAGAAGTCAAGCAGACTCCCATGATGCAGCAGTTTTTTCGGATAAAGCAGCGGCATGCCGATGCGATCCTCTTCTATCGAATGGGGGACTTTTACGAGATGTTCGGAGAGGATGCCGTTACGGCATCGAAGATCTTGCAAATCCAGCTGACGACCAGAAACAAAAACCGGGAGGATTCCGTTCCCATGTGCGGAGTGCCCTATCACGCCTACGAGCAGTATCTCAACAAGCTCTCCTCAGCCGGACATAAGGTCGCCATCTGCGAACAGGTCGAGGACCCCGCCCTGGCGCAGGGAATCGTCAAAAGAGAGGTCGTCAGGATCGTGACGCCGGGAACCGTGGTCGCTGCCGATCTCGTGGCCGCCGACAGCAACAGCTTCATCTGCGGAATCGCGTCGGACAGGCGGATGCGGAATGTCGGGATTGCCTTTGCCGATTTGTCGACCGGAGAATTCGAGCTCTCCGAACTGGAGATCGAAACGGACTGGGGGCAGCTGCTCGAACTGGTTCTTCTCTACCGTCCGCCGGAAATTCTAATTCCGAGTGCCGAAAACAAAAGGGATCGAACCCTCTATGAAAAACTCGCTGACCGGCTGAAACGGATTCGGACCTCTCAGGGACAGCAGCCGCATATCGAGTTTTTGGATTCCTATGTCTTCGACTTGAAAACGGGGCGGCGACTGCTTCAAGAGCATTTTGCGGTAGGCAGTTTGGCCGGATTCGGTATTGCCGGAATGCCGAATGGGATATCCGCAGCCGGAGCCGTTCTGCGCTATCTGAAGGATACGCAGAAGGATGCCCTGCATCATCTGGCGAGCATCAAACCGATTCGCAATCGGGAAAGGATGCTGCTGGACGAGGCGACCGTAAGAAATCTGGAGCTTTTTCAAAACTCAAGCGGGTTTGGCGAACGGAATACCCTCTTTTCCCTGATGAACCGCACAAAAACCGCCATGGGAGCGCGTATGCTGAGGCGCTGGTTGGCGGCACCGCTGATTCGTAAAGCGGAAATCGATCGGCGGCTCGATTATGTCGAATCGTTTGTCGCCCAAAACGATCTGTGCGAAAAGATTCGGGAGTTGTTGCGCAAGGTAGGCGACCTGGAGCGTATCATCTCCCGGATATCCCTACCGCTTGCCAATATTGCGGATGTCGTTCGGCTTCGTACCGGCCTGCAGCCGCTGCCTTATCTTGCCGAACGGTTCCGGCAAGCCAAAGGAGCGAATCTGCCCAAACTGTTCGAAGGGTTCGACGAGCTGCACGATCTATACGAACTGCTGATCGCACAGCTGGCGGAATCCCCGAAATTGAAAGTGGGAGAGGGAGGTTACATCAATTCCGGCGTCGACGAGGAGTTGGATCGTCTCAGAGATACGATGAAAAACGGCAAGCAACTCATTGCCAATATGGAGGCGGAAGAGAGACAAAAACAGGGCATCAACTCCCTGAAGATCGGATACAACAGGGTTTTCGGATATTTCATCGAAATCTCCAATACCTTCAAGCATGCGGTTCCGGAGCACTATGTCAGAAAGCAGACGCTAGTCAACTGCGAGCGATACGTGACGGAAGATTTGAAGGAGCTGGAGGAAAGCATATTGAGTGCGGAGGATCGTACCAAATCGCTGGAGATTGCCCTGTTCGAAAACATCAAAAAGAGGCTGCGGGGTGAGATCGGCAGAATCCAGCGGACAGCCGCTCTGATCGCCGAAATAGATGTCTACTGCACCTTTGCGCACAACGCCGGTGCGCGCAACTACTGCCGTCCGCAGCTGAGCGACAACCCGAATCGCCGTACCGTGGAGATTGCCGAGAGCAGGCACCCCGTAATCGAATCGCTGGATTTCGAAACCCCCTTTGTCCCCAACGACACGCATCTCGATTCCCAGGGAGAGTTTATCCTGATCATTACCGGACCCAATATGGGTGGAAAATCCACCTATATGCGACAGACCGCGTTAATCGCTCTGATGGCTCAGATCGGCTCCTTCGTTCCTGCCCGCAAGGCGCAACTGAGCGTCTTCGACAGGATCTTCACCCGAACGGGAGCGGCCGACAATCTCACAAGAGGGCAAAGCACCTTTATGGTCGAAATGAGCGAAGCCGCATCCATACTGAACAACGCCACCGCCCAAAGTTTGATCATTTTGGACGAAATAGGACGCGGAACCAGTACGTTCGACGGCATCAGCATCGCCTGGGCCATGATCGAAAACATCCACAAAATGGGTGCCCTCACTCTGTTCGCAACGCACTATCACGAACTGATCCTGCTGGAGGAACAGCTGAAAGGCGTTGCCAATGCGAAGGTGGTGGTCAAAGAGGAGAACGAAGACATCACTTTCCTGCGCAAAGTCGTTGCCGGTAAGGCGGACAAAAGTTACGGTATCCAGGTGGCTCGGCTAGCCGGCTTGCCCCAAAGCGTAGTGGACGCGGCTCAGGATGTGCTTGCCAAATTGGAGGCGGCGGAAGAGAAGTTCAAAAACGCGGAACAGACCCGATCCGCAGCGGAGGGCCTTTCCTGCGAGGCAGACAACAATGGGCAACTGAGCTTCATGCCAGCCGAAGAACCCTGGGTGGCGGAAATCAAAAAATTTGACATCAATCGCAAAACCCCGTTCCAAGCCATGGAATTTCTGTACAAAATCCAGAGGCAAATAACCGGAAAATAGGCGATTATGCGGGTTCTAAGCAGAACTGCCGGAATTCTGGCACTTTGGATCGCAATCTATGCATCGGTTGCGTACGGGGATAGTGTCGATCGCCGGTACGAAAAGGCGGCCAAAGGATATCATCTTCTCTTCGGCTCTACCGACTACGGAGAGAGAGAAGACAACTGGCGGAAAGTCATCCGCCAGTTTCAGTCGATCTACAAACACTCCCCGAACCACCGAAAAGCGGCGGCTTCCCTTTACAACGTGGGCAAACTCTATCGCGGTCTTTTCCGCAAGGATGCCAAGAGCATCTATTTGGACCGCAGCAATATCGCATTTCGCACCCTCGTGCAGAAGTATCCGAATTCCGCATTGTCCGACAACGCTCAGTTTCTGTTGGCGGAGAACTACGAAATCTTCATGAAGGATGCGAATCTTGCCATATTCGAATACCAAAAGCTGGTTAGACTGTTCCCCAAACGTTCGATGGCCAAAAGGGCGGCGGAAAAACTCTCGAAGCTGCGTCCGGATGTGAAATCCGTCGAAACGCCGCCGCTTGAAAATGCCCTTCCGCCGTCCGAATTGAAAGAGGAGAAGTTCGGCGGACCCGATGTGAAGGAGTCCGGCAGCGGCGGTAGACTGCTTTTGATCTCCAAAGTCGACTACTGGTCGACGGAGGAGTGGTCCAGGATGGTTGTCAATGTCGACGCCGGAACCCGCTACAGATACCGGGCTCTGCCGTCGGACGAAAAGCAAAAAAAGGGGCAGCGCATAGTGCTGGATATACTGAATGCCTACATTCCGCCACACCTCAAAAAAAGGATCGCAACGCGGGACGGTTTGGTGAAACAGGCCGGAATCGAACAGTTCGACAGGCGGACGGTAAGAGTCGTTTTGGATTTGACCAGTTTGAAAAGGGTAAAGGTGTTCGACTTCGCCCTTCCGAACCAGTTTAAAATCGTAGTCGATATTCTGGGGAGCAGCGTTATGAAAAGCCGGATCGGCAATAAAACCGCCGTTCCGCCGAGTGTTGCTACCAGAAGAAGTTCCCAAAAGCCGCTAACGCTGACCGAAAGTCTGGGTTTGAAGGTGCGAAGGATTATCCTCGATCCCGGACACGGGGGCAAGGATCCGGGTGCCATCGCATTCGGCGTAAAGGAAAAGGATATCGCTCTAAAAATCGCCAAACGGCTGAAACGGATCATTGCTCGGGAAGCGCCGGATGTGGAGGTATATCTCACCCGAACGGAGGACGTTTATATGGAGCTAGAGGCCAGAACCGCGTTTGCCAACGAAAAAAGGGGCGATCTCTTCATCAGCATTCATGTGAACGCCAGCGAGGAGGAGCAGGTCTGGGGACTGGAAACCTATACGCTCAACCTGACCACCGACAATGACGCACTGGCATTGGCAGCGAAGGAAAACCGCACCACGATAAAGAACATTAGCGCGCTGCAGAGTATACTGAACGAACTTATGAAGGATGCGAAAATCCACGAGTCGGGACTGCTGGCCAAGTACATCCAGGAGTCCGCCATCGACGCGGTTCGCGCTACCAAGATGATTCATCTGAAGGATCTGGGCGTAAAGAAGGCGCCGTTTATCGTGCTGATGGGTGCGCAGATGCCCAGCGTAATGATCGAGGTGGGCTTTTTGACCAATAGAACGGAACATAGACTGCTGAAATCGAGCAAATATCAGTTCGCACTGGCACGGGGCATTTTCAACGGGATCAGCACCTATATCAACTAGTGCCGTGTCTACAATACATTGACACTTTTTTCATTCATTGGCCCGGATGGGGGTTGGTTTGACTGTATCGAAATCTCTCGTTTTTCTTCTTGTTGTTATCCTTGCGGTAGGCACCGGTGCCTGCCGGTCGGCAGCGCCCAGTTTCTCGGAAAGCATAGCGGCGAAGTCCCAGGAAAGAATCAGAACGGAAAAACTGAAAGACAACCCCGACCGAGACTGGCAGACGTTCGATCTTCTGGGTCCGTCGGTTGCCGTCTTTCTGTTGCGGGCCGCAAAAGGAGTACCGGATCCTGTTTTGGAAAAGGTAGAGTCGACAGTCGTCGCCATGCTGAGAAAGGGACGGTTGTTTGAAACGCTTCAAACGCCGGGAGAGATTCGAAACCGTTTGAGCGACAATAGGATTCTCGACCAAAAAAGGAGTGTCTATCTGGATAGTCTTTCGACGATCGCCATTTCGGACAAAGATATATCGAATCCACTGGGTCGACACCTCGAAGCGGCCAACTTTTTCGTCTTTCAGGTTGACAATTGGCCCTGTCCGGAATGCTTCCCGAAGGACAGAATCAGAATGAAAGTCAGACTCGTCGAGGCAGTATCGGGCGATATCGTCTGGACGGGTATCGACGAGATAGACTATTCGGCAGAGAGGGAGGAAGAGGCAGAGCGACTGGCTGTCCTTTTGGCGGAGGACCTGATGGACAGGTTCCGCATCCGCTTCAAAAGGAAGTGGCACAAAATACGATATTCCAATCTGGCTGCTCTTGCCGATTGAAGGGAGCGGCCTTTGCAACCGGAATCAAGGTAGACAGACAGCCGGACAGCGGTGCCGGCTTTTGGCCGCACGGCGAAAAGCGGACTTTCGCCGGTTCTCGGCGGGACCCGGCAAGTTCGGTACGGAGAACATGCGATGCCCGGTTTCGCGGGCGCGGCGAGTCTATTCGGGAGAGGGTTTCGCCTGCTCCTTCGTCTCCGGTTTCATGGTGGGAAAGAGGAGAACGTCTCGGATCGACCAGGTATTCGTAATCAGCATGGTCAGCCGATCGATCCCCATGCCGATTCCTCCGCAGACTGGCATCCCGTATTCCAGAGCCTCGATGAAATCCTCGTCCATAGGGTGCGCCTCTTCGTTTCCTTCGCGCATGGCGATCTGTTCTCTTTCGAATCTTTCTCTCTGTGCCTGCGGGTCGATCAATTCGCTCCATCCGTCGCAGATTTCCCTGCCGCCGATATAGAGTTCGAACCGCTCCACAAGATCGTCCCGTTTGCGGTGAGGTTTGGCAAGCGGGGACACCTCCTTCGGATAGTCGATAATCCAAACAGGTTCCGTCAGTTTCTCGCACACCAACTTGTCGAATATCGCAAAAGTCAGACTGCCTTTGTTTTCCTGGCCTTTTATGGAGATTCCCCTCTTTCGGCAAACTTCCCGCAAGTCGTCGACGGACATACCGTCCGGGTCGACTTTGTCAGCTTTCATATGCTCTTTAATGGAATCGATCATCGAAATGCGCGGCCACGGTTTGTCGATATTGATGGTGTTCTCGAGTACAGGCAGATCGCCGGAACCGTTCACCTTTCGAGCGATTAATTTGATCATGGCTTCGGCCCGGTCCATCATAGTGAAGTAGTCTACGTAGGCCTCGTACCATTCGATCATGGAAAACTCCGGGTTGTGCGTCTGGTCGACTCCCTCGTTTCTGAAATTTCGCGCGATTTCGTACACCTTTTCGAATCCCCCCACGAGGAGCCGTTTCAGATACAGCTCCGGTGCCAGCCTCAGATACATCCGCATATTGTAGGCATTGATGAATGTCGTGAAGGGTTTGGCGTTCGTTCCTCCGTATAGCGTTTGCAGAACCGGCGTATCGACCTCCAAAAATCCGTTGTCGTCCAAAAACTGCCGCACCAATTTGACGATTTTGGCTCTTTTGACAAAAAGATCTTTCGTTTCGGGATTCGTAAACAGATCCAGATAGCGTTTTCGATACTTGAGTTCCCTGTTTTGAATGCCATGGTATTTTTCCGGGGGAGGGCGTAGCGTTTTGCACAACAGAGTCAGATTTTTGACATTTATGGTTGTCTCTCCCTTTTTGGTCTTGAAGACGGGACCCTTAACGCCGACGATGTCTCCGATGTCGATTCGTTTGAACAACTCATACTGGTCGTCGATTTCAGCATCGCTTTGTTCAATGTACGCCTGAATTCTGCCCGTTTCGTCCTGAATATCAAAAAAGTTCACTATTCCCATCTTGCGGCACTGCATCATCCGCCCTGCCACGCCCACTTCGTTATCTTCTATCGCTTCCCGTGGAACTTTTTCGTATTTCCGAACGATTTCCAGAGCACAGTGGGTTTTGTCGAAAACGTATGGGTATGGATTTACGCCACTTTCCCGGATTTCCTGCAGTTTTCGGATTCTCTCCTCTTTGAGGGTTCTATTTTTGCTCATAGTATCACCGAGTATTCGTATGCGAGACTCCCTGTCGTAATGTACGGAAAGTGAGCCCGGATCCTGTCTTCCATTGGGGATATCTCCTTCGGACTGAAGACGATCCGCCTCT
>CAZLTI010000082.1:10698-12300 GCA_964562335.1 uncultured Pseudomonadota bacterium | reverse complement strand
GCCTTTTTGTCCTTCGGCAGTCGAACCAGCCCCTTTCCCGACTGCATTTCAAACAGAGGAATATTGATAGCGCCCGGAATCGAACCCGCAGCATACACGCTAGGCAGGCGGCTGTCGATAATCGTCGCATCGTCCGAATTTCCGGAAACGATGTCCGCGAACTTGGAGTAGGGTATTTCCCAGTCTTGCGAGAGCTCTACATGGGGAAGAAACTGAACGGAATCGGCGGTTTTGGTTTTCCCGGACATTTGGTAGTCGACAATGACGCATGCTCCGGCCCGGTCGTTCAAATTTTCGATGCTTCCCGCCTTCTCGTTCCAAATCCAGTCCGTGTTTTCGTCGTAGGCGAAGGAGTGGAGACCGGGCTGCACCGACACCGTGAAAATGTTGGCCTTGGAAGAGACGGATCGGAATTTGGCGATGAAGCGGTTCTCCCGAGCCTTCTCCTCGATTCCGCAAATACAGTTGATGTCGTTGAACTTCAAATCCGGCTTCGACAGATCGCAACCGAGCGCAAGGAGGGAAAAAACCGCACCGATACCGAGGAGTCTACCTTTGCGATAGGATGGCAGCATTTTCTTCTCTTTCTTTCGACGGAAAGTGGATTCGACAAAGTTCGTCCCGAACTCCCCCTGCTAGGAGAAGGTCGGGTACTCCTGCCCGGCATATACCAGCACAAACCGCAAGGAAAGGCTGCCCACCAGTACCAAAACCGGAATCGCAGGAATATACTTCATCTTTCCCACCACTTCGAGACCTTCAAAAACGAATGGAACGACGATGCCGATAGAGATCGTGACGCTCCAAAACAGCTGTGCATAGGGGCCGGTCAAAAGGAACACCATAGCATTGCCGGCATTGGCGGAGCCGTTCAGCGCGCCGATGACAAACAGTCCCACGGCGAATATTTCGATTCCGATGCACATAAAATCCAGCTTGGAATAGAGATGCTTCTCCTCGCCGGGAGCAATCAGAAGCAGAAATGCCGCTGCGGCCGACAAACCCGACATCAAAAAGAGGAATCCCATCGCCGAATTCGACCACAAGGGGCGTGCATACAAAGAGGACAATAGGATGCCGGTGTAGGCGCCTAAGGAAACGCCCAAAAACACGTTGATTTTGGCAATCAGGCGCAGGTGCCTCTCCAAGGTATCCACCAAGCCGCCGACGATTGGCAATTTTGACGCAACGTCCCGATACAGAACAAACGCCTGGGCAAAGGAAAAGGGCATAAAGACAATTAGAATCCAGGACCCCCAGGACATGGGAGAGGTGGGAACGAATGCCGTATAGAATCTCCAGACTTTGATTTTGTTCGCCAAATCCAGAAACAGAAACAGCATCCCAAAACCCAATATCAATGGGGAAAGCAGCGAGGCGATCCGAACCGTTTTGCTTGCGGCCGCCTCTTTCCTGATCAACAGCTGCAAGGAGGATAGGATCAACAATCCCGCCGACAGTCCGCCCAAAAACAGATAGATGGGAATTTCCCATCCCCAAATGTGCAGATGGGGAATCACATCGGGGTTAATCTTGGTTGAATTGATTTCGATCATCGCTATTTTCTCGAGGGGGTTAGAGCAGCCAAAACAGTTTGGGTTT
>CAZLTI010000082.1:0-10688 GCA_964562335.1 uncultured Pseudomonadota bacterium | reverse complement strand
GGGTTTCGTCCCGGCATGCACCTTGTCCCGGACGACCTCCCGGCCGTCCATCAAACTCTCGGCCGTTCCGTCTTTGCTGTTGAGGTCCACGAGGGTCAACGCGTCGGTGGGACAGATGGAGGTGCAGGCGGTGGTCGTTTCTCCCCTGATCAGCCGGTGCCGGCAGAAGGAGCATTTATCCACAAATCCGGCGGGATGGACGTATCGGGCGTCGTAGGGGCATGCCGCCAAACACGCCTTGCATCCGGTACATTTGCTGCGGTCGACGATCACCGTGCCGTCGCCGGGATAGTAGGACGCACCGGTGGGACAGTTGCTTACGCAGGGTGCAACTTCGCAGTGCTTGCAGCGGTCCGAGCGGTTCGTCAGGGTCAAACGGGGATAGTGACCCTTGATGATCTGATCCACCCAATCCCTACAGTACCCCATGGGAACGTCGTTTTCCGATTTGCACGTGATGACGCACGCAGTGCATCCGACACAGCGGCGAGTGTCGATGATCATCGCATATTTTTTTTCTCCTGCCACCTATGCCTCCCTGGAAAATGTAATGAAATTGTGTTGTATGCCAACGGCTCCCATAATCGGATCGTTCTTTGCTTCGATAATCATCTCGCTGGAGTTTACGCCCTTTCCATACCCGCCCTTCAGTCGCGGATCGGTGTGGCCAAATCCGTGAACGACATACACGACATCCTCCCTTACTCTTTGGGTCAGCTTTACGCGAATGCGAAAGTTGGATCGCGTACCGTTCTCGTGCTGCAGATAGACATATTCTCCGTCTTTCAGGTCCATTCTTTTCGCCGCCCGATCATTGATCCAAACGCTGTTTTCGTCCATCATCTCCAGCAAAATTCGATTGTTGGTGGTTCTGCCGAAGGAGTGCATGGGAGCCCGACCAAACAGCAAGCGAAAGTATCCGGGGGGATTCTTCCGGTGTTCCGTGTACTGTGGAGTCGCGTCGAATCCTGCCTGTTTCAACTGCTGCGAGGCCAGCTCTATCTTTCCGGAGGGGGTTTTGAATTTCAGCTTCTGGCCGGGCCGGCGGTACAGGTCGGACTCCGGTTTTACAAAAAAGCCCCTCTCCTTCAGTTCCGCCAGCGATTTGCCGATCTTTTTCAAACGCTTGTCCAGGTAGGTCTCGATATCGTCCTCAAACAGATCGGGACGGCCCATTTTATCCGCCAGCATCTTGATGATCTCGTGGTTCGGTTTGGATTCGTACATGGGCGGCACTGCCGGCTGTCGGAGTCCGACGTAGGGAATACGGTACGAGCGGTCGTCCAGATCGTCGTATCGTTCCAGATAGGTACATTCCGGCAGAACCACATCGGCATATCCCGTGATCTCCGAGGGCAGCACATCGATAGCGCACATAAACTTCAGCTTCTTGATTGCCTCGTAGGTAAGATTCTGGTCGGCTGAGGTATGGATCAGGTTTGTGCCGTACACGATCCATCCGTGAATGTCCCAAGGTTTTCCGGTGACCGTGTGGTTGATGACCTCCCAGGAGCTCACTTTGCTGGCGAAGGGAAAGGCGGATTTGTACTGCACGCGCGGATGTTTGAATTTGGGGAACTTTATCTTGGGCACCCCGTAGGACTTTTGCGTGATCAGTCCTCCCGGCATCTTGTAGTTTCCCAGCAGCGCATTGATGATCGCCATGGATCTGGAGCGTTGGGTATCGTCTCCATACCAGTTCGCCCGACGGCCCGGATGGATCAGAATGTTGGGGGCATACCTTCCCAAATCGCGCGCAATTTCCAGAATGTCGCCGACGGGAATGCTGGTGATGGCGGAGGTAACCTCCGGCGTGGCCTCCTGCAATCCCCCCTTCAGCTCGTCGAATCCGACGCAGTAATCCTCCACGAACGCTTTGTCGTACAACTCTTCGGCAATCAGAACGTGCATCAAACCGTTGATGAAGGCAATGTCGGTAGCGGGCGCTATCGGGACCCACTTTCCTTTGGAGGCGAGCATCGAGTAGCGGGGATCCACCGCCACCAGCTTCGCCCCCTTGCCGATTGCCGCCGACAGATCCTGAACGGCGGTATTGTGCATGTTTTCGCCAAGATGGTGCCCTATGACAATCAGATACTTGCAGTTTTGAACATCCACACCCTCCGGGCTTCCGACGGAATGGCCGTAGGTCAGCCTGAAGCCGTCCTCCCTGGCGCCCCGGCATTGCGCGTAGGAGGGAGCCGTTACGATGCCGCAGGAGTTGCACATTCTTTTGAGAAACGAGGCGCCAAATCCGTGCGTGAAGGAGACCAGGGCTCCCGGTCCGTAGTCTTCGCCCATTTTTCTGACGTTGTCGCTCAGAACCGTCATCGCCTCTTCCCAGCTCGCTTTGCGGAAAAAGCTGCGGCTGTTGACGACCTCCCGGATAAGGGGGTGCTTCAGGCGATCCGGATCGTACAGCAGACCGTGGCCGCCGGCTCCGCGCGGGCAGAGCCGTCCCCGACTCAGCGGATGATCCTTCGAACCGATTATCTTATACACCCTGCCGTTGCGCACATGCACGTCAATCCCGCATCTCCAAAAGCAGATTTCGCAGATCGACTTGACGACCCGTTCGCCGGAATCCGCTGCGGCGGCCTCTTCCAAATGGCCGAACGGGAACGGATTGCCGTCGAAAGCCAAAGTCGACGATGCCAGAAAGGCGGAAGAGATTTTGATGAAATCCCTTCGCTTTACACTGCCTGTACCCATAAATCCTCCGCTGATATCCGGTTGCGGTTTTTTGTTCGGTCGCTACGATATCGACAACAATTGTCCGTCTCTAATTATTTTCCGGTCGCATTATCCCCGAAAGATTCCTATTTGGCAACAGCAAAAAAAATGGCCTTTCTCTCCATATCTTTATGTAATGAAAGGGAATCGAAACTCGGACGGTTTTTCCTCGCGGGGGTACTGGAAAGCCGATAGGAAGCGTTTCTTAGCGGTATTGCGCCACCCTGTTTTACTTGTTGCGCTTCATGATGGACAGGCACATCTGGGAAACGATGCGGATCATGGGATCGACACTCTGGAGTTCTATGTACTCGTCGATGCTGTGGGCATTGCCGCCGACGGTTCCCATGCCGTCGAGGGTCGGTATTCCGAGGGATGCGGTAAGGTTGCCGTCCGAGCATCCGCCTGTTGCGACATGCTTCGCCTGAATTCCGACGGCCTCGGCCTTCGCTTGCAAAAGGCGCCATAGCGCCATCGTGTTTTCGTTTGGCTCCATAGGGGGAAGATCGATTGTTTTCTTCACCTTTAGGAATACGCCTTCGGTATGGGTGGTGTTTGGCAGGCTGTCGAAAAAGGTCTCCACCCTCCTTCTCTCCGTCTCCGTCGATAAACGGACATTTACCGCCGCAGTCGCTTCCTGCGGGATGACGTTGACTTTGTTGCCGCCGTTGACGACGGTGACGTTGACCGTCGTTCCCTTTTGCGCACGGTTCAGGCGTTCTATGGCGATAATTTGATGGGCGATTTCAAGCACGGCATTGCTGCCCTTTTCCGGGTCTGCTCCGGCGTGAGCCGCTTTACCGTAGGCCGTGACGAAAAACCATGCCCCGCCCTTCCGCCAAAGAACAAAACGATATCCGGGTCTACAGGGCTCGAAAACAAAAACCTGTTTGCTCCTCTTTGCCGTCTCCGCGATAAGCTCGGACGAAGATTCGGACCCCAGCTCCTCGTCCCCGTTGAACACCACGCAAAAGCGAAGATTCTCCAGATGTCCCTTTTTTTTCAAGGTTTCGAGCGCATGCAACACGACAAGCAGTCCCCCCTTCATGTCGCAAACTCCCGGACCGAAAGCCCTGTCGCCCCTGATGGAAAAGGGTCTGCGGCCCGATTCCCCCTTGGGAAATACCGTGTCCATATGCCCCAGAAACATGATATCGAAAGATTCGGCATTGGGAGGGTTCGTCGCTACGAGGCAGGGTACTTTCCTCCGACCCGGTTTTCGGATCTCGGTTTTCAGTCCGACGGCCTGAAAACGGGGTTCGAAAAATCGAGCCACCCGCTCCACCCCGACCAGATCTTCGCTTCCGCTATCGATGTTTACGATGGTTTGGAGGTCTTGCAAAAAGAGATCGGTCCTGCCGGTATCGCTCCTGTCCATAGGCTTTGTTCTCTTCACCGTCTATTGGCGCCGTTTCAATTTGGGATTTATTTCGTCCCGGAGCCAATCGGAGAACAAATTGATGGCCACCACCAGGAGAACAAGAACCGCGCCGGGAAAGAGGACCATCCACCACATTCCGGCATACAGATAGTTCTTGCCGATGGAAATCATCATTCCCAGAGAGGGTTCCGTGAGGGGGACCCCTACGCCCAGAAAACTCAAAGTGGCTTCCAGCATAATGACAACTGCGAGATCGATGGCAATGACGACAAAAATAGGCGGGAGAGCGTTGGGAAGGATATGCAGGAACAGTATGCGAAAATCCCGCGCACCCGAGGCTTTTGCCGCGATAACGTAGGAGTTGTCCCTTATTTCCAGGACACTGCCCCGGATCGTACGGGCATATCTCACCCAGTTGGCGATACAGATGGCAAAAATCACCGTGCCGATCCCACGAGTTTCGAAAATGCCCAGCAGCAGCAACGCCAAAAGCGTCGTGGAAAAAGAAAAGACGGTATCCGCAGTTCGCATGATAAAGGCATCCAACACTCCCCCGTAGTATCCGCCTATCATGCCAAGCGTGGCCCCGGCGATGCTGGAAATAACCACCACGGTAAAACCGACGAACAATGACGTTCTCAACCCGAACAGAATGTTGGACAAAATCCCGCGGCCCTGATCGTCCGTTCCCAGCGGAAATTGCAGCGACCCCCCTTCCATCCAAGCCGGAGAAAGCAAAAAGTTGGCGAGATCCACCTGCTTGAGGTCGTAGGGGTCCATCGGCGCGATCACGGGGGCGAAGAGGGCCGCGATCAGGAAAACGCCTAGGATCGCGCAGCCCATCACCGCCATCGGGTCTCGCAAGAAATTGCGCACAAACTTTGATCGAAACGGATTCATGGGTCGTTTTCTCAATCGTATCGGATTTTAGGATTGAGCAGCGCGTAGAGCAGGTCCACCATAATATTGATAAACAGAATGATAAACGCTGCCAGCATGATATAGGTGACGATGATCGGGTTGTCCGTCTCGTAGATCGAGGTCAGCAATAGCTTTCCCATGCCGGGCCACTGAAATATCGATTCGGTGACGATGGAATAGGCGATCAATTCGCTGAACGTCAGACCGGTGATGGTGACGACCGGTATCAGGGCGTTCCGCAAGGCGTGCTTTACGATCACTTTGAAAGGGGAAAGTCCTTTGGCCCATGCCGTTTTAACATACTCTTCGCACATCACCTCGCGCATGCCGGCCCTGGTCAATCGCAATATCACCGCCAGCTGCATTCCGGCCAAGGCAAGCGCGGGCATGATGATGTGTTTCAGTCCGTCCAGCGTCAGCAGACCCGACCGCCAGAAGCCGACGGTAACGGTCTCCCCCCGACCGAACGGAGGAAGCCATTCCAGATACACGGCGAATATCATGACCAGAAGGATGCCGGACAGAAAGGTGGGAATGGAGATCCCTGCCAAGGAAGCCGCCATCACCCCTTTCGCCAGTATGCCGTCCGGCCGGATGGAGACAAAGATGCCCAGCGCCACGCCGACCGTAAACGATATCGCAATGGCCAGGAATGCCAGCTCGAAAGTCGCCGGAAATCGTTCCAGGATCGTCTTCAAGGCGTCCACCTGAGAGACGTAGGACTTGCCGAAATTGCCTCGGACCGCGTTCCCCAGAAAGTGGAAATACTGGACATAAAAGGGACGGTCCAATCCATATGCTTGCCTTACCTGCTCCCGCTCCTGCTGGGTCGCATATTTGCCTGCCAGCATCAGCACCGGATCCCCGGTATACCGAAACAGCAAAAAACAGATAAAGGAGACGGACAGTAAAACGACGATCCCTTGCAGAAATCTCTTTGCGCTATATTTCGCCATGGATACTCAGGTTCAAAACCGCCTCTTGTATTGAGGCGGCTCTTTTATGCCGACCCTATTTCGCCATCTCTTTCAACACGATCCAGCGATCCGGACGAGGAGTGAACTTTATGCCGCTGCTTTTTTGCATGGCATAGATATCCTGTTGGTAATGAAGGGGAATCCAGGCGACATCCTCCACCGATTTTCTGTTGATGGCCTGGAGCGCCTTTTCTCGTTCGCTGCGATCCAGAATGGAGGCGGATTCGACGATCTGCTTGTCCAGGGCCGGATTCGAATAGAGTGTGCCGTTGTAGGGACCCATACCCTTGGCTTCGTCCACCGTATGCAACAGCATCTGGGCGGAACGACCGAAGTCGTACGATCCATCCAGCCAGCCGATAAGGTAGAAAGCATGTTTTTTCTTCGACAACTCATCGAAGAAAATGGCCTTGGGTTTCACATCCAGCGTCACTTTCAAACCGATTTTCGATAGATATTTGGCGACGGCTTCGGTTATCTGCTCGTCGTTGATATACCTGTCGTTGGGACCGGCAACCGCGATTTCGAAGCCGTTGGGGAAGCCCGCCTCTTTCAACAGCGCCTTTGCCTGGGCAGGATCGTAGGGCAGCCGCTTCAAGGTGGGATCGTAACCGAAGGTCGCCGTGTCCACCACTTGAGCCGCCGGAGTCGCCAGACCTCTCATAATGGTCTTGATGATCTCCTCTTCGTTGATGGCCATGGCAAGCGCCTTTCTCACGCGAATGTCGGCGAAAGGGGTGTTTTTTCGATTGCCCAGATCCATGTAGATGGCTCGACGGGACGCTCTCGAAATCAGTTCGATAGTGGGCGACTTCTTAATGCGGTCGATCATGGGAACGGGCACTCCGCTGAGAATATCGGCCTGTCGCGCAGCAATTGCGGCGAATCGGGTGGAACCCTCCGTAATCGGCTTTATCTCCACGCTCCTGAAATGGGGAACTCCCTCCCAGTACTTCTGGTTGGCCTCCAGGCGGATATAGGCTCCCTTCACCCATTCGACGAATTTGTAGGCACCGGTCCCGATGGCTTTCGTGTTGTAGTCTCCCGAATCTCTCTTTACCGAAGACTCTTTGTCGACAATGAAATTCTGGTGCATGGTCTCGGCAAACCAGGGAATGGGCTTGTGAGTTTTAAAGACCACCGTGTAGGCATCCGGCGTTTCAATGGAAGCGATGGTATTGCCCACATTGACGAACTTCGAAAATTCGGGGTCCTTCATCCTCTCGAAGGTAAACTTCACGTCGTCGGCGTTAAAGGCGTTTCCGTTGTGAAACTCCACTCCCTTGCGCAATTCGAATTTCCAGGTCAGGGCGTCTATCCGCTCCCATTTGACCGCAAGCGCCGGCGCAAGTTTGCCGTCCGCCCCTTTTCGCTGAAGCAGCCCGTCAAAAAAATTGGACATATAGGACAGGTTCGCGTCCGAATTATATCCGTGGGGATTCATGGTCTTGGGCGGCGTATCGACCGCAATCACAAGATCCGCCTTGGCGAACGCCGTTTGCGACAGCGCGATAGACGCGACAACGAGAAAACCAACGAACAGTCTTACTCTCATCTTAACACCTCCAGTTTTTTCGATTGGCATTGCATCACTCCTCTTGACGAGCACTGCCGTACAGATGGCATGCCGCCATATGGCGTGCGTTGAAAAAAACAGGTTTCGGCTCGACAACCTGACAGATATCCATCCTTTCGGGACAGCGGGCGTGAAACCGGCATCCCGAAGGAGGATTGAACGGGCTGGGGACGTCACCTTCCAATACGATTCTGCTCTTTTTTCTTTTGGGATCGGGGATCGGAATGGCGGAAAGCAACGCTCGCGTATAGGGATGTTTCGGGTCGCCGTATAGGGTCGAATAGGGAGCCGTTTCCACAATTTTTCCCAAGTACATGACCGCGATCCGATCGCAGATATACTCCACCACGGCCAAATCATGCGAAATAATGATCAGGGAGAGATCGAACTTCTTCTTCAGGGACATCAAAAGATTGATGATCTGGGCCTGAATGGAAACATCCAATGCGGAGACGGGCTCATCGCCGACAATCAACTCAGGATCGAGTGCCAACGCCCTGGCAATGCCGATTCGCTGACGCTGACCGCCCGAAAACTCGTGGGGATAGCGTTTCCCCTGAGAGGTGGACATACCCACCGTTTCCAGCAGGAACTCCAGGCGCTCTTTCCGCCGCTTCCCCCTATACAGACCGTGAATATCCATCGGATCGGACAGAATACGGTCAACCGTCATCCTGGGGTTCAAAGAGGAGTAGGGGTCCTGGAAAATAAGCTGCATTTTTCTTCTCAAGGATCGAAGTGCCGCCGGAGCCATATCGCCGATCCTTTTCTCTTTCCAAAAGACCTCTCCGCCAGTGGGTTTCGTCAGGTACATAACGGCCATTCCCGCCGTCGTTTTTCCACAGCCCGATTCCCCCACCAAACCGAGCGTCTCTCCCCTTTGCAGGTTGAGGTCGATGCCGTCTACCGCATGGACATGTCCGACGGTCTTGGACCAAAAACCCTTTTTAACGGGAAAGTGTACTCTCAGGTTTTTCACTGCGAGTAGCGTTTGTTGCTTCATTCCTGTTTTTTCTGGCTGTATGACGCTTGTCATTGGCCGTTGTTCAATCAAAAGCCAAGCGGCGGATCAAGGGTTGGCCGGATGGCTTTGTTGGGCCAATTTTCTTCGACGGTAAACGACCGGCCAAGAACTCGAAAGCGACTAAACTCATGTTTTCGCAATTTGCTCCGAATTTCTTCGAAAGATTTGACTACATCTTCCGCATACAATCTCTCGCCACAATGGAGACATACTTCGGCAGCGACTTTCATAGAGACAGTATTTCCGCCGCCTCTAAGAAGTTTCTCTACCTGCTTATCCTCCAACTCGCCACTACAAACGGGACACTTTTCAAACGGTTTCATTTTTTCGCCCTTATTTTCCAATCAATCCAACGCCGTGGATCAGGCCGGTAGACTGTGACTAAAACCGACCATAAGTTTTCCGGATTATAGGCCCAAACACTATGAATGGGCTCACCAGAGACATCTCTGCCCAAAACCAAACAGCTTGGGTACGGCTTGTCATTCGGATAATCCTCAATGACTTCGCCTTGCACTACGGACGAGTATATTTCTTCATTGGTTAGGTTGTCATCGACCGCTTCTTCGTCCGCGTGGTCGGTTATTCTCACCCGACTATTGCGAATGGAATTGATTATATTCTCTATGTTCATGTCTATGTCTCTTCTGCGCTAACAGAGACATACCTGGCTCTATTCACAGGTCATTGTTGATGAACCGGTAGCGGCCGCTTCATTCCTGTTTTTCCTGGCTGTATAGCCAACATCTGACCTTGTGCCCATCCGCGACGGGCATAAGGTCGGGTTCGCTTTTTTCGCAGATATCCATTTTGCTTTCGCATCGATTGCGGAATCGGCATCCTTCCGGCAATCTATACAGGCTGGGGACCATCCCCTTAATTTCATGCAGTTTTTCCCATTCCCCGGCCGTACGGTTCCCCAACACCGGAATGGATTTGAGAAGCCCCTTCGCATAGGGATGCAGGGCGTTTTGAAACAGCTCCATTTTGTCGGCCTGCTCGACCACTTTGCCCGCGTACATGACCACTACACGGTCCGCCGTCTCCGCAATTACCCCCAGATCGTGGGTGATCATCTGAATGGCCGTTCCGTAATCCTCCTTCAGCTTCATCATCAAATCCAAAATCTGCGCCTGAACCGTGACGTCGAGGGCGGTGGTAGGTTCGTCGGCAATCAAAATTTCGGGGTGACAGGCCAATGCCATGGCAATCATGGCCCGCTGCCGCATCCCTCCCGATAGCTGGTGCGGATACTCCTGCACCCTCTTCCTGGGAGAGGGCATCTGAACTCGGGAAAGCATGTCGATGGACGCCTCGCGGGCCTGTTTGCGGTTCAATCCCTTGTGACGAACGAACATTTCCGAAATTTGGTTCCCGATGGTATAGACGGGATTTAAGGAGGTCATGGGCTCCTGGAAGATCATCGCAATCCTGTTTCCCCGAATATGTCGCATCTGCTCGGACGAAAGCGAGACGAGGTCCATGCCGCAAAACAGAATCTTCCCCCCCACAATCCTCCCGGGCGGACTGGGAACCAACCGCATAATGGATTGGGCCGTAACGCTTTTGCCGCATCCCGATTCCCCCACAATTCCCAACACTTCGCCGACCTTCAAGTCGAACGATACGCAGTCGACCGACCGGGCGACTCCCTCCTCGGAAAAAAAATGAGTCTGCAACTCGACGATATCCAGTATCTTATCTCCGGCCTCCAACTCCATGCGCTACCACCTCCGATATTGCGAATCGCATTATTGCTTCTTGCTTGGCACGGATTTCACAAAAATACCAAAAAGTCAAATTTGATGAAGCGGTAAATAAAGGGTCGGGGCAAATAAAGGGTCGGACCAATTTAATATATTGTTTTTATATATATTTATACCATATATATAGGCAATAATAGCTATTAAATCGATATTTAATGCCGTATTTTATATAATTTAAACAATTTTTGGAATCAACAGCGTCGAAAGAAAATCGGACTCTTCTAAAACTATATATTTCCGCTTAAAATTATATTTTAAGCCATAAAAATCGATATATAATATAAATAAAGGCAAAATATAAAATATTTAT
>CAZLTI010000081.1:0-12397 GCA_964562335.1 uncultured Pseudomonadota bacterium | reverse complement strand
AGGGGCTCCTTACGGCGTCTGTTGGGAATCCTGGCCAAGAGCTTTGCGGTAGGCCGTTTCCACGGTGTTGCCGAAACAGACCAGATAGACGGTTTCCGGCAGTTTCTCGCGTTTGAGGAACGTCGATACTCGATCCACCGCGATTTCGGCTGCCTTCTCCGCAGGATACCCGTATACGCCGCAACTGATGGCGGGAAAGGCGATAGTCCTGACGCCGTGTTCCGCGGCGATCGCGAGCGAGCTGTCGTAGCAGGAGGCCAGCAGACTTGCTTCCTCTTTGTCGCCCCCTTGCCATATGGGGCCGACCGTGTGGATAATATGTTTTGCCGGAAGGTCGTACCCTTTGGTAATTTTGGCCTGGCCCGTTTGGCATCCCCCCAATGTGCGGCATTCGTCAAGCAGCCGGGGGCCGGCAGCACGGTGAATCGCGCCGTCGACACCTCCGCCGCCCAAAAGAGATCGGTTGGCGGCGTTTACGATGGCATCGACTTTCAATTGGGTAATGTCCCGAACTACAATCGATATTTGTCCCATATTTTCTCCCGATGCGGATTGCGTATCTTTCCCGATTGTGAAGGAATCTCCGAAAAACGGCAAGAGAGCCGTTTTGCAGTCGAATATTCGGTCGTCCAATCGAAAGCCTGCATTCGATCAGTCGAACCTATCAAACAAGGCTCACGGCGACGGTCTCCACCTATCGTTATAGAGGGACTTTTATGAAATACATGTGCTCGGTATGCCGGTGGGAATATGACGAGGAGCAGGGGTATCCGCAGGGAGGCTTCCCGCCGAAGACCGCTTTTGCGGATCTTCCCGAAGATTTTCGCTGTCCGATATGTTCAAGCGAAAAAAAACTATTTGCCGCGCAAGAAAAGGAGCAGGGAGCCGGTTCCTACCAGGGAGAAGATGCGGAAACCGGTGGACAAACGGTGCCGAATCCTATCGAGCCGGAGTTGAAGTCGATTATCGACAAAGCCAAATTCGGGAAAATCGAACTCTCCTCCATGAGGTCGCTAAAGCACAAAAGCCAATTGGATGAGATTCTGTTCGTACCGGGACAGTTGTACAGAAAGCCGCTGCGCGACGATGAGGTGACGGTATCGATGAAGACCGTTATCGGCCCGAAAGCGAAGCGGCCGATGGAAATCGACATTCCCTATTTCGTCTCGCACATGTCGTTCGGCGCTCTCTCCAGGGAGACAAAAATTGCTTTGGCAAAGGGATCGGCAATGGTTGGGACTGCTATCGGAAGCGGCGAAGGAGGCATGCTGCCGGAGGAGAGGAGGGCCGCCTACCGATATATTTTTGAATATTCCACCGGACGGTTCGGCGTTACGGACGAGGTTCTCAAGCAGGCGGATGCGGTGGAAATCAAAATCGGTCAATCGGCGAAAGCGGGGCTTGGAGGTCATCTTCCCGGCAATAAGGTAACGGAGGAGATCGCCGCCGTTCGAGGGGTGGCGCCCTACACGACTCTAGTCAGTCCGGCAAATCATGTGGATATCAGCAACAGAGAGGAGCTGAGGGGGAAGGTCGATTGGCTGCGCTCAAAAACCGACGGAATTCCCATAGGAATTAAATTGGTGGCCGGAAATATCGAAAAGGATCTGGATTGTGCGCTTTTTGCCGGACTCGATTTTATCACCTTCGACTGTCGCGGAGGAGCGAGCGGTACCGCTCCCCTCCATGTCAAGGACAACTTCTCCATACCGCTGCCGTATGCTTTGCATAGGGTGCGCAGCTATTTTCGGCAAAACGGTATCGACGGCGTAAGCGTAATTGTGGCGGGCGGTATTCGCACCAGTGCCGATATTGCCAAATGTCTGGCGATGGGGGCGGATGCCGTTGCTTTGGGAACCGTTTCCATGATCGGTATCGGATGTATTCAAAAACGAATGTGTCACACCGGAAAATGCCCCATGGGGGTTGCCACTCAAGATCCCGAGTTAAGAAAACGGCTGGATATCGGCCAGTCCGCCGATATGCTCGGCAGGCTCTTCAAGGTGTATCGGCAGGAGATGGAGGACTACGTGAAGATCGTAGGGAAAAGGGACGTTCACGATCTCGATCTCTCCGATTTGGTCTCCCTGAGAAGCGATCTGGCGCAATATGCCGGAATCGCCCATGTTTGATGAACTGGTAAAAAAAGTCGAAAATTGCACGGATTGTCATTCCCGTATAGAAAAGCCTGGCCGCCCGGATATGCGGTTTGGCATTCTCTGTGAAAAGCCTCCCTATGAATATGGCATGTCGAAATCCGCATAACCGCAGGAATGCGTCGGTTGTTCGCACCATATAGTTTAACGGATAGTCAACCTCCATGAAATCGACTGTAAAAATCCTGAAACTGATCTTTCGCTACAAGTTTCACGCGATATTCAGCATCATGTTCATGCTGTCCTACTCCGTATTTACCGTTGCGCCGGCACATTTTACCAAACCCATGATCGACTCGATGGTGGATTCGCTGAAACTGGACGAAACGATCGAGACCGATAGATTCGTATTGGTAGGAATCTATATCATTCTCCTGTTGGTACTGAAGGGCATTTCCTATTTTCTCCAGACCTATCTGATGGGGTCGCTGGCTCAAAAGGTCATTCGGGACCTTCGCTACAGTCTCTACGAAAAGACCATATCGCTACCGCTCGTGTTTTTTAACAAACAGTCCACAGGAGATATCAACTCCCGCTTTACCGTCGATTTCGTCACATTGAACGAAGCGATTCTTGTCGGTATCGTCGGTCCGGTTCGGGACCTTCCGATGATCGTTTTGCTGTTTGCCGT
Source organism: uncultured Pseudomonadota bacterium (assembly GCA_964562335.1). Classification (GTDB taxonomy): domain Bacteria; phylum SAR324; class SAR324; order XYD2-FULL-50-16; family XYD2-FULL-50-16; genus CAZJUM01. The sequence goes on along the minus strand of CAZLTI010000081.1, from coordinate 9,610 downwards.
CATGCTGGACAAAAGCTGGCAGCTGACTTTGATGACCCTTTTGCTGTTTCCCATCGTAGCCAAATTGATTTCCATTTTCGGGCAGCAAAACAAAGCCGCCACCAGCAAACGGCTGAATCAATTTGGCGAGCTGTCCACACTGATATCGGAAACGATTACCGGCATTCGCGTGGTGAAAGCGTTCATCATGGAGCAGTATGAAAAGAGGCGGTTTGGAAAGGAGAACGGCAAGCTTTACAAGCACTACATGGAAACCACCTTCATATCCTCCTACTCCTATCCGTTGCTGGAAATCACCGCCGGACTTTTCGGCGTTTTGCTCATTTCCATGGGAGGGTATCTGATCAACGAAAGGCTGATAACCCTTGGCGACTTCACCTCTTTTGTCGTTTCGTTCATGTTGCTCAATACGCCTCTGAAAACTCTAAACGGAATTTCGCTAAAAATTCAGGAGGGGATCGCTGCGGCAAACCGCATTTACGACATATTGGATAGCGGTTTGAAAATAGAGGAGTCCGGCAAGGCGATGGAAATCGCACCCGTAAAAAAGGAGATCGCGATCAATATACGGCGGTTTGGCTATGCGGAAAAAACGATCCTTTACGACATCGATATAACGTTACGGGCCGGAACGGTAACGGCTTTGGTCGGCAGCAGCGGGAGCGGAAAAACCACACTGGCAAATTTGATTCCGCGGTTTTACGACTTGAAAAAGGAGGAGGGAACCATTGCCATCGACGGAACGGATATACGCGACGCTTCTCTCAAATCCCTGAGGAGCCAAATCGGAACGGTCACCCAGGAGATCGTTTTGTTTAACGATACCGTGAAAAACAATATCTCCTACGGCGATCCGAACTGTACGGAAGAGCAGATCGTCGCCGCCGCAAAGGCGGGATACGCACACGACTTCATTATGCAGATGCCCAATCGGTACGATCAGGAGATCGGAGAAAAGGGCGTTCTGGTTTCGGGGGGGCAGAGGCAGCGAATCGCAATCTCAAGGGCACTGATCAAAAATGCCCACATTTTGATACTGGACGAAGCCACTAGCGCTCTGGATACCGAATCGGAAAAGGAGGTGCAGGCAGCCATCGAAAATCTGATGAGGAACAGAACTACGCTCGTCATCGCACATCGGCTATCCACCATAAAAAATGCCGATGTCATTCACGTGATGAGCGACGGCCGGATTGTAGAGACCGGCACGCACTCGACTCTTTTGAAGAGAAACGGCGAGTATCGCAAACTGCACGACATGCAGTTTCAAGATGCCAAACGGCAAGTTTCCGAAAAAGCCTCCCAATAGCCCGCCATTTGCTGCGCCATAGCCGACGACAACTCGCTACGTCATTTTATCGCCGACGAAAATCCGGCTGCCGCTTTGGATTCCCGCCAACGAGAAAGTGTTCCTGCTAGTGGATAAACAGCATAATCAGCAAAAAGGCGGCGACTCCGTAAGTCAGAGCGGGGACCTCCTTCGTCTTTCCGGAGAAAGTCTTCAGAATCACGAAGGAGAGGATGCCGAATACGATTCCGTTCGCAATATTGTAGGTAAGCGGCATGATCACCAAGGTCAAGAATGCCGGGATGGATTCGGTGAAGTCCTCCAGATCGATCTCCTTGATGGGAGACATCATGAACAGTCCCACCAGAATTAGGGCTGGCGCCGTTGCTGCAGCGGGAATGATCATAAACAGGGGCGAGAAGAAAAGAGCCAGTCCGAACAGAATGGCAACGGTCAAAGCCGTCATGCCGCTGCGTCCGCCCTCCTCGACTCCGGTAGCGCTTTCCACGTAGGTGGTCACGGTGCTCGTTCCCAGGCAGGAACCGGCGGTGGTTCCGATAGCGTCCGCAAAGAGCGCCTGCTTGACGCGCGGAATTTTGCCGTCCTTATCTATCAGTTTGGCCTTTGTGGAAACCCCGATCAGCGTGCCCACCGTGTCGAACATATCGACAAACAGAAATGTCAGCAGAACCAGAACCATATCCACCGTCAGAATGTTGGCCCATTCGAATTGAAAAAATATCGGACTCAGCGAAGCAGGGGCACTGACCAATCCGAATCCCTCCATGTTGGTGACGCCCATCGGTATTCCCAGAATCGTAGAGACCAGAATGCCAATCAGCAGCGCCCCCTTTACTTTCTTAACCAGCAGAAGGCCCGTTACCAGCAGCCCGATCAAACAGACGATCGCAGCGCCGGAAGCCAGGTTTCCCATGGTTACGGTGGTGGCTTTGCTGGAGACCACGATGCCGGCGTTGGTGAATCCTATAATGGTGATGAAAAGACCGATTCCCACGCTGATGGCACGCTTTACGTTGATCGGAATGCAGTCGATAATGGCTTCGCGAACGTTTAAATAGGTCAATATGATGAAAATAATCCCCTCCAGGAAAACGGCAGTCAAAGCAAACTGCCAGGAGTGTTTCATTCCAATCACGACCGTAAACGCGAAAAATGCGTTCAACCCCATGCCGGGAGCCAAGGCAAACGGCAGTTTGGCTACCAGAGCCATTACCAAAGTGGCGATAAGGGCCGACAAAGCGGTCGCCGTAAACAGGGCTCCCTTATCCATCCCGGTGGCGGATAGGATATTTGGATTCACCGCCAAAATATAGGCCATCGTCAGGAAAGTCGTAATCCCGGCAATAATCTCCGTTTTGAAGTTGGTTCGATGGCTCTCAAAATCGAAAAACTTCGCTAACGCCTCCATTCCTCTCTCCTATCTAAAGGTTGCAAGTTCGTTAAGGAACATAAAGGGTTACGTACCATTCGCAGCCCTATGGGAAGTGGACCGGCCTAAACCGCCCCGAATGCCGTATGGCTCCGGCTTACTGCCGGTGCCCGACCTCCTGCAAAGTGCTCAAATTCGGCATGGAACGTCTCGATTCGAAAAACGGAGCGGACAGTTCCAGCCGATAGTACATATCGGTTTCGCTCGTCCATCGTTGCGGTCTTTCGTCTATCGTTGAAATTATGGATTTGCGAAATATAGGGATAAACCATATCACGGGAATTTAAAACCTTTTTCTCAAAAGAACGGATAGGGGCAGGCTATCGGCAGCTTTTTGTCGTCTCCTTCAAACTTCGGAGGTAATTCCGAAAGAGGGATTCCTCCTTGGAGTGGCATTCCAAACAGACGCCGACCTTTTCGATTCTTGCGATCTCCTCCGCATTGAAGCTGCGCGCACCCGGCTGCGTCGCTCTGCCCGGTTGGGGACTCTCCTCTTCGATCCATCCGATCGGAGCGATCCAAGAGGAATTGTGAGGCGACTTTTTTCGATGCTCGATAATTCCGAGGGCGCTTTTGCTTCGGTGGCAGCTTTCGCAACTTCTTCCCTTTTTTTGGGTCGTGTGGGGGGAGAGGGAGGAGTAGTAGCTTTTCGAGAAAACCGCAGCTCCGTTCCCCTTGTCTACGATTAGATTCATACCGGGAATGAAGGGTGCAATCCTATTGGAGCCGGTAACTCCCAACGCCGGCAGATCGGAAAAAACTGCCCATCGGCTCTCTTTCCAACGACCGGGCGTTTTTTTTCTCTTTAGATGGTCGAACTGCTTTCCGTCCGGGTCGAAGGAGATATGGCATCCGTAGCACTGGGGCGCCCAGCCGGAATGGCAACTGTCGCAGTTCAGCCGCTCGTGTCCCTCCATTTTGTGGTCGGGAGTTTGCTTGATTTTGGGAATTTCCAACATTTTTCCCGTCGATTTGGCAAACATCAGGTCTGGTTCTTCGGCCGTTCTTACATGGAGCAGCGGCGTTTTGTACCGTCTTGTGACGGGGACGTTCAATCCTTTCGGCGGCGGCATTTTTTCGCTATAGAGCGACAGGTAGATGGCCTCTCGACGGTTGAAGGAAACCATCGATTTTTCGTTCTCGCAATTTTCCCCGCATGGGGATGAACCGTCGGGGAGGTGGCAGTCGACGCATTGGATATCCACCTGCTCCCGCTTGCGGGTATGCCGCTTTCCGGTTCCCATGATTCCGGCTGCCGTATGGCAATCGATGCAAGCCATACCCGCAGCGCTATGGATGTCCGGCGCTTTTTTTTCCACCAACCGCCTGTCGGGAAGATATCCGAAATCTTCTGTTCTGGAGCGGTCGATCTCTTCCGTTTCGGCCAGTCCGATATAGTTTAGCGCAATGCGTCCGGAGCGACTGTGGCAGCCGAAACAGCGCTCGTTGCCGATGGCAATGCTCAAAGTAGGGTGAACCGGTCCGAACACCTTGAGCAACCCATCCTCTTCCAGAGTAAGTCTCTCCCTTTTTATCTTGCGATAGGAGCGGAGATGACAGGCCGCGCAGCCGCCGCCGCGGTCCTTTGGCGTCTGAAGATGGCTTTTGCGCTCCGTTCCCAAGTGGCAGGAAACGCAGAGCTTTCTTAGATAGGAGTCGACTCCCTTTTCGGAAAGCCGCTCGGCAAGAGGAGCATCGGCAGGATCGGTGCTCTCTTCGTTGAGGATTCTCCGCGTGACGGAGACCATTCCGGCCACCGTATGCATAATCGAATTTTTGACCAGGGGAATCAACTCCTCGTGGCATTCGGCCTGTCCGCAGGATCGTTCGACGGTAGCCATTCTCCCGGGATAGGCTTCCATATCCTTGTGTGCTTTTTCCTGCAGCAGGCTTTCGGCATCTCCTCCGTGGCACATCTCGCAGCTTATCTGTCGGGGATCGTGAAAAGGGGAGAAGCGTTGGCTTTCCAGGTGACACCGGGTGCATTTCTCCGCAAGGGCGCCGAATGGAGACAGCGCGAAAACAGCGGCGAATAGAAAAAAAACGGGGCGTATCATTGGCGGCCAACGAAGCGTATGGTTGCAAACACTAATCTATTCTATTGCCCTCGAATTCGATATGCAATAGATTGGTTCACTATTGCCGGACGGAGAATTCAAAGCCGACCAAATAGGGAACGAAGAGATGAATAGTGAGGAATTGGCAAAGGATCCGTTGATGATCGACCTGAGAAAATCCATCGACAACATAGACTCCTCGTTTATGTATCTATTGGCGGAACGGATGCGTGTCGTGGAAAAAATCCTGTTCTTGAAGAGATCCCAAAAAATCGATCCGAAACGCAGCGAGGCGAGGATGGAAGAGATGCGGCAGCTGATCGAACTCTCGACCGAGCTGAAACTGGAACCGGCTTTCTTCCGGAAAATCCTGGATCTGGTCTTTCGGGAGGCTCTGGTTCGGTTCGACAAAACGACCGACGAAAACCTCATGGCATCGATTTGCCACGATCTGGAACTGGACGTTTTGCGGCAGTCTCTGCTCAACTTGGAAAAATCGCTCTGCCTGATTTTGGCCGAACGTTTCAAAACGGTCAAACGCATCGGATCGTATAAACGTAGACGGGGCGTTCCCTATCTGGATGGAATCAGGTGGCGGCGTCTGTTGGACCACAAGGTCGCGGCGGCGGAATCCGTCGGCATCAGTCCCTCTTTGATCAGAGAGGTTTTTACGGCTATCCACGAGGTCTCGCTTTGCATAGAGGACAGCATAGACGGATAGATCGAATTCGCACGAATGCAATTTCCCTATTGACACCGGAAAGCACCGTTGATTACAAATACGGAGCAGTACCTACGTGGGGGCTTAGCTCACTTGGCTAGAGCGCAACACTGGCAGTGTTGAGGTAACCGGTTCGATTCCGGTAGTCTCCACTTTACCCATTTTCTTACAAACATTCTACCCTTCCAAAACCCTCATCTTTAGGTATAGGAGATACATTTGGGAAAAACCGGATATTGAAGTCTTTTTTTGGCGTAAGTCTCCCTTAATCCACTCTGAACATATTAGCTACGGTATTATATGTCGCTTCGAATACCGGAAAGGAATTGACGGATTCGCAAGAGTCAAAATCCAGTAAAAGTTTCTTTTCCTCTAAATCTGCGATTCTCTGCTCCAACCTTTTGATTGCTGATTCGTAAGTTAACTTCTGAAGCGTGTCGATCAGATTGTCAATCTCGATGTCCAGCTCTTTTGCCTTTTTCTTGTTGTCATTGGGATTTTCGGAATGTTCTTTGACTCTAAGATCATATTGCGCTTTTACGATTTTTTTCAGTAGATTCTGTATCTTGATATTAGGTCTGGATAGTGTTGACGGCTGGTGAAATTCATTGTGTACAATATTCCTGTTGGTACTTCTATTAGTCTCTAATAGGGTAGGGTTAAAAGAGGGTGCCATAACAAACAAGGCATTAAATTAGATTCATCTTACGCTTTGTAAAAAGGAGAACAACTTGAAGGGCAACGTATTTGAGTTCTCAATCGTTATTACGGCTGAAACCTTTAATCCGACAATTCTTAATCCTGATTTCCTGCGAGTTAAAAATATCGTACCAGAGGATTGGGATTGGCAATTGTCGGCAGCTCCAATATCGACACCACCATTTGCAATTGTTTCTTATGATAGCGGGGTGAGCCTTTTGGTTGAGACAACAAAGTTTCAAGTAGTGGAAAGAGGGCAGCAAGTTAACGTTACTGAGAGCAAAATATCAAACATTGCGAAAAAATATATCGAAGTACTGGAACATACACCATATAAAGAGATAGGAATCAATCTGACATCATTTATCGAGCTTGAAAACCCGAACCACTTTATAAAAGAAAAGTTTACTAAAGAAGGTGATTGGGATAATGAATCCTTTAAGCTAAAAGAAACAGGTTTGAGTTTCATCTATGAAATTAATGAGGGAAGTTTTAATTTAAAAATTAACAAAGGTGCATTTAAGGATAAAGAATATGATAAATCCGGTATTATTCTTTATGGAAACTTTCATAGAAGTTGTAAAGATATACCAAAACATGAAATATATAAAGAGTTAATAAAACATATAGAAAACAGACAAAAAGATATCGAGTATTTTAATAAAATTAGTCAGGTTATCTTAGGAGAATAAGATGTATTATGATGAAAACCAGATACCTCCTACTCTTATTGGAGCTTATTCGGTAGCTGGCAGAGATTTCAAATTAAAAACAATCGCAATAATACGCTTTAAGGCTTGACAAATCGATTCGACTTTGTTTCTTTGTACTCAACTCGACAACAAAGAGAGGCATAAAATGACAGTTATAGAGATTGCGAAAAACTTTTCGGACAATAGAGAGTGTTTGAGTTTTTTGGAAAAGACAAGATGGGGCGACAAAGTACGATGTCCCTATTGCAATTCGGACAAAACGGGCAAAAAGTCCGAAAAGAGGCAACAGGATAGATATCAGTGTCAAGAGTGTCGCAAATCCTTTACGGCTACGGTGGGTACGATTTTTCACAAGGCAAGAAAACTGCCCGAATGGTTTTTAGTGCTAGCTCTAATGTCGAATGCGAAAAAAGGGTTGTCCAGCTATCGAGTTGCAAGAGATACGGGAATAAGGCAAGCCACGGCATGGAACATTATGACGAAAATAGGAAAGGCTATGGAAACGAAAGAGAGTAGGCTGTTAAAGGGCATAGTCGAAATGGACGAGACCTATATAGGCGGTAGGCCAAGAAAAGACAACAATAAAAAATCGAACGGTAAAAGAGGTCGAGGTACGAATAAAACTGCCGTATTGGGAACGATGGAAAGAAATGGCGAGGTTAAGACAAAGGTCGTAGCCAAATCCGACAAACTATCCTACGAAACTTTATCGGGCATCTTGAAACGCAATGTCGATCCTATAAAGACTCGTTTGATTGCGGACGAGTATAGAGGCTATTCGCCTATGGGCTCCATAGTCGATCGTTCCGTGGTCAACCGCCAGGCAACCTATTGCAATGGAACGATACACATAAATACATTGGAGGGGTTTTGGAGTTTGATAAAAAGAGCCTGGTACGGTAGCCATCGTCACTACGACAGAGAAAATGTACACTCCTACGTAGCCGAGACTTCCTATAAATACAACAATCGAAAAAATAGGAACATATTCTTGGATACCGTCATAAGAATGTTGGGAACAGGGCAATTGAAGGATGCGCCATGTATGCAAAACCAATCGAGCGCGACACGGAATATTCGATAGACGCCCGACTTCGCAATCTCCCGCGGATACTATCCCCCGAAAGTCCCGAATCGACAGTCGAAGCAGCAAAAAACTACAAAAACTTTAGCGGTATCGATGTAAATAAGGGTCGTAATTTCTGTCGTTTTCGTTAGATATTGACAGCCTTAAAGCGTATTATTGCGAAAATAAATACTAATCTTTTGTAGCAGGGGGTGTTTTGCTGGTCTGGTGACCAGCAGGATTCCCCTTGCTAATTTTTTTTTCTTGGGGAGTCTTCTCAGGGTTTTTCCTGGGTATTTTTTCGATGTTTTTAGTGTTTTGCTAAGAAACATTAACTAATCGCTACCAGGGTTTCTGGGGGTGACTTTTTCTGGGGAGAAAGAAATGAAAAAAAATTTGGGTTTGATTCTTTCCTTCATCATGCTTGCCGTTGCTATTATGGGGTGCAAGTCAGATAGCAATGGGAGTGGAAGTGATGCGGTTGGAAACATTGTTGTATCTGATGTTAATATAACCTTGGGCAAGTCTTTCACTGTGAGTCTTAGATCTAAACCAAGTACCGATGTATCTATTTCCCTTCTTGGTGCTGGAATTAACGATACATATGTTTTTAGACCTGATGACTGGGAAACAAAAGGTACCTGGAGACCAACGAAAGAAGGTGTTGTTGTTATTTCTGCAGACTCAAGTGATCCAGATGATGTCACTGTAACTGATGATCCACCTAAGCTTCTAAATCTGGCTATTTCGAATTCTTTGTTTAAAGTTGCTAGCAAGGGTGGTGTCTTTGATCCTTCCCATGATCAGAAACCATTTTCGGAATTTGGAGCTGATGGGTACCATCTGATTTATGATTTAGATGTTACGACAGATATCATCCCTGAGTTTGATGGAGTTGTAACGCATGTTGATATTCAAGGTGGTGGTGATTGCGAGGTTATATATCAACCTTTTATAGGATCACCGTATTGGAGCACGAATGATCACTTGAGTTGCTATCGGCCTGATGGAGTAACTCCTTGGGTATCAGTTGGGCAAAAAGTATTTGCAGAAAAATTAGATAATGATGGCAACGTGACACAAAGGCCTACAGTACTTGGCCGAACTATTCTTGGTCAAAAATTTGAAACTGACCTATTACAACAAGTTGATATAGTTAATAACCATACGCATAGATGGTGTCCTGTAAAGTATCTCGATGCTGATATTAGGACTAAAGTCGAAGGTTTGGTTGTTCAATTAATGAAGGACATTGAGTCCGCTGCTTCAAATACAAATCTTTATGATGAAGCTGAGATGCCTTATCCTGGTTGTAAAGAGTTGTATGAGTACGAAGATTGATTTATTTATTTCCCAAAATTTTATAACAGTCGGTAAAAATTCTACCTGCTTCTTTCTTAATTATAAGAAATAAAGCAGATAGTAATTATTTTTTTGTACTTTTTATCTTCCCATTTTGATGGGAAAGTTTTTAAGTCAACGTTTTTAAGGCGTATGTGAATTTTATTGCATACACTTTTTTTGCAAGAAGATTTTTTTATTTTTTAACAAATATTATAATTCTAGCGAAATTAGTTTTTAAACTTTTTGAATGATTTGGAAATTTTCTTCTATCT
>CAZLTI010000080.1:5798-12401 GCA_964562335.1 uncultured Pseudomonadota bacterium | reverse complement strand
TTAGATCTTCCCGGAAATCTTTCAGCTGTTTTTTTTGCCACGCATAGCCCCTCTGGTAAACGGGTATTCTAAATATCTTTTCTTTGAAAAGACCATCTAACGATTTTGGTTCATTCATCGTTGATCCTCTTTTTGGTTGTTCCTCAATCACAATACTTCTTGATTGGGAAATCCGGTGGATCAATTGCCGACCAACTTTCACCTTCCCGAATCCACCCTGCTGATGCTGGTATCCGCCCTCGCCGGAAGAGATTTCATCAGGGAAGCCTACCGGCAGGCCATTCGAATCCAGCACAAAACCCTTGATGATAAACTCTGTCAGTTTTTGTGTTGCCCAAATGCGAAACCGAGTGGCCACATGGCTTTTCACCCGGTAGCCCACAGAAATAATCATATCGAGATTGTAGTAATCCAGCAGGCGATTGACCTCACGACTCCCCTCCCGGCGAACTGTCAAGTATTTCTTGACAGTTGCCTCCGGGACCAGCTCTCCTTCTTCATAAATATTTTGAATATGAAGACTTATGTTTTGCTTTGTAGTCTGAAACAGATCGACCATATGAGCCTGGGTCAACCAGATGTTCTCATCCTCTAACCGAACATCCAATTTCAGCTTTCCGTCTTCTGCCCGATAAACCAGAAACTGTCCCTTCGCAGGATCCATTTCCATATTTTCCCTGTTTTCAGATATTAATGCTGATGAACCGTTTGCATTAAAGAGGGGGAATATCCTGTCATCAATCCATTGATACTTTCTTTCCTTCGCCAACCCCGATGAGGATTGGCTCTCACACTATGCTAGTGCCCTGCCTTCGTTCGAACCATCCTTATCCAGACTTCCGTCGATTAAGAGTTGACGCAACAAGAATGTCCATAGCTCCGGCTCGTGCGGGAACATATTGCGCGGATCGAATTTTTAGAGTATCCGTTTAGGGAAATTTCGGCACGAATAAAAAGGAGCGTTGCCGATTTATCATCGCAACGATGGTTGAAACGAAGGGAACATCACGGAACCCCTTCCAACCGTCGAAATCCCAAACGAAAACGACAGGTTTTGCATGAAAAGAATCGGTGCACACTGCAGTGCGGCCGGCGGAGTGGAAAATGCTCCGCTGAACGCCAGAGAAATATCGGCCAGAGCGTTTGCCTTTTTTCCCAAGAACCAGCGTCAATGGGTTGCCAAACCCTATACGGACAGGAATATCGACTCCTTTACGAAAAACTGCCAAGACAGCGGAATCGACAAGAGGTTCATATTGCCGCACGATAGCTATCTAATCAATTTGGGCCATCCGGACGAGGAGAAGCTGCAAAAATCGAGAAATGCCTTTCTGGACGAAATGGAGCGCTGCCAGGCCCTGGGACTGTTCTTCCTCAACTTTCATCCGGGAAGCCACCTGAAGACGATTGCGGAGGAGGAGTGCATCGGCAGAATCTCCCGATCGATCGATCTGGCCCTGGACAAAACGCAAGGAGTAACTGCCGTCATCGAAAACACGGCAGGGCAGGGATCCAATCTCGGCTTTCGATTCGAACAGTTGAAGCAGATCATCGATCGAGTCGAAGAAAAGGATCGCGTCGGGGTGTGTCTGGACACCTGCCACGCTTTCGCCGCAGGTTACGATTTGCGCACGCCCGAAGCGTGCGACCGAACCTTTGCGGAGTTCGATCGGGTCGTCGGGTTCGAATATCTCAAAGGCATGCATCTGAACGACTCGAAGAAACCGCTGGGAAGCCGCGTCGACCGCCACGAATCGATAGGCAAAGGGGAGATCGGCATGGCCGTCTTTCGATATATCGCAAACGATTCGCGCTTCGACGAGATGCCCCTGGTCCTGGAGACTCCCAATTCGGATATCTGGGCGGAGGAGATAGAACTGCTCTACGGACTGTCGGAGAGCGAAGCGGACGAATAAAGGAGATCGAACCGGGAACCGGCAATCAATGAAATTAAAACTGGTAAAGGGGACAAGGGATCTGACCGGAGACTCTTTGGAGCGCTTCCGGCTGATCGAGGAGGAGGCAAAAAGAGTCCTTACCCTGTACGGCTACAAGGAAATTCGACTTCCCCTGATGGAAAGCGTCGATCTATTTTCCCACGGTATCGGAGAGGAGACGGATATCGTCGGCAAGGAGATGTTTTTGTTGCGGGATCGCAGACAGAGATGTCTGGCACTGAGGCCGGAAAGCACCGCCCAGGTGGTTCGCCACGTGATAAACAACAACTCGATGCGGCAAAATCGGTACATCAAATACTTCTACGCGGGACCCATGTTCCGCTACGAACAGCCGCAAAAGGGGAGACACCGCCAATTCTATCAGATCGGCGCGGAATACTTCGGGGTTTCGACGCCGGACGCGGACCTGGAGACGATTCTCATTTTGCGGCATCTGTTTCGCTCCATCAATCTGGATGGGGTTTCCTTTCAGATCAACACGATCGGATGCCTGAAACCGGAATGCCGACCCGACTTCAAGAAAAAGCTGGTCCGGTTTTTCTCGGAAGAGGGAAGGGAACTCTGCGAAGACTGCAAGCGTCGTTTGAACTCCAATCCACTGCGAATTCTGGACTGCAAAAACGACCGGTGCGCCTCGACAACGGCGGATGCGCCGAAAATCCGCGAGGAGGTATGTTCCGACTGCGCGGAAAATTTTGCGGAGTTGCGCAATCTGCTGGAAAGGCACGGCGTCGTCTACACGCTAAACGACAAACTGGTGCGGGGACTCGACTACTACTCACGGACCGTTTTCGAGGTCTATGCGGAAAACCTGGGCGCTCAAAATGCCGCCGGAGGAGGCGGACGCTACGACGGACTCTTTGAGGTCTTCGGAGCGGAAACGGTCCCGGCCATCGGCTTCGCCTTGGGCTTGGACCGCCTGACCCTCCTGATGGATTCCCCAGAGACAAAACAGCCGGACCTATTCGTCGTAGGACGGAACCGACCGGTAGTCGCGCAGACTGCGGCATCGTGCCGCGAGGCGGGATTCGAATGCCACTACGATCCGTTTCTCTCCTCGATGAAAAGCCAGTTTAGGCAGGCCAACAAACTGAAGGCCAGATTGAGTCTGATTCTCGGCGAAAAAGAGATTGAAAATGGCCGTATAGCCGTCAAAGACATGCAAACCGGCTCTCAAGAGGAGATTGCACAAAACGGCCTCCTCCAGTTTCTACAATCCAGACTGAAATACCGCCAGCAGGACTAAACGGATATGCAGATCGGCGTAGTCACATCCAGCTACAAAAACAGCGCTATCGAAACCAGAGAAAAACTGGCGATCGACGAAAGCGAAGTAACGGCTTTGATCGGGCAACTGAAAAGGGAGACGGACATCAAGGAGGCGATGCTCCTTTCCACCTGCAATCGAGTCGAGATCTACTTTCAGTCGGAAGAGCCGCTGAAAGTTTGCGGCAGGGTCATCGACCGATTTCTCGCATTTCGCAACGTCTCCAAAGAGCATGCCGACGAATTTTTGCAACTCGTCGGTCGCGACGCCGTGGAGCACATATTTCGCGTGGCCTCCAGCCTAGAAGCCATGGTGATTGGCGAGCCGCAGATCACCGGACAGGTCAGGAACTTCTTTCACCTCTCCATGGAGGCGAAGGGGTGCGGATTCCTGCTGAATCAGATCATGAACCGGGCGTTCGTCACGGCCAAAAGGATTCGCAACGAAACCGACATCGCCAAGTTCGCCGTTTCCATCAGCTTTGCAGCCGTAGAACTGGCAAAGAAGATATTTTTCGGACTGAAGGACAAGGTGATACTGGTCGTCGGTGCCGGGGAGATGGCCGAACTGGCGATCGGCCATCTGCTGAAGGCAGGATGCGTCCAACTGTTCGTGGCCAACCGCACCTTTTCGCGTGCGGTTGTGCTGGCGGAGAGGTTCAACGGTTCGGCCGTGCGTTTCGAACATATGGAGAGGCATCTGGAAAATGCCGATATCGTCATCTCCTCCACCGGAGCGAGAGGATTTGTCCTCGATCGGAAAATGGTTCAGCACAGCATGAAGAGACGGAAATACCGCTCCATGTTTTTTATCGACATCGCCGTGCCCAGGGATATCGATCCGAAGGTGAACGGAATCAACAACTGCTACGTATACGATATCGACGATCTGCAGTCGGTCGTCGACGCCAATCTCGACTTCAGGCAGAAGGAGGCGGAAAAGGCCGGAAGAATCGTCGAAGAGGAGTTGGACCGCATCGACGAGTGGCTGATGACACTGGACGTAGTTCCGACAATCAGGAAACTGAGGGAGAGGATTCTGGATCTGGCCAATGCGGAGTTGATCAAGGGACTAAGCGAGTTCGGCGAACTGTCCGCCAAACAGGAGAGATGCATTCGGGCGATGATCAACGGACTGGCATACAAAATCCTGCACAATCCCACTGTAATGCTGAAAGAGAAGGCGAAAGAGGGGGTCGTCGATCTGGAGTACGTGCGGACGATCAACGATCTGTTCGACCTGGAAAGCCGGGCCGCTCCCACCGTAAAAAACAACATCCTCAAGTTGAAATGAAAAGGGAACTGACAATCGCCACCCGGTCGAGTCGGCTGGCGTTGTGGCAGGCGGAATGGGCCAGGGAAAGCATCGGAGGCTTTTTCCCCCAGGCGGAAATTCGTCTCTCTCCGATCAAGACGCAGGGAGACAAAATTTTGGATGTCCCTCTCGCCAAAATCGGAGGCAAAGGGCTTTTCGTCAAAGAGTTGGAGGTTGCCTTGCTGAACCATGAGGCGGACATTGCCGTCCATTCGATGAAGGACGTACCGGTCGAGCTTCCGGCGGGACTCGAAATATCCGTTATTGCCAAAAGGGAGAGGCCCAACGACGCCTTTGTTTCCAATCGCTTCCCCTCCTTCGCCAGTCTGCCGCAAGATGCCGTCGTGGGAACCAGCTCTTTGAGAAGAGTGGCGCAACTGAGGAGGCTCAGACCCGACCTGCGGTATAAATCTCTGCGAGGAAACGTCAATACGCGGGTCGGCAAACTGGACGAGGGATCCTACGATGCGATCGTATTGGCGGCAGCCGGACTGATTCGGTTGAATATGGCGGACCGCATTGCGGAAATGCTGCCCTTCGCGGTTTCGCTACCGGCGATCGGACAGGGAGCGGTCTGCATCGAATCCAGAGTCGGCGACGAAGAGACATTGGCACTCATCAAACCGTTGACCGATGCCCAAACGACATCGGAGATCCGGGCCGAAAGAGCTTTGCTGCAAAGGCTCAACGCGGGATGCCAGGTGCCGCTGGCCGGATTCGCCACTCTCAGCAACGGGACGATCGAACTTACCGGATTGGTGGCCAGCGAAGATGGAAATACCCTGATCAAAATATGCGAAACCGGGCCGGAACCCAATGCCGAAGCACTGGGAGTCAGCGTGGCGGAAAAACTTCTCCGCCACGGGGCCGGAGCCATTTTGGAAAATTTGGGAGTCGACGTGCGTTAGTTTCGGCTCCGAATCGGCGGAAAAGCAGAATGGGCATTCTCACCAAAAGAGGGATCGTCATTACGCGGGATATTTCCCAGGCGGGCAGTCTAAAGGAGCGGCTTGAGGTTCTCGGAGCCGAAGTATATTGCATCCCGACGATAAAAATCGTCGAACCGGACGATTGGAAACCCTTCGACCGGGCAGCGTCCTCTGCCGACAGATTCGACTGGTTGGTTTTTACCAGTCCCAATGCGGCAGTATTCGCAAAAAAAAGATTGGATTTTCTCGGTATCGACCGAAGCAGCTTCTCCCGCTGCAAAGTTGCGACGATCGGCAGGCAGACGAGTCGGATTGTCGAATCCTTCGGTTGGGAGGTACACCTGACTCCCGATCGGTTCCAGAGTGAAAATTTGTCGGAAAGACTCGTTTCCGTTGGCGTCCGCAGCAAAAGAGTCTGGCTGCCGCGTGCCCTCGTCGCCAGAAACCTCCTTTTGGAAAACCTGGAAAAGGCGGGAGCGGAAACCAACATAACGCCCGTCTATCAAAACCGCATTCCTTACGAAAACAGGGAGCTGATCTCCAATATGCTAGATCGCCGCGACATCGATTGGATTACCTTTACCAGCTCCTCGACGGTATCCAACTTCTTTGCCATTTGCGGAGAGACCAAAACGCAGCGGGAGCTGCCCAAATTGGCTTCCATCGGTGCAGTCACGACCGGAACGCTCGCCCGCTTCGGACTGGTGCCCGCGTTTTCCGCCGAACCGCAGAATATCGAAGGGCTTTGCCAGGGTATCGTCGACTGGGAAAGAGAACATATGTCGGTCGGCTCCGATCGGGAAACAAACTGTTGACGGACGGAAGATATGGGCTTAGGGTTTGAGATCGAATAAAGGACAAACAGAGCTTTCGGGGCAGGGTGAGCGAACATCGCAATTCCCGACCGGCGGTAAGGCTCCCGGAGCCGAGCCCGCTAACGCTGATTCGATTTGCCGACATCTAGCGGCGAATCGCAACGCAGCGCCGATTCAGTGAAAATCTGAAGCCGACGGTACAGTCCGGATGACAGAAAGTACGCTGTCCTCCTCTACTTTGGCATTCGAGTGCGCGGAGTGCGGCCTCACCGCGCGACCGCCGCCGAATGTCGGAGGCGAACGGGACTATCGCTTACCCT